>NC_018870.1:353750-707500 GCF_000305935.1 Thermacetogenium phaeum DSM 12270 | reverse complement strand
GCAAAAGATCGGACGCAAGCCGCAGGCCAGGGCAGCCCCCACCTTTTTCCTGATCTCCTCGTCCGTCTCCCGGAAATAACTGCGGCGCTCCGAGTGCCCCAGGATCACATAGCGGCAGCCCATCGCCTGCAGCATCGGTCCGGAGACCTCCCCCGTATAAGCCCCCTCGGGCTCCCAGTGCATGTTTTGGGCACCCCAGCCGATCTCGCTGCCGGCAAGCTTCGTGGCCACAGCTGCCAGGGCAGGAAAGGGCGGACAAATGATCACTTCCACCCCGCGCCCGGGGGCAACCCTTTGCCGCAGCAGCCTGGCGAAGTTCCCCGCCTCGGCGGGCGTTTTGTGCATCTTCCAGTTGCCCGCCACCAAAGGAATCCTTCTATTTTTCACAATAATTTCTCCTCTCTTCAGAAACCCTTCGCTTACTTTTCGGCGAGCACCGCCACACCCGGCAGCTCCCGCCCTTCGAGAAACTCCAGCGAAGCCCCCCCACCTGTCGAGGCGTGCGTGACTTTGTCGGCAAGGCCGAACTTCTCCAGAACGGCAAGGGAGTCCCCGCCCCCCACGACAGAGACAACATCCGACTCGGCCAGGGCGCGGGCCACCGCTTTACTCCCGCGGGCGAACTCATCCTTCTCGAACACCCCCATGGGGCCGTTCCAGAAGGCTGTCTTCGCCCTCTGAATCACCCCTGCGTACCGCTCCGCGGTGCGCGGGCCGATATCCAGCGCACGCCAGCCGGAAGGCACTGCATCAGAGTCAACGACCCGGAGGGAGCCGTTCCCGTCCGCAGGAGCGATGGCCAAGTCCTCTGGCAGCTCGACGCGAACCCCCCGCTGTCGGGCCTTCTGCATAAACTCCCGGGCAAAGTCCAGGTGTTCCCTGTCCACCAGAGAGTCACCCACGTCCCGGCCCTGGGCCAGCAGGAAGGTATTGGCCATTCCCCCACCGAAGAGGATGGTGTCCACCTTCTCGACCAGGTTGTTGAGAACACCGATCTTGTCCGTAACCTTCGCCCCTCCCAGCACAGCCACGAAGGGGTGGGCCGGATCGGTCAAAATGCTCCCCAGTGCCTTGACCTCCTTTTCCATCAAGAAGCCGGCGAAGGCGGGGAGAAAGGAGGCCACACCTGCCGTCGAGGCGTGCGCCCGGTGAGCGGTGCCGAAGGCATCATTGACGTAAATATCGGCCAGGGAGGCCAGTTTGCGGGCAAACTCCGGATCGTTCTTCTCCTCCTCCGGGTGGAAGCGCAGATTTTCCAGCAGCAGAACCCCCCCCGGCCGCAGGCCCTGCACCGCCTTCTCCACTTCCGGCCCTACACAGTCGTCCACCCTTTTGACTTCTTGACCCAAAAGCTCACCCAGCCTCTTGGCGACACCGGTCATTCTCAAGCCCTCAACCACCTTACCCTTGGGGCGTCCCAGGTGGCTCATCAGAATCACCCGTGCCCTGCGGTCGAGGAGATACCTGACCGTGGGAAGAGCAGCCTTAATTCTGGTATCATCGGTCACATTCCCCTGATCATCCAGGGGAACATTGAAGTCAACGCGCACCAGTACCCTTTTCTCGCCGACATCGATCTCCCTGATCGTTCTCAGCTTCAACTCTGCCATCCCGCCTTTCCGATCGATTTAAAGCCCCTTGCCGGCAATGTAACGAGCGCAGTCGACAACCCGGAGGGAATAGGCCCACTCATTGTCATACCAGGCAAACACCTTCACCAGTGTTCCGTCTATGACCATAGTGGAGGGGCCGTCCACAATTGCCGAATGGGGATCCCCGTTGTAATCCCGGGAAACCAAGGGAACATCAGAATAGCGCAGGATTCCCTTCAGCTTACCGCCGGCGGCGTCTTTAAAGGCCTGGTTGAGTCCATCCACCGTTGTGGGCTTTTCCAGTTCGGCCACCAGGTCCACCAGAGAAACATTGGGTACGGGCACCCGGATGGCGATCCCGGTCAGCTTCCCCTTCAGTTCGGGGAGCACCAGAGCAACGGCCTTCGCCGCCCCGGTAGTTGTGGGGATCATGGAAAGGGCGGCGGCACGCGCCCTGCGCAGGTCCTTGTGCGCCAGATCGAGTACCCGCTGGTCGTTGGTGTAGGCATGCGTTGTGGTCATCAGGCCGCGCTTTAAGCCGAATTTTTCGTGGATGACTTTGACAATAGGAGCCAGGCAGTTAGTGGTGCAGGAGGCATTGGAGATAATATGATGATTGGCCGGATCGTATTTATCCTCATTGACCCCCATGACGATGGTGATGTCCTCGTTCTTAGCCGGCGCAGTGATGATAACCTTTTTGGCCCCGGCCTCCAGGTGAGCGGAGGCGGTATCCCTGTCCCGGAATTTTCCGGTGGCTTCAACGACGATGCTCACCCCCAGCTCGCCCCAAGGCAGCTTTTTGGGATCCTTCTCGGAGAAGACCCGGATTGCCTTGCCGTTGATCTTAATCTCACCCTCACCGGCAGTTACTTCGCCCTGGAAGGTGCCGTGGACAGAATCGTATTTGAAAAGGTGGGCATTGGTTTCGGCATCGACGAGGTCGTTGAGGGCTACCACATCGATATCGGGACTGCCGGCTGCGGCGCGCAGCACCAGCCGCCCGATCCGTCCAAAACCGTTGATTCCTACTCTCACAGTCATAAATGATATCCTCCCTTCTATTCTCAAACAACAATCGACCCTCTCCAAGCGGCTGCCAGGAGAAATCCGGCACTAATAGTATGCGGTTTTCCCCCCTAATATATTGGACCTGCCGCAAATTCCGGCACTCTTGTGTGCCGGGAAATCATCCATAAAAATAAGCCTCAATCCCCATTTAATATATAACATTTCATTTAAAATTATATACTATTTAAATGGCAATGCAACCCAAGGGGGAGGAAAAAGGAGAGCAAAGCAAATCCTGAAAGAAAAGGGGAGGTAACCCGATGCAGCGTCGGTGCCGGTAACAGAGGGGCTGTCGGTTCCCGCATCAATAGTGAACTGAAAGACTTACAAAAGTGTGCCTGCAAGAACTGGCAAACCTGTTAACTCATGGAGCTTAAGCATTGAAAAAAGTGAAACGGACTTGCTGAAGGATTTACGCCCGCAGGGCTTCAGCAAACCTTACCCGGTGTTCACATGGTTACTGAAGTTTCTGTTGACCCAGATCACGAGAAAAAAAACGGCTTCATCCAGCCGTCTTCACTGCGTATTTATTGAAATCCTGAGGCGATTTACCGTTAATATTTTATCGATAGCGCTTCCGCTGCCGCACAGGGGGGATTCCGATCTCCTGCCGGTATTTCGCCACCGTGCGCCGCGCTATATTGATACCCTTGGCCTGCAGCAGCTCACAGAGCTGCTGGTCGCTGTACGGACGGCACGGATCCTCCCCTGCGATCAGTTCTTTCAAAACCTGCTTGATGCTCTCCGCCGCCACCATCTTACCGGCAAGGACGTTCTCCACCCCGCTGGTGAAGAAGAATTTCAGCTCAAAAAGCCCCTGGGGGGTCTGAATGTATTTATTGGCGATCGCCCTGCTGACGGTAGACTCATGCAGCCCGGCAGCATCTGCAATCTGCTTCAGGTTTAAGGGCTTGAGGTGTTTCACCCCTTTATCCAGAAACTCCTTCTGGAATTCCACGATACAGCTGACTACCCGGTAGAGCGTCAGCCGCCTCTGCTCAATGCTGCGTATCAGCCAGATGGCCGACTTCAGCTTGTTCTGAATAAACTGGGCCGTCCCCGGGTCGCACGATTCCTGCTGGTTCAACAGGCTCTGATAGGTTTTATTGATCATCAAGCGCGGGACGGAGATGTCGTTGACCAGGATTATATATTCGTCATCGAATTTCTCCACAACCACATCCGGGGCGATGTAGCGATTCTCCCCGGGCCGGGAAAAATTCCGTCCCGGTATCGGATCGAGGGTTTTAATCAGATCGGCCATGTGCTGCACGTCCTGAACCGGCAGATCCAGGGCCGCGGCGATCTTCAGCAGATTACCGTTGGCGAGGTCGCCTAAATAGAAGCGAACCAGCTTTTCCAAGGCGGGCGTTCGCCAGCCGCGCTGTTCAAGTTGAATCAAAAGGCATTCAGACAGGTCCCGGGCCCCCACGCCAGGCGGATCGAAGCTCTGAATAATCTTGAGAATGCGCTCGGTCTCCCGAACGGGATAACCGTATGTTCTTTCCACCTCTTCCAGGCTGATCTGCAGATAGCCGCGGTCGTTGATGTTGCCGATCAAAAACTCCCCTATCTTGAGATCACGGGGATCGGAAAGGGCAAGGCGCAGCTGCAGGTCCAGGTGCTCACTGAGAGTAGGCACCTGAGCCACGAAGTGCTCAAAATTATAGCGCTCACCTTCTTCCTCTGCCCAGGCGCGGTCAAAGGACCTGTCAACCTGGCCGCACTCCGAAAGGTATTCACACCATTCCCGCGTAAAATCATCTTTGAACTTCTCGGAAGACGCCACCCCCTCAGCATCAGCATCCTCGGTAACTTCAAGGAGAGGATTTTCCAGCATGGCGTTTTCCACGTATTGAGCGAGATCCACCGCCGAAAGCTGAAGCACAGTGATCGCCTGGCGCAATTCCGGTGTCATGATCAGTTTTTGGGTCTGCTCCAGGTTGATCCCATAACTCAAGCGCATTTCCGCACCCCCCGTTTTATTAACTAAGGAATTCTCCCCCGACCGGCCGGATTCCTGCCTTCTCATTAATAAGATATGCGGTTTGATAAACAAGAAAAAATTCAAAACCGCCCTTAACTCTCACCGCTGTCGGGAGCCCTCCGGTAGATCGGAATATCTCCACCCCCTCGCCGGGAGGGTTTTTGTCTGTTGAGATAGGAGGGAGAGGAGGTGATGATTCCCGCCGAAACAAGCAGCTTAAAGCCGTCTTCGACACTCATCTTCAGGATGCGGACATCACTCCTGGGCACCATGATAAACACTCCCTGGGTCGGGGGGGTTGTCGGAAGGTAAACGTTTAGAAGATCCTCAGCAACATTCTCCTTCACCTCGAAGGGGGCTTCTCCGGTTATAAACCCTAAAGAATAGATTCCCTTGCGGGGGTATTCCACCAGGACCACGTGCCGAAAGGCCGCCCGGCGTTGTGTGGTCAGCACCTCCATGACCTGCTTGACAGCTGTGTAGATGCTTTTGACGACCGGGAGGCGCTCAAAGAGCTGCTCCCCGATATTGAGGAACTTCCTTCCCACCACATTGGTTCCGATGACGCCGGCCAGGAAGATAAGAACCAGGATGATCAATAAACCCAGGCCGGGTATATAGCGGCCGGCAATTCTCTGAATGAGGCTGCGGAGCATTCCATCCACCAGGTTAAAGGCAAACACCAGAATATAAACTGTAATGATCACCGGCAGGAGCACGAGCACACCCGTCAGGAAATAACGGCGCAAAAACCTCCACACCATCGTCCAACCTCCAAAAGCAAAGCATTCGATTTAACGCTGCTGCCACTTTAGCGGTGAAAATGCGAAAATAAAAGACGGCCAGTCGTGGGCTAATTCAGCGGAGAGATCATGAACCGGGATTCCCCTGCCGCTTGCGCAGCTGTTCGGCGAAGCGCTGCATTTCCCTGAAGCGGTGGCTGACCCCGGATTTCCCCAAGGGAGGCATGAGCAGCCGGCCCAGCTCGGAGAGGCTCGCCTCCGGGTAACGCAGCCGAAGCAGAGCCAGTTCCCGCAGCTGCGGCCGCAGGGCACCGAGCCCTGCCAGGGCCTCGATCTCTTTGATCAGGGCCACCTGCTTCAGCCCCGTTTCCACCGTTTTCCCGAGGTTGGCGGTCTCACAGTTCACCAACCTGTTGATCTGATTCTTCATCTCTTTGAGGACACGGCAGTTTTCGAAATAGAGCACCGCCTGGTTGGCTCCGATCACCCGCAAAAACTCCACCACCTGTTCCGCATCCTTAAGGTAAATCCGGTAGGCCTCCTTGCGTTCCCCAATGCCCGACCTCAAACCGAATGCGGAGAGCGCAGCCGCCACATCCTCGACACCCTGCACAGTCTTCAGCACCAGTTCCAGGTGATAGGCCCGATTGGGGTCGCTGACAAAGCCGCAGCCAAGAAAGCAGCCCCTGAGAAATGCCCGCCGGCAGCAGTTTCTCTCAAAAACAGCGGGGTCCAGGCGGGGGAGGGGAATGTTCTCACCGCCGACAAACCCCAGCTGCGGCAGCAGAAGGCGTCCTTCTTCCTCCAGGGGTATGTGAACTGCGAACAACCGGTGGCGCCGCGGCCGGGCATAGCGCCGCACCGTGATCACCCCGCCCCATCCCAACGCCTTGACCAGCCTGAAGATGCGGCGGGCAACGGTAGAGGCTTCGGTGGTCAGGACCAGCTGCCTCTTTTCCTGTCCGAGCAGAATCGTCCCCGCAACCCGCGCCAGGGCCGCCAGCTCCGACCGTCGGCAGCAGTCGTTTCGCAATTCGAGGCGGGCTACCTCATCCTTGACCTGTGCCGAAAAAGACATCTTACCATCACCCTTTCCCCCGTCCTGAAAGATACGCCGCTCTTTATCAATAATTAATAGCTGCACCGCTCTAAAACTTCCGTCGGCCCCGCCCCGGTAACTCCTGTTTTCACCCACTCAAGACGGCTCCGGTCGCCGGATATCCGCTTGTGCCTTCCGCAACTGCGTTATCGCTCTCGGCTCGGCTGGCCTCTGCCGCCGGGGGGTATGTGCCCGCCTAAGAGCCTAAGAACGGCACGCCCCAGCTTCTCAGGGTCATGGCGCACCAGCTCCCTCTCGTCCAGCAGGTCTGCCTTCAGCACCCTCACCCCCATTTTCTCCAGCGCGCCGTAGTCGATTTTGACCGGTGCCGCTCCCTGGCGTGCGTATTTCTCCAGACTGGCCTGGGCAATTTTCTTCGTATTGACCAGCACGTAATCGATCCAGCCGTGCCCGACATGGTCGTAAATCGCCCGCAGGTGATCCGAAGCGGTATAGTTGGTGGTTTCACCGGGTTGGGTCATGATATTGCAGACGTAGCACTTTACAGCTTGGGACTGCTTGATGGCGGAGGCAATTCCCGGAACCAGCAGGCTGGACAAAACACTCGTAAAGAGGCTGCCCGGCCCGAGCAGGATCAGATCCGCCCGGTAGATGGCGTCAATGGCCTCCGGTACCGGCGAGCAGGACTCCGGCGTCAGGAAAACCCTCTTCAAAGGAGCTCCGGCCAGGGGCAGGGTGCTTTCGCCGCTGATCACGGTCCCGTCTGCCAGTTCGGCATGAAGGGTTACCTGGTGCAGGGTAGAGGGAAGCACCTGTCCGCGCACCTTCAAAACCCTGCTGGCCTCCCTGATCGCCGTTTGAAAGTCCCCTGTGATATCCGTCAAAGCGGTGAGCAGCAGATTGCCGAGGTTATGGCCGGTGAGCCCATCCCCCTGGGCAAAGCGGTAGTGAAAGAGTTTATCCATTAGGGTTTCCGTCTCCGCAAGGGCCACCAGGCAGTTTCTGATATCCCCCGGCGGCAGGATCCCGAATTCACCCCGCAGCCTCCCCGAACTCCCGCCGTCATCGGCTACAGTGACGATGGCGGTGATGTTTTCGGTGTACTTCTTTAATCCCCTGAGCAGCACGGGAAGTCCTGTACCTCCGCCCACCGCCACCACCCGGGGGCCGAGCCGGAGGAACTGCCGGCGGTAAAAACGATAAAGCAGAGTGTACAGACTGCTCAGCCTCACGGCTCTTCACCTGACCTTCCCCGTGAAAGGTCGCGGTGCTGAACCTGGATGGAGCAGCACTTCTTTAGCAGTTCGGCCAGCTTTTCTGCCACCGCCACCGACCTGTGTTGGCCGCCGGTGCATCCAACCGCAATCACGAGGTAGGTTTTGCCTTCTTTAATATAATAGGGCAGGAGAAACTTCAAGAGGTTATAAAAGCGGCGCAGGAAGGTGTTCGATACCGGATAAGAGAAGATGTATTGCACCACAGCCGGATCCAGCCCGGTTAACATCTTCAGTTCATCCACATAGTTGGGGTTGGGGAGAAAACGGATATCCATCACCAGGTCGGCATCCAGAGGGATTCCAAACTTGTAGCCGAAAGATACGATTTTAATCGTAAATCCAGGTCGGCCGTCACCGAAAATCTGGGTAAGGTTCTTCTTCAGATCGTGAACGGTCATCTCGGTGGTGTCGAGAACGATGTCGGCCGCACCGCGTATCTCCCGGAGGCGCTTCCTCTCAGCCCGGATAGCCTCCAGGACGGAGCCCTCCCCCTTGAAGGGGTGCTGTCTGCGGGTTTCCTTGTACCTTCTGACCAGTGCCGCATCGGACGCTTCCAGAAAGAGGAGCTCGTATTTAATCCCCTGTTCCGACAGCTTGCGCAGCTCCTCGCTCAGGGAATCGTAGAAAAGCGCTCCCCGGACATCCATCACCAGGGCAACCCGCTTCACCTTTCCCCCGGATTGCTGGCAGAGTTCGGTGATTTTGGGGATCAGCATCGGTGGCAGGTTGTCGATACAGAAAAAGCCCAGATCCTCCAGAATCCTGATTGCCTGGGTCTTGCCCGCACCGGAAAGCCCGGTAACGATCACCAGACGGATGGCATTCGGCTCTTCCATTGCCCCTCTCCCTCCCGTACCTGATCAACTACTGTACTCCGTGTGTACTCCGTGGCCAGTCAGCCATTACAGCTACCGGCCAGCCGCTCAAGGGCGAAAACCGCCGCTCCCAGGACACCCTCCCTGCCCTCCAGAGCGGCAGGGAGAATCTTCAGCGACCCCCGGTAGGGAGGATAGACGTGGCGATAGGCCTCTTCAACGGCGGGCTCCAGCAGGTAATTCCCCACACCGCGAGCAACCCCTCCGCCGACGATAAACACCGCCGGGTTAAGAAGGTTGGCAACACTGGCTATAGCAATCCCCAGGTAGCGTCCGGCCGACGCCAAAATCGACCTGGCCTCGGAGTCGCCTTCCCGGGCGGCCAGCCCGACTATCCGGGAATCGACGGCAGAGAGATCTCCACCAGCCAGTTCGAGCATCCTTCTACCGCTTCCGGATTTTATCAGTTCCTGGGCCTTTCTTTTAATGGCGCACCCAGAGGCAACTCCCTCCAGACAACCTCTGTTCCCGCAGGAACAAAAGGGGCCCTCCGGGTCAACAACCATGTGCCCGAACTCCCCGGCACCGCCGTAAGCGCCGTTATAAAGCCTGCCGCCCAGAACCAATCCGCTCCCGACCCCCGTGCTGACGGTGATATAAACCAGATCCTTAAACCCCCGCCCCGCACCGTAGCGGTGCTCCCCCAGAGCAGCCAGGTTGGCGTCGTTCTCCAGCCAGACGGGCAACCCCAGAGCATCTTCCAGTTCCCTTTTTAAATCCACGTTCCGCCATTTCAAATTCGGTGCAAAGAGGATCCGCTCCGTGCCCGGTTCCAGGTAAGCGGGCACGGCCAACCCCGCTCCACAGGTGTCCCTGCCTGCGGCAACCGCCGCCATCCCCGCCAGGATGCGGTCGGCAACCCCTTTGAAACCCAGACAGGCCTCTGTAAGGCGGACATCCTCCGCGACAATCTCTCCTCCCGGAGTCACCAGCGCCGAACGGATCTTGGTTCCCCCCAGGTCCACCGCCAAGACATTGCTCATCTTTGTTCTCCTATCGGCTTATTCCTTGATTCCAAAGATGCGGCTCCCTTCCCGGTACCTCTCCAATCCCTTCCGGTATTCTTCTTCCCGGTGCCGGTAATCTTTCCTGCCCATCAGGGCATAGGTGATGTGTTTACCCTCCTCAACCCCGGGCTGATCATAAGGGTTAACATTATAAAGCTGCGCCATAAAAACGGTGAGCGCTTCGTAGAAGTAGAAGAGAGCGCCCAGGGCCGGAGCGCTGACATCCCGCAGGGTAATCCTGTAGCAGGGATGCCCTGAATTCACCAGGCTCATCTCTGTGGCCAGCTGCTCGATCTGAAGCTGTTCCTGCATGGTATGTCCCTCAAAATAAGAATATTCGAGCTCTTCCGGGAAAACACCTGCCAGTCTGAGGTCGCGCTGTGCCCGCTCCACTCCGACAAAACCGAAAACCTTATCGTCGGGCCCCTCTTTGAAGAGCTGCAACAAAGAGTGCTGGTCTGTTGCCCCTGTGCAGGCCAGAGGTGTCGTTCCCGCCTTCACCACTTCTCCGGTTAGGGAAAGCCTCTTGCCTAGACTCTCTCCCCAAAGCTGCATGAACCAGAGCCCGAACTCGACCAGCAGGCTGCTGTAATGGAAAAGCACATGAATACTCTTCCCGCGCCGGCTCAATTGCAGAAGACAGGCGCCCAACAGAAAGAGCGGGTTTTCCGCAGGAGGTGCCTCAACTGCCGCTCTGTGCACCGCCTCGGCTCCCTTCAACAGTTCCCTGCAGTCGATCCCGGCCAGCTCCGCAGGGAGGAACCCTACAGAGGACATCACCGAATATCTTCCCTGAAGGGCCGGTGGGAAGCGGAGCAGGTGGCAGTTCAGCTTGCGGGCGAGGTGATTGATGCCGTTGTCCCCCGGGTCGCAGATGATGACGATGTCCCTGTCATCACCACCGGCTTCCCTGTACCTTTGATAAAAATAGATAAAGTTTGCCGCCGTCTCCGGGGTAGCCCCGGACTTGCTGGTGTAGACTAGAGCGGTCTCGCCGAAATCGAGGATGCGCCCCAGCTGTGCAGCAACTGCCGGATCGATGTTATCCAGGACAAAAAGGCGCGGCCGATCCTCCAGGATGTTGTAAGGCCCCCTTAAAAACTGGAGAATGGCCTTCGTTCCCAGAGCGGAACCGCCTATCCCCAGCAGCAGAACGTTCTCGTACTTCCCCCGCAGTTCCGCAGCGATGCCTTTGATCCTGGCGATATCCTCTTCTTCCAGGAAGGAAAGGGTAATAGGAGAGCGTCTCTCTCTCAAATCGACCTGAAACTCCCGAAACACCGTACCGTACCCGGCAATCAGGGAGTCCAGCTCCGCCGCGGAAAGGAAGTGGTCACTCCCCCCCTCAGCCAGCAAATGGCCGACATCAACCTTAATCAGATCCTCCATCCGCCACACCCTTTTTTTCTTTCATTTTATCGCAAATCGCTCTTCCCTATGCCTTTTTCCCCGTCCCCGGCGATCCGCACAAAGGAGGTGTCCCCTTTGAGGACGTATTTTAACAGTGCCTCGGCAACGCCGTCGTCGTTGTTGGAAGCCGTAATATATCGGGCACGAGCGCGCACTTCGGGGTAAGCGTTGGCGACGGCGACACCGATCCCGGCAAAATCCAGCATCTCCAGGTCATTATAGCTGTCCCCGAAGGCCATCACCTCTTCCCGGCTTACCCCCAACCTCTGCGCCAGTTTCTTTAAGGCCGCACCCTTGGTGGCCTGTGGGTGATTAACCTCCAGGTAAGTGGGCTTGGACTTGGCCAGGTAGACGTCCTGCCCCACCCCCTCAAAAAGCTCCCGCAGCTTTGCCGCATGCTCTTGAAGCTTCTCCTCCTCGTCGATAAGCAGCATCTTGTAGGGAAGGCCGGTTTCCAGAAGCTCCTCCAGGTCATCCACTTTCGTAAAGGGCACCCCTGCGTGCCGCTCATAGTGTTCACCTAAGGATGTGATCCTTTCGACGTAGAGCTTATCCTGAAGATAAGAGTTGATGTGGATGTTGTTCCGGCGCCCGTAATGAATAACCAGGCGCGCCACCTCTTCAGGCAGGCTGCACTCGTAAACGACCTCTCCGGAGAAGGCGTTTTTCACCAGAGCGCCCTGGTAGGTTATCAGGGGCATCTCGAAATTCAACTGCCTGGCATAGGGCAGGGCCGAAGGGAACATTCTTCCCGTTGCCAGGGTAACGACAACGCCCCTCTCCCGTACCTCTCGCAGGACACTCAGCGATCGCCTGGAGATGGTCAGGTCATCCCGCAGGAGGGTGTCATCCAGATCGACGGCCACCAGTTTTATCTCACCCATCGGCAATCCTCCGTAACTCCATTATCGGTTGTTTCACCGGATCCCTTATCTTAACGGGCAGCAGTAACACCCGAACAACGGCCTCTGCCCTGAAAATAGACCGCATACCCTGCCGGTCTACCGCTCGACTCCCGTTTTCAGGCCGGACAGGACGACGGTGCCGCCTCCGGCGGCATGGTGGTCTATTGAGCCTCCGGTTGGTGCAGGAATTCGTACAAGGCCTCGGCGGCCTTCCTGTTCATCCCCGGCACCTCAGCCAGCTCCTCAAGGGTCGCCTCCCGCATCCGGGCGAGGGAGCCAAAGCGCCGGATCAGGGCATCCTGCCTCTTCTTCCCGATCCCCGCCACCTGCTCCAGGAGCGAGGCCTTAACCTTACGCCTGCTCAGCCGCTCGCGGTAGCTATTGGCAAACCTGTGCGCCTCATCGCGCGCCTGCTGGAGAAGGTGGAGACCCTGGTGGTTCCGGGGAAGGAGGACAGGGCTCTGGTACCCGGGCAGGTAGATCCCCTCCTCCTCCTTGGCCAGGGAAACTACCGACACGCCGGGAGAGCCGCTGTCCCGCAGCGCCTCCAATGCAGCGTTGAGCTGCCCCCTGCCCCCGTCGATCACCAGCAGGTCCGGCAGGCCGTCTTTACCGGCATTTTTAACCCGGCGCAGAACCACTTCCCGCACTGCGGCGTAATCATCACCCTCTTTTGATGCCTTGAGCCGATAGCGCCTGTACCCCTGCTTGTCGGGCTGACCGTCGCTGAAGCAGACAAGCGACCCCACCGCTTCCTTCCCCCCGAAGTGGGAGATGTCGATGCACTCCAGCCTCCTGGGAGGGCGGTTGAGATGGAGAGCCTCCTGGAGGGCGAGCACCAGTGCCCTCCCTTTCTCCTTGCTTTTCAGGGAGCAGCGGTAGCGCTGCTCGGCTTTGAGGGCGGCGTTCTCCAGGGCCAGTTCCACCAGATCCTTCCCCCTTCCGCGCCTGGGGAAGCGGATCTCCACCTTGCTTCCCCGTTTTTCACCCAGCCAACCGGCCAGGAGTTCTCCTTCCGGGAACGGCGAACTGACAAGCACGTCCTTGGGGATCTCCCTCCCCTCCTGATAGTATCTTTTGATGAAGGAAGCCAGAACCTCCCCGGGGGGGAGCCCCTCGGCTCCGGTAACGAAGTAGTGCTCCTGGGACACCACCTTCCCCCCCCGGGCACGAAGGACGACCACACATACCTCCTCTAAGTAGGCACCAACCGCCAGGATGTCCTGATCTGGGCCGGTTGCCCGGGCCACCCTCTGCTGCTCCCGGAACTTGTTAACGGCCTCCAGACGGTTCCGGTAGCGGGCGGCCTCTTCGAAGTCGAGCCGCTCCGCCGCCTCCTTCATCTGCTGGCGCAGGCGCTTTTCGACCTCATGGGTCCTCCCCTCCAGGAAGAGCACCAGCTGCTCGATCATATCCCCGTACTTCTCGGGAGAAACGCCGCCGGTGCAGGGAGCAAGGCACTGTCCGATCTGACCGTAGAGGCAGGGCCTGCTGCGCGGCGCCGGCCTGCGGTCGGGGCAGGACCTGAAGGGAAAGAGCCGGCGCAGGGAGTTGAGGGTCTCCTTAACCGCCCCTACGTCGGGGTAGGGCCCGAAGTAACGCGACCCGTCCTGAACCAGGCTGCGGGTCTTCATCACCCTGGGAAATTCCTCAGCAGTCACCCGGATGTAAGGGTAAGATTTGTCATCCTTGAGATCGATGTTGTACTTGGGGCGGTACCTCTTGATCAGGTTGCACTCCAGGACCAGTGCCTCCGCCTCGGTGTCGGTAACTATATACTCCAGGCGCTCCGCCTCCTCCATCATGCGCCTGATCCGCTCGGGAATCCCCCGTGCCTGGAAGTAGGACCGCAGGCGGTTGGGGAGAGAAACCGCTTTCCCTACATAAATGGGCCTTCCCCCCCGGTTTCGGAAGATGTAGACACCCGGCCTGTCGGGAAGGTGATCCAGTTCCTTTTTGAGCTCTGCGTTGATATCCAGCGAGGCATCCACGGCTTCCACCTCCAGAAGCTCACCCCGTCGTCAGAACGGTTTTATCCGGCCCCCGCTGCGAAGACCGGTCCATCCCCAGCACCTTTCTCAGATAGCGCCCGGTGTGGGACTCGGGGCAGGCGGCAATTTCCTCCGGCGTTCCCGTGGCCACAACCCGCCCCCCTCGCTCTCCGCCCTCGGGGCCCAGGTCGATGACATAGTCGGCGGTTTTGATCACATCCAGGTTGTGCTCGATGACCACCACCGTATTCCCGGTCTCGACAAGGCGCTCCAGAACAAGGAGCAGCCTTCTGATGTCCTCTTTATGCAGGCCCGTCGTGGGCTCATCCAGAATGTAGAGGGTACGACCGTTGCTACGCCGGGAAAGCTCCGCCGCCAGCTTGACCCGCTGGGCCTCCCCACCGGAAAGGGTGGTGGCGGGCTGGCCGAGTTTGATGTAGCCCAGGCCGACATCCACCAGCGTCTGGAGCTTGCGGCTTACTTTAGGAATGTTCTGGAAGAAATCATTGGCCTCACTGACGGTCATGTCCAGGACCTCGGCAATGTTCTTCCCCTTATACTTAACCTCCAGGGTCTCCCGGTTGTAGCGCCTCCCCTTGCACTCATCGCAGGGGACATAGACATCCGGGAGGAAGTGCATCTCGATTTTGATGATCCCGTCCCCCCGGCAGGCCTCGCAGCGCCCCCCGCGCACATTAAAGCTGAAGCGTCCCGGGCGGTAGCCGCGCCTGCGGGCCTCCGGAGTCAGAGAGAACAGTTCCCGGATCCCGTCGAAGGCTCCGGTATAGGTAGCCGGGTTCGACCTGGGAGTGCGTCCGATGGGAGACTGGTCGATCTTGATCACCTTGTCCAGGTGCTCCACACCGCGCATCTCCCGGAATTTCCCCTGCCTGGTGCGGGTGCCGTACAGCCTCTGGACAAGCCCCTTATAGATGATCTCCTCCAACAGGGTGCTCTTCCCGGAACCGGAAACCCCGGTGATACAGATAAAAAGCCCCAGGGGCAGGGCCACATCGATATCCTTCAGGTTGAATTCCCGCGCCCCCAGCACCTCCAGCCAGCGGTCACCAGGCTTGCGCCTGGCCTCCGGCACGGGGATCTCCCGCCGCCCGGAAAGATACTGCCCTGTGATGGACTCCGGAGCCTGCATGATCTCCTCCAGGGTTCCCTGAGCCACCACCCGGCCGCCGTGGACACCGGCACCGGGGCCGATGTCGATGATCTCATCGGCATTGAGCATCATCTCCTCATCATGCTCAACGACAATGAGGGTATTCCCCAGGTCACGCAGATCCTTAAGGGTCTGGATCAGCCTGGTGTTGTCCCTGGGGTGCAGCCCGATGCTGGGCTCATCCAGGATGTAGAGCACCCCTACCAGTCCGGAGCCGATCTGAGTCGCCAGGCGGATGCGCTGGGCCTCCCCCCCTGCCAGAGTCCCGGCCGGCCGGTCAAGGGTCAGGTAGTCCAGCCCCACATTCACCAGAAATCCCAGCCTGGCATCGATTTCCTTGATCACCTGGTGCGCAATCTTCTCCTCCCGCGGAGTAAGGGAGAGGTTCTTCAAAAAAGAACGCGCTTCCAGAACGGTTAAGCGCGTCACCTCCGCAATGTTCTTCCCACCTACCGTCACCGCCAGGCTCTCCGGGCGCAGGCGCGCCCCTTTACAGGAGGGGCAGGGGCGGGAAGTCATGAACCGCTCGATCTCCTCCCGCACCTCCTCGGATTCCGTCTCCCGGTAGCGGCGCATCAGATAGGGGATTACCCCTTCAAACGCCCCGTACCAGGCCCTGGTCCGGCCGAAAGCATCCTGGTAGCGGAAGCGGACGCGCTCAGAGGTGCCGTAGAGGAGGACATCCTGCACCTCCTCCGGCAGGTCCTGAAAGGGCGTCTCCCACCCGCAACCGTAGTGCTCCATGAGCGACTTCACCATCTGCGGATAGTAATGCTGGGTGGAATGCGTCCAGGGGAGGAGGGCGCCCTCCCGGACGGACCGCTCCCTGGCCACCACCAGGTCCGGGTCCACCTCCATGCGGTAACCCAGCCCGGAGCACTCCCTGCAGGCTCCGTAGGGGCTGTTGAAGGAGAAGAGGCGGGGGGTGATCTCCTCCAGGCTGATGCCGCATTCAGGGCAGGCGAAGTTCTGGCTGAAAACCACCTCTCCACCGTCAGGGTACACCGCCAGGGCAAGCCCCTCCCCCAGCTCCAGAGCCATCTCCAGGGAGTCGGCCAGGCGCGTCCCCAGGCCCGGCCGCACCACCAGGCGGTCGACGACAACATCGATGTTGTGCTTTTTATTCCTGTCTAAAGGGATATCCTCGTCCAGCTCCCTGATCTCCCCGTTCACCCTCACCCGTACGAAACCTTTCTTCCGAAGCTCCGCCAGGAGCTTCGGATGCTCCCCCTTCTTGCCGCGCACGATCGGGGCGAGGATCTGGATCTTCGTCCCCTCGGGGTTGGAGAGAACCTGGTCGACCATACCGGAAACCGTCTGCTGTTGCACCGGCCGGCCGCACCTGGGACAGTGAGGCCTCCCGATCCGGGCAAACAGCAGGCGCAAGTAATCGTAGATCTCCGTTACCGTTCCCACAGTAGAGCGGGGATTGCGGCTCCCGGCCTTCTGATCGATGGAGATGGCCGGGGAAAGCCCTTCGATGTAGTCCACATCGGGCTTGTCGGCCACGCCCAGGAACTGGCGGGCGTAAGCGGAGAGAGACTCCACATAGCGCCGCTGTCCTTCGGCATATATGGTGTCAAAGGCCAGGGAGGATTTCCCCGACCCGGATAATCCCGTAATCACTACCAGCTTGTTGCGAGGTATCTCCACGTCGATGTTTTTCAGGTTGTGGACCCGCGCCCCCCGGATGACAATCTTGTCCCGCGCCGGGAGGTAGACCTTTTTTTCCTGCCTGGCGCACATCTCTCCTTTTGATGCCTCCCTGCCTTTTCCGTCTCAGAATCGGTCAGCACTTCTTTCCTGTCGCTCCCGCCCTTGCGGGACCTGGTGCTCAGTTCTTTGCGCAGTTCGATGATCAAATCCCGCACCTCTGCGGCCCTTTCAAAGGCCAGCTGCCGGGAGGCCTGGCGCATCTCCTGCTCTAACCGGGCAATGAGCTTCTCCAGCTCCTTCTTGCTCATGCCTTCCAGCGACCTTCCTGTGCTGTAGCCCACCTTTTCTTCGGCCACTTCCGCCGGGAGGGTAATCTCGATTAACCCCCGTACCCCCTTCTGGACGGTGCGGGGAGTGATACCGTGCTTCTCATTGTATTCCTTCTGGATACGGCGCCTCCTGTTGGTCTCGTCAATGGCGCGCCGCATGGAGTCGGTGACCGCATCGGCGTACATGATCACCTTGCCTTCCACATTCCTGGCAGCCCGCCCGATGGTCTGAATCAGAGAGCGCTCTGACCGCAGGAACCCCTCTTTGTCGGCATCCAGGATGGCCACCAGAGCCACCTCCGGAAGATCGAGCCCCTCCCGCAGGAGGTTGATTCCCACAAGAACATCAAAAACGCCCAGGCGCAGGTCGCGCAGGATCTCCATGCGCTCCAGAGCATTGATGTCTGAATGCAGGTAGCGCACTTTGATCCCCAGCTCCTGGAGGTAATCGGTAAGGTCCTCCGCCATCTTCTTGGTGAGGGTGGTCACCAGGACGCGCTGCCGCTTTTCCACGCGCAGGCGGATCTCCGCCACCAGGTCGTCCACCTGGCCGGCTGCCGGGCGCACCTCCACCTCCGGATCCACCAGCCCGGTCGGCCGCACGATCTGCTCCACCACCTGGTGGCTGTGGTCCAGCTCGAAGGGACCAGGGGTCGCCGAGACGAAGATAACCTCCGGCACCTTGGCCAGGAACTCGTCAAAGCGCAGCGGGCGGTTGTCCAAAGCCGAGGGAAGCCGGAACCCGTAATCCACCAGGGTCTTTTTCCTGCTGTAGTCCCCGGCGTACATGCCGCCGATCTGGGGCACGGTAATGTGGGATTCGTCGATCACCACCAGGAAGTCTTCCGGAAAGAAGTCCAGAAGGCAATAAGGCGGCTCTCCCGGCCGGCGCCCGGTCAGATGCCGGGAGTAGTTTTCGATCCCCTTACAGGTCCCCACCTCCCGCATCATCTCCATATCGAAGCGGGTGCGCTGCTCCAGGCGCTGGGCCTCCAACAGCTTCCCTTCGGAGCGCAGCTCCTGGAGGCGCTCTTCGAGCTCCCTTTCGATCGCATCCAGCGCCCTGCTCATCCGGTCAGGAGATGTCACATAATGGGATGCCGGGAAGACCGCCGCATGGAGGCGGCGCGCCAAGACCTCCCCGGTGAGGGTATCTATCTCCAGAATGCGCTCGATCTCGTCACCGAAGAACTCCACCCGCAGGGCCTTCTCTCCGTAGGAGGCGGGAAAGATCTCGACGACATCCCCCCGCACCCGGAAGCAGCCCCTGGTGAACTCGTAATCGTTGCGGTGGTACTGGATGTCGGTAAGCCGGGCGATCACCTCGTCCCGGTCGACATTCATCCCCTGGCGCAGGGAAACCACCATCTGCCTGTAGTCCATAGGGGAGCCCAGGCCGTAAATACAGGAAACGCTGGCCACGATGATCACGTCATCCCGCTCCAGGAGGCTTGCGGTAGCCGAGTGCCGGAGCTTATCGATCTCCTCGTTCAAAGAGGAATCCTTCTCGATATAGGTGTCGGTCTGGGGTACATAGGCCTCTGGCTGGTAGTAGTCGTAGTAGCTGACGAAGTATTCCACAGCGTTGTCCGGAAAGAATTCCCGGAACTCCCCGCAGAGCTGGGCTGCCAGGGTCTTGTTGGGGGCGATCACCAGAGTGGGCTTCTGCACCTCCTGGATGACGCCGGCAATCGTAAAGGTTTTTCCGGAGCCGGTCACCCCCAGCAAAGTCTGAAAGGGCATTCCCGCTTTGATCCCCTCTGTCAATGAGGCGATCGCTTTCGGCTGATCCCCGGTGGGGGTGAACGAAGATTTCAGCACAAACCTTCCCATTAATCACACCCGTTTCTGAACGGTCTTGTTTCCGGCCGGCCAAACCGCTTCCGACAAGGCACATCTTCCCGGCGCTAAAAAGGGTGCTCACACCTCCCCTTTGAGCAGCCGGCAGCCGATGACCGGGCGAAAACGGCCAACGCAGGCCAGAAAAGAAAACAGGAGTTCTGTTCCCTCCGCATTATATCACATGGATTTTATCCACAACAACAGAACGGCTTGTCGTCAAATCCTACCCCCGCAGCGCCTCGACCAGCCGCTGCGCCGCCTGCCCGGCATTGGCCGTTATCTTTTTGATGTCATCTTCATCAGCACCATCTACATGCACTCCGGCGACCACCACGACCAGGCGGGACAACTCCGCAGCCAGGCGCAGAGAGATCGCCCTGGCTAGTTCGTCATCCTTATGGCCAGTTACCGCCAGAACGGAGGCCGTTGCGCTGGTTTTATTTGGGTCTTTGAGGCTCGGCCTGGGGACGGCCATCGCCACGGCCCCGACATGGGGGCGATCCCCACCGCTGACAACGACGGTAACATCCTCCCCGGCAAGGACGGCGGTGCAGACCAGACGGTGCCTCCCCTCTCCCACCGCTACTTCCAGGAAACGGTCACCGGCATCACCACCAAGTAGCGGACGCTCTTTCATAAAGGCTGCCTTTCCCCCTTCCTTTTCTCGGCCGACCTGAAACCGGTATGGCGCGGCGCCGCACCTCCCGCATTTCACCTCGATTCCCGAACGCTGCCGACCACATTCCTCTCAGATCACTTGAGGACAGCCGCGAAAAAACGCTTTCGAGACGGACAAGAGGTCACCGCACTGACTCTCTCGCTCAATGAGGCTTTTCCTGCCAGACCGGCCAGCCGACCGCCGTTGCGGTTATGCTGCTCTCTATAAAAAGATCCCATTCCCTGATATAAAGGTCTTTCCGGTCGACATTCAGGCGGTAAGCGGCGGCCCCGGCCTTTTTCGCCTTTAATTCGGCGCACCTCATCGCCTCCGACCGGGCGTATTCCGAAGCCTCTGCCAGGGAATCGAACTCCTTTCTCTCACAGGGGGTATGGACGGTAAATCCCCCGTCTGAACGCGACTTAATCAAAACCTCAACCACCTCAACGACCTTACCGGACGCCGCCCCGACGGCATTGGCCACTTCGGCAGTGGGCGGTATGATCAATTCCATGTTTAACTTTTTGGCAACTTCGGGCAGATAAGCCTGCACAGGAGCCCCGATCGCCACCAACGGGATATCGAATTTAAGGGCGCAGTTAAAAAGAGCACCGTTAGCACCCGGTTTGAGGATTCTATTAACGAAATACATTGCCCCCGGCTCATCTCCAATCTGCCAGCCGACATTTTCGAAATTAAGGACACTCTGCAGGATGGCCAGGAACAGCTTTTCCAAGATGGATTCCCAAGCCAGCTCCAAAAACTCTTCGAAACCCACGCCCTTTTTCTTGGCCAGAGCCCGTATCCCGAAGACGGCCGCCTCCCTGTTCCAGGGAGTATAGAGGCCTCTGGCGTGCAAAATGTCGGTAGGGGTGACCGACGCCTTCCAGAGGACCCCCGCATCCACCAAAGGCTCGAGGTTGAGCAGGTAAGGCTTCACATCCATCATCTCGGCCAGAGATGACAGGGTGTGAGGGCCATTTTTCAGAATCTCCAGCGCCTCCTTTTCGGTATCCGATAGAAAGTCGGCCCGTCCTCCGCCAGCGTAGAGATAACAATCAGCCGGCTGAGAATAAGCGAGGCTAAAAACATCCCCCTTCTCCTGCCTGTGCAGCTCATCCAGCAGATAAGGGTATTCGCAGACCGCCAACGCCAGCGGCAAAACCCGGCGGGGGCCCACCAAAATCCTTCCCTCCCTGTCAACCCGAATGTAGCTGTCCCCTCCGACACCATAGGTATTTATTTCAGCCGCCCGGACGCGGGTCGCCCAACCACCGACAACAGCCCCCTCTTCGTCTATCCTCGGTACTCCATTATGTAAAATAGCTATATCGGTAGTCGTCCCCCCCATATCCAGCACCAGGGCCTCCTTCACCTTCACCAGGAACGTAGCCCCGGAGATGCTCGCCGCCGGGCCGGAGAGGATGGTTTCGACCGGCCTCTCCCTGGCCAGCTGCTCGCTCATCAGACTGCCGTCCCCTCTAACGATCAGCAGTGGTGCGCTGATCCCCATCTGGTCCAAAACCTTTTGAACCGAATCGATCAGTTCGGCGATAACCGGAATCAATCTGGCGTTCAGGGCCGCGGTGATCGACCGTTCGTAAAAACCGAGGGAGGCAGATAGCTCATGGGCACAAACCACAGGAACGCCGAGTATTTCCCGGACCAAGTCCCGGGCCAGCAGCTCATGTTCCGGATTGCGGATGCTGAAATACCCGGATACGGCCACGGCTTCAACCTTTCCCTCAAACCTCCTGATGGCTTCCCGGGCTTCATCCTGATCAAACTCTTCCTGAGGAAGGCCCTGCACATTATGCCCCCCGCGGATCACTTGATAATGCCTGACGGGCAGCCTGTCTTTCGGTTCACAGCCGATCAGCAACAAACCCGCTTCACCGCCGCGCCCCTCCACTATGGCGTTGGTGGCCAAAGTCGTGGACAGCGTTACCGCCTTGACGGCTTTGAAGTCGTCGCACCTTAAGCCTTCCAAACAACGCCTTATTCCTGCAGTCAGGTTATTATGAGTGGTCATCACCTTGGCCTTAGCAACGATCTGCTGGCTGTCGAGATCGAGAATAACCCCGTCCGTATAAGTACCACCTGCGTCTATCCCCAGTACCAGCGACATCTAGTGCCGTGCCCCCTTTCAGCTTCCTCTCCCCTAATATGACAGAATTCGTGTCGCCCGTTAGCAGGCCAATCAACCCCCCATAATACCACCCAAGAGACCTCTCCGGTTCTCAGGCCTGTCCCCATCCAGAACAAAGCGAGATGATGATAAAGGGACTTGGCAACCGGCAGGGATCTGAAAAACTTCTACTGTTCACGGCTGCATCCCCCACTCCCTTCAGGTTGGTAATTATTATAGCACACCTACGAACGGCAGTTCATTAATCATTACCGAACGTCAAAAATCACCCCCCTCTAACTGCCGTTTTTTCGATGAACCGTCCGAATTCTATCTTAAAGGCAAATTTCCCGCCTTTCTTGTGCAACACGAACTGCGCTTGCCGCCCGACGCCCTTCCGGAACCGCTATTGCTCTGGCCATCCGGGAGACGATCTTCTGAACCTCTTCTTCCGGGGGATAGACTACCCCTTTCTCCAGATGCTCCGCAGAAGCTTCGAGAATTTGCCCCGCCTCGTCCAGGAGGGCGTTGAGCTCTTGCCACCGCGCCCCTTCCCTCTGCAAGGCACCCGCTCCTGCTCTGAGGTTGCTTTCCAGTTCCCAGACGACATCCCCGGGAAGAAGTTCCGGTTCATAACCGCAGGTGCCGTCAACGACAGCCACCCCATTCTCCGGCAGAAGGAGCAACACCAGGTCGCCGGGGTTAATCCAGGAGTGGCAGGCATCCACAGGGCAGCCGCGGCTTAAGGCCTGGATCAAGACCTCCCGAACGGCCACTGCTCCGGCTCCCGGAGCCCCTCGCAGAACATAGCGCTTCCGGCAGAAGCCGGATAGATGGCTGATAAAATCCCGCACCCCTCCGGCAGCCACGCTCCCGGCAAAATAATGCCTGAGGAGCGGTTTTCCCACCCGGAGTTCCTCTATCCATCCGGCGGCCCGGGCGGCGACGGCTCCTTCGTCAACCGGTTCTCCGCCCCTCCGGCGAATCCGCTCATACGTCTCCCCGGCAGCCTGCAGCAACCGGAGGGCCTCGTTTAATCCGGGGCCAAGGGCTCCCTCCGACAATCCCCCGGGGGCGCCGGGCAGAGCCACGTCCAACACCTCGAGATGCGGTGGAAAAACCCCCTCTCGGGCACAGGGATGCCCCCCGCTGAGCACACCGGCCGCCCTTGAGGGCACAGTCAAGCCTTCTAAAAAACGGGGATATTCCGCCCGGTGAAAATAATTGACGCCAAAGCCGCGGTCCGCCAAAGCCAACCCCAATAAGCGAATGGTCAGGCTCTGCACTGCAGGGGTACCACCATTCAAGAGATACAGAAGCCTGAAGTCCTCAAAATGCGACCGCCAGTAAGACACAAATCCCCGGCCCGTCAGGGCGCTCCCAAATAAGTGCCTGTTGTTGTTTTCCATCTCCAGGGGCTACCCGCAACAGAGCCAGATAGCCCCTTCACCCCCAATCCGGTAAGATCGGTTTTCTACATACTATTACGAAAAGAAGGATGGAGTTACTTGACGGAGGAATTAATGAGGTGGAAAAAGGGCGGGGCAAAAACAAAGGGCTTTACTTTGGGCGTAGCCGGCGGCGGAACCGCCGCAGCAGCCCCGGAAGCGGCCCCCCCTTCAGGTAATCGACATTAGGCAGATCACCCGGCTCGGGAGCGGTTATCAATCCCACTGGCAGCCCCGGCTTCTGCCGCAGTATCTTTCGCCTTTTCGTCTTCAAGCCGGTGGTGAACTCCACCGTCAAGGTTTCAGCACCGGATTCCAGTAGCTGGGCGAGATCCCGGCGGAAGCTGACGGGGTAATCCCCAATCCTCCGGATCACATCACCGGCACGAATTCCCGCCCGGTGGGCTGGGGATCCTTTGATGACATCGAGAACCATCACCCCTGAAGCAGGAGAAACAAATCGGGGGGCACCCTGCAGCTCCTCCCTCCGCCCCAGGTAGATAATCAGCTCGTGCCCCAACGGAGAAAAGAGGGCGGGTAGGACGGACAGCTGCGGATGGTGAGACGCCAGAACGGATAACCCGAGGAGAACAGAACTGAAAACGGCCAGGTGAACGGCGGAGCGCTTGGCGCGCTCCCGCGGCAGACAGGTGATGGCCAGCTCTCCGTAGCCGAGGGCGGCGATAACCGGGAGCACACTATAGGTGATCTCCTGGGAGGAAAGCGCCCCCCAGGGCCGGATGAGCGGCCACCACTCCGGCATTCTGATGATATCCCCGGCGAGCTGCTGGGCGGCTCCCGGGAAAATCGTCATCACCGCCAGAGGTATCGGCCAGAACTTTTGGAGGTTGAAAGCGCCGACCACCCGCCCGGCCTGGTTGCGGACGTAGACGGGAAGAGGATCGCGATGGCCGCTCAGCAGGATCAAAACGCTCTCCACAAAATGCAGAACGGCCACCAGCCCCATCAGACCGGGAATGTTCACCTGGGGGTATCCCAAGGCCAGGGAAACCAGGGAGAGGACACCTCCGGCATAAGAGAAGCATAAAAATCGGGGGTGAAACAGCATCAGCAAAATGGCGATCCCCCAAAGCCACCCGATCCCCACTTCATTAATGGTCACGCCGAAGAGGACCATCAGCAAACTGCCGAGAAAACCCCCGACAACCCCATAAGCCAGGGCCAGAGCAGTAAGGCGCAGAGCGGATTCCCGCACCCCGAACAGCGTCATCTTGGTCCCCTGCATGCGGCGATACTGCGCCCAGACCAGGACGATCACCACCGTGAAAAAGGGATTGATCAGAGCTTTCAGGACCACAATTGCGGTCATGGAAAAAACTTTAAAGAGAGCAAGATCCATCATTTACGCCGCCTGCTTCTCGTTTTTTAACTGTTCTTCGAGGATTTCGATTGCCTTTTCCAGCTGAACATCACTATCGGTTCCTTCCGGCTGCTCGATGACCACATCCGGCAGGATCCCCTTTTTGTGAATATCAAGACCGCCGGGGGTCAGATACTTGTTCGTGGTCAGCTTGACCCCTTCTCCGCCGCCCAGACTGAAAACGGTCTGAACCAGACCCTTTCCGAAGGTGCGCGTTCCCACCAGAATCCCACTCCCCGTATCCTTGATGGCACCGGCAACGATCTCCGAGGCGCTGGCGCTGCCTCCGTCCACAAGCACGACCAGGGGCACTTTGACGCGCTGCTGCACATGTCTCGGCGGCCAGATATCTTCAATACCCTCTCTATGAACGATCCGCACCACCGGTCCCTTTTTCAAGAAATACCCAGCCAGCTCTACCGCAGCCTCGAGGTCCCCGCCCGGATTCCCCCGCAAATCCAAAATAACCCCCCTGTAACGCGCCGCCTCCAGTTTGGAGAGTTCCTGTCTGAGTTGAGCATTGGTGCTGGCCCGGTTGAAGTGCATCACCTGCAGGTAGCCGATCCCCGGATGACCGGCAAGCATTCTGCTCGTTACCGAGGGAACGGCGATCTGCTCCCGCACCAGGTTGAAGCGAAGGGAACGGTTCTCATCCTTACGCCAGATGAGCAACGACACTTCTGTGCCCGGCTGCCCTCTGAGCAGGTTGGCGGCCTCAACAATGGTCATGTTCTTCGTATCCCTGCCGTTGATCTCCCTGATGATATCCCCGCTTTTGATCCCGGCCCGCCCTGCCGGAGTGCCGGGAAGAGGCGAAACGACAATCAACTGCTGATCCCTGTCCAGGTCGATCTCTACACCGATCCCACCGAAGGTGCCTTCAATCTGGAGATTCAGCTCCCGGTAGGCATCCTCGTCCAGATAGACGGAATAAGGATCTTTGAGCGCCTCCACCATTCCCTTAACTGCGCCGTTAACCAGTTCCGCCGTACCGACCTCCTCGAGATACTGGGTTTTAATGAGAATATAAGTTCTCACGAGTTTGTCAAGGCCGCTCTTTCTGGCCCAGATAAAGAGCCCCGCCAGCGCGGCAAGCAGAAAAAGCAGGGCAACCCCCGCCGACGAAATGCGAAGAAAACGCGGTCTCAGCCTGTCCACCTCCCGGGTTGTAACGGGGAACAAAGTCTCATCTTCCGACATCCCCAAAAAATAATTCTAACCGTTTTTCCTAAACACCGAAACCCCACCGGCAACTGCTGCTGCCGATCCTAAACCGGATAGCGTCAATTCCCGGCCATTCTCTTGCAGTAGCCGTCTCCTGTGCCTCCGGCTCTTTTCCTGTTTGCAACCCTGCCCATCCTGAAGACTGGTCGGTTAGATGGGGGTTTTTTCGATGGGCTTCTTCGATTAAGAGAGCAAGCCTCTCTCATTCTGTTCTTGCATATATTATTCCTTTATTCGAATCAATATCACTCTCCCACCGGGGAGACACTTAGCAGCACGCCGCAAAAGTTGGCAGAACGGGCGGGGCTTTTTACGGCACACATATCCCTTCGGGCATGAATGCAAAAAGCCACTGAGCCAACACCGGTCCACCTAATCAAAATTAACCTGGGAGCCGACCGCCTACCCCGAACAAGGCCTCAAATGGCAAAAAAATGACCGGTACCATCATAGCACCGGCCGCTCCCGGTTTCAATAAGCTTTTCAATATTTACAAATTTCCTGCCAGAATGCCCCTGATTTCAATCAAGGGATGAATGGCGGCTTGGTTTATACTTCCGGTTGTGCTATAGTCTAAGCAAACCGGAGGAGAGGCCCAAATGCAGACGGTAACTCTAAGAGTCAAGCTCCTTAAGCCCAACAAAGGCAAACTGGAGAAAATGAGCCGAATGCTAGAAACCTACAGGCAAGCATGTGCCTGGTTTCTGGAACAAGCAGAAATTCTCAATACTACCAGCCGTACCCGGTTAAACCGGGAAACCTACCAGCAAGCGCGTGACCTCTTCGACCTTAATCGGGGCACGCTCCAGTGCGCCATGCTCAAAGCGTTATCCGCCAAGCGCTCCTATCTTTCCCACAAGCGCAGGGGCAAAAAGGCCGGACCACCTAAGTTTGAGAAAACAATTCCGGTAATGGTGCGGCAGGACTGCTACTCTCTTCACCAGCTACCATCGGGAACATGGGTTATCAAGTTTCCCGTCTCCTCCGGCAGAAGCCAGATAACCATGCCTCTTGCTGCTTCCGAGTACCACGCCAGAAGGCTCCAAGACCTGGCAGGAGGTTCCTGTCGACAGGGGTCTATGGAGATATGGCAGAGGGAGAGTGGTGAATGGTACGTTTCAATATCACTGGTTTATAAAAATCACTGGTTTATAAAACATCCTATAAGGAGCCGGGCGGCATTATTGGGGTCGATTTCGGCATCGTCAAACTGGCTGTGCTGTCCAACAACATCTTCTTTGATGGCCGCCAGATAAGGTGGCGAAAAGAGCGTTGGGCAGAACGGCGGAAAGCGCTCCAGCAGGTAGGGAGACTGTCCCGTGTCAAGAAAGAAGCAGGTCGTGAACGAAGATGGATGCGGTATATCAACCACTGTATTTCCAGGCGTATTGTCGAGATCGCGAAAGCTGAAAGCAAGGCGATTGCATTGGAAAACCTGCTGGGCATCCGGGAACGGACCAAAGGATCCAAGAAGTTCAACCGGATGATGTCGGGCTGGAACTTCCGGGAGCTGGCCTCGTTCATCGAGTATAAAGCTGCGCTTCAAGGCGTGCCCGTAATCTACGTCGATCCCAAGGAGACTTCCAAAACATGCCCCAAGTGCGGGAATGTTTCCCGCTACAATCGGAAGAAGCAGGGCTGGTTCAAATGCACGAAATGCGGCTACCAGTCTGATGCGGACAGAGTTGGAGCTATAAACATAGCCGCTAGAGCGCTCGATGCTCTCGGGGCATGACCCTGCGAGAAAGGGGAGTGTGACACCCCTTAAGGCCAAGGTGATGATCCGGATCATCCGGAGAATGCTGGCTAACCTGCGGCGAAAGCTGCCATCCCGCGCTTGAGGATGCCCCTCAATTCATTGAGGGGAGGATGTCACAGATAACTCAAGGGGTTCTGGGGATTCCCGTTCACACGCACTTCGAAATGCAGGTGGGGTCCCGTACTCCAGCCGGTGCTGCCGACCCGTCCGATGGTCTGGCCCTGGTTCACCCCGTCGCCTTTGCCCACCAGGATACTGGAAAGGTGCGCGTATAAGGTGGAATAGCCTCCTCCGTGGTCGATGACCACAACCTGGCCGTAGCCGCCCATCCAGCCGGCGTAGATAACGGTCCCGTCATCTGCGGCCTTGACGGCAGCGCCGTGAGGGGCACCGATGTCTATCCCGGTATGCATTCTGTACTCATGGAGAATGGGATGGTAGCGCATCCCATAACTGGAGGTGATCGGCCCGGCAGCAGGCCAGATGAAGCGCCCCGTCCCCTGCCGGGGCTGTCCGCCGCTCTGCATCTGCTGAATAAGCTGGGTCAGGCGACGGGAGGATTCCTCCAGTTCCTGAACCGCCCGCAGGTAGGCTTCTCTCTCCGTGTTCAGAGAGGACAGCACCGCCTTCCGGTCTGCGCTGCGCGCCGCCAGGTACTCCCTTTTGGCCAGAATCGTCTGCCTTAAAACGGCGACCTCTTCTTTTTTCGTCATCAGTTCTTTTTTGCGCTGTTCGATCCGGTCGCGCTCCGCGGCCAGCTCCCTGACCAGCCTGGAATCCTGCTCGGCGATTCGCGTCAAGAAGTCGAAGCGCGTCACGAAATCGCTCATACTGGTACTCTCCAGCAGAACCTCCAGAAAGGAAACGTTCCCCTCCATATAGATATCCTGCAGGCGCTTGTGGAGATATTCCGTCCGCTCTTGAAGGTCGGCTTCTTTCTCTTTAAGCTGCTCTTCCGTTTCTTGAATGTTCTCTTCCAGCAATTTGAGTTCTTGCTCAATTCTTTCCAGATCGCGGGTCGTTTCGCTAATATCCCGATCGATCTGGCTCAGCTCCTCAAGGACGGCATTCCGTTCTTTTTTGTTCCTTTCCAGCTGCTGCTTCCGCAGCTCGAGCTGGCGGTTGACCTCCTCCAGCTCCTTCTTCTTCTGGAGAAGATCTGAATCAGCCGCTCGACCCGGTGCAACCGAGCTGAAGACCAGGGCGGCCCCCACCAGCAGGCAGGCAATCACCCTTATCCCTTGAGCTCGCACAACTCTCCCTCCCATTTCCTTCTCAGAAGAACATGCCGGTTTCATAACTCATTCGAATAACAGGGGTTGGTGGAGGAATTCGACCACCTCCAAGCCGGAGTTGGCCCCCGGCTCGCCCCCGTCTTTTCACTGACTCTATACCTTCAGGTAGCGGTGTACGGAGATAAAGCTCCCTATTATCCCCAATCCGGCCCCTGCGGCCAGAATACCCTCAAAGATCTTCAGCATCACCCTGCCGTCATTAACAAGAGGCAGGAAGGTAACGGTCTCCTGGAGCTTGGACACCAGAGTGTTGTAGGAAAAATAGAGGGCTCCGGCGGCGACCAGTGCCCCCACCCCGCCCAGGATGACCCCCTCGAGGAGAAAAGGCCAGCGCACGAACCAGTCGCTCGCTCCTACATACTTCATGATGTTGATCTCCCGGCGCCGCGCGAAGAGGGTCAGGCGGATCGTGGTGGCAATCAGAAAAACTGCACAGATACCCAGCAGGGCCACGACCGTCATCCCGATCATCCGAACCCAGCGCGTCAGCCGGAACAGCTTCTCCACCACCTCCTGCCCGTAGCGCACCTTCTCCACGCCGGGCAGCTGGCCTACGGCAGCGGCGACAGAGCCGACCTGCTGGGGTTCCCGCGTCCGTATCTTATAGGCATCGGGAAGGGGGTTCTCGCCTCCCAGGCTCTCCCGCAAATTGCTTCCCTCACCCATCTGGCGCTCCAGAGATCTCAAGGCCTCATCACGCGAAATAAACTGCACTTCCTCAACACCGGGAATGCCGGCGATTTTCGGCCGCAGGCCGCGCACCTCATCTTCCGGCAGCTCCTGTTTTAGAAAAACCATGATCTCCACGTTGGATTCGACCGTGCTGGCGATGTGTTCGGTGTTAACCACCAGGAGGATGGCGATCCCCAGGACAAATAGGGAAACGGCGGTGGTTCCTGCGGCAGCAAAATTCAACCAGTTATTGCGCTTGAGGGAACGAAAGGTCTCCTGGAAGATGTAGGCTACTACATTAAGTCGCACTGGCATATGCCCCCTGGTATTCGTCTCTGACGATGTTCCCGCGCTCCAGAGCGATAACCCGCTTCCGCAATGCATCGACTATTTCCCTGGCATGGGTGGCTACCAGCACCGTCGTCCCCTGGCGGTTGATCTCCTGGAAATAGTGCATGATCTCCCAGGAGGTATCCATATCCAGGTTGCCGGTGGGCTCATCGGCGATGAGGATCACAGGCCTGTTGACGAGCGCCCGGGCGATGGCCACCCGCTGCTGCTCCCCTCCGGAAAGCTGACGGGGATAATACTTCATCCGATCCTGGATCCCCATCTGCTGCAGGACTTCCGGCACCCGCTTCTTAATCTCCTTCCAGCCCGCCCCCACAACCTGCATGGCAAAAGCGACATTTTCGAAGACCGTGCGGTCCGGCAGCAGCCGGAAATCCTGAAAAACCATTCCTATCTGGCGTCGCAGCCCGGGCACCTCCCGGTGCTTCATCCTGACGATACTTCTCCCCCCGATGTAGATCTGCCCTTTCGTAGGGAGCTCTTCCCTGAAGATCAGCTTGATCAGGGTTGACTTTCCGGCACCGCTCGGCCCAACAAGGAAAACGAACTCGCCCTTCTCTATTTGAAGGGTGATCCCGGTGAGGGCCTTCACCCCGTTGGGGTACACCTTGGAGACGTTAAAAAACCTGATCACCTAAAATCACCCCTGTTACAACAGCTGCGTCGAATCGTAAGGCGAAAAAAGAAAACAACTTCCTCCTGTTGGAAGTTGTTTTCGACATAAAATGCGGATATCCTTTTAATTCATGCTTAATTTAAAAAATTCCTCTTCCGGTGATTTTTACCTTACCCCTGCCGCCCGGCGCCCCCTGACCCGGCGCACCGCCTGAGCTATGTGGGGAGCAGTTAAACCGAAGGCCTCGAGCAGTTTATCGGGGCTCCCCGACTCCCCGAAGCGGTCCCTGATCCCCACCCTTTCCAGAGGAACCGGGCAGTTTTCGCCGAGCACCTCGGCCACGGCGCTCCCCAGCCCTCCGTAGATGGAATGCTCCTCTGCGGTCACCACCGCCCCGGCTTTCCGCGCCCAGTTGATAACGGTCTGCTCATCCAGGGGTTTAATGGTGGAAACATTGACAACAGCCGTCTCCGTTCCCTCTTCCGCCAGTAAGACGGCGGCCTTGAGAGACTCGTAGACCATGATCCCCGTCGCGAAGATGACCGCATCCTCCCCCTCTCTTAAAACAGCCGCCCTACCGATCCGGAACTCGTAGTCGGCGCCGAAAAGCACCGGTACGGCAGGCCGCCCCAGCCTGATATAGACGGGGCCGCGGTATTCCACCGCCGCTTCCACCGCCCGGGCGGTCTCGGTGGCATCGGCGGGAACGATGACTGTCATGTTGGGAAGTGACCTCATCAGGGAAATGTCTTCTACAGATTGGTGGCTGGCGCCGTCCTCCCCTACCGTTATCCCGGCATGGCTGGCGACGATCTTGACATTCAAAGCAGGATAAGCGATGGAATTGCGCACCTGGTCGAAGGCACGCCCCACCGCAAACACCGCGAAGGTGCTGGCACAAGGGATTTTTCCCGCCAGGGCAAACCCCGCGGCAGTACCCATCAGATTCTGTTCGGCGATCCCCATATTGAAAAACCGCTCCGGGTAATGTTTGGCGAATTCGCTCGTTTTTGTCGATTTGGAGAGATCGGCGTCAAGCACCACCAGATCCCGGTACCTTTTTCCGAGCTCGACCAGGACGCGGCCGTAGGCCTCCCTGGTAGCGATCATCTCCCGGTTCTCGAGATTAAGAATATTCATTTCGCAATTTGTCCTCCTTTTAAACTCCGGACAGCTCGCCCAGCGCCTGCTCCGCCTGCTCCCTGCTGGGCGCCTTCCCGTGCCAGTCTGCAACGTCTTCCATAAAGGATACGCCTTTCCCCTTCACCGTCCTGGCGATGATCATCGACGGCCGGTCGTGAACCCCCTTCGCCCACTCAAAGGCCTCCAGCAGTTCCCGGAAGTCGTGCCCGTCGACCTCCCGGACCGCCCATCCAAAAGCCTCCCACTTATCCGGCAGCGGGAGGGGGGACATCACCTCCTGGATGCGGCCGTCAATCTGAAGCCCGTTGAAGTCAAGGATAGCGGTGAGGTTGCCGGCCCGGTAATGCGCCGCCGCCATCGCCGCCTCCCAAACCTGCCCCTCCTCGCTCTCGCCGTCACCGAGCAGTACGTAGACGCGGTAGTCCCTCCGGTCAAGCCTCCCCGCCAGGGCTATCCCCAGCCCCACGGAGAGCCCCTGCCCGAGGGACCCGGTGGAGGCCTCAACTCCCGGTGCCTTGTTGCGGACGGGATGCCCCTGCAGGCGGCTTCCCAGCTTCCTCAGAGTCAAAAGCTCCTCTCTGGGGAAAAACCCCCGTTCTGCCAGAGCGGCATAGAGGAGAGGAGCGGCGTGCCCTTTGCTCAGGATGAACCGATCGCGCTCCGGCCACTCCGGTTCCTCCGGCCTCAGGCGGAGAACATGAAAAAACAGGGCAGTCACGATTTCCACACCGGAAAGGCTCCCCCCCGGATGCCCGGAACCGGCCTCGGCCAGCATCCGGATAATGTCGATGCGAATCCTGCGGGCCTTCTCCTCAAGGTGCCACAACAGCTCTTCTTGTGCCGCTGCCATATCTTGAACTCCTCTCTGACTATTATAATTCCTGTTTGCGAAAATCCTTGAAACCCTCGCCCAGCACTTCATGGGCATCGGTTATAAAAACAAAGGCCTTCCTGTCAATCTCATAGATCAGTTCTTTCAACCGGCTCTCTTCGGTTTTTCCGATCACACAGATCAGAAGGGGGCGGCTTTCCCCTGTATACATTCCCCGGGCCTCCAGAGCGGTCACACCCCTCCCCAGCTGCTGGAAGACGGCCTCCGCTATCTCATTATGGCGCTCGGAGATGATATAGGCGGCCTTGGCAAAGCTGATCCCCTCCTGCACCAGGTCGATCGTCTTGCTGGTGATGAAAAGGGAGAGCAGGGCATAGAGGGCCAGCTCCGGATCAAAAAAGTACCCAGCCAGGCTGATCACCACAAAATCGGCAGCCAACAGCCCCTGACCCACGGTTACCGGAAGATACTTGTGCAGCAGGCGCGCTACCAAATCGGTACCCCCGGTAGTTCCGCCGGCCTTGAGAACTACACCCATCCCGATTCCGGCCACGATCCCGCCGTAGATGGCCGCCAAAAGCACATCATGGGTCATCACGGGAAGGCGCGCCTCCAGCAGTTCCACGAAAAACGAAGTAACTACGGCTCCGTAAAGGCTGCGGACAAAAGTCCGCAGCCCCAGCTCCCGGTAGGAAAGCAGAAATAGGGGGACGTTCAGGGCAAGAAGCACCCATCCTACCGGAATTCCGGCCAGATGAAACAAAATGATCGCCAGGCCGCTGACACCGCCGGCGGCGATCCTGTTGGGAACCAAAAAAATGTCTAGAGCTAGAGCAATGGCCAAAGAACCAACAGTAATCCAGATGTAAACCAAAACCAATCTTCGCAGGCGCAAAGAATCCCACTCCGTCCAGGTATTACCCCAGCTATATTTTTTACCGAACCCCCCTTTTTCACCCCTGCCCCGGCCTGTCAAAACTTTCTCTTTTTCCCGGGGATTATCGAAATGAAAGAAACCGCCTGCCTGAGGCTGCTCGGGTATGCGGCTTGTTAACGCTCGGGGAACTGTCGGAGGTAAGCCTCGATAAAGGGATCGATCTGACCGTTCATAACTGCCTGGACATTTCCCGTTTCCAGACCCGTCCGATGGTCCTTAACAAGGGTATAAGGCTCGAAGACATAAGAGCGGATCTGGTTGCCCCAGGCAATCTCCCGCTGCTCCCCGCGCAGCCTAGCCAGCTCCTCATCCTGCTCCTGTTTCTTCAGAGCCAGCAGCCGGGAGCGCAGCATGTTCATGGCGCGCAGCCTGTTGGCCAGCTGGGAACGCTCACTCTGGCACTGAACGACGATCCCCGTCGGCAGGTGGGTAATCCTTACCGCCGAATCGGTTTTGTTGACGTACTGTCCGCCGGGGCCGCTCGCCCGGTAAGTATCGATCCGCAGATCATCCGGATTGATTTCGATCTCCGTATCCGCCTCCACCTGGGGGATGACATCGACCGAAGCAAAGGAGGTGTGGCGCCGTCCGGAAGCGTCAAATGGGGAGATCCGGACCAGCCGGTGCACCCCCCGCTCCGCCTTCAGGTAACCGTAGGCATTGCGGCCGGCAACCAAAAAAGTAACGCTCTTAATCCCGGCCTCATCGCCGGGCAGGTAATCAAGCACTTCGACTTTAAAGCCGTGCTCCTGGGACGCCCAGCGCGTATACATGCGAAAGAGCATCTCTACCCAGTCCTGGGCTTCCGTTCCTCCCGCTCCGGCATGCAGCGATACCAAGGCATTCCTCTGATCGTAGGGGCCTGTAAAAAGATTGTCCTGCTCCCACCTTTCAAATGTCTTCTGCAAACTCTCCAGCCCCTCTGCCAGCTCCTCTTCCAGCTCCGGGTCGCCGGATTCCATGCTTAATTCCAGGAGCACCTGCAGTTCTTCGATCTCTTTCTTGATCTCCAGGTAACGATCGAGATCCTCTTTTAAATGCGCCGCCTCCTGCAGCACCTTGCGGGCCTGATCGGGATCGTTCCAGAAATCAGGAGCAGTCGTCAGTTTATCTATCTCTTGCAGCCGTTTTTCCCTGGCATCGATGTCAAAGAGAAACCCTCATTTCTTCAAACCTGCTCTGCAGCTGTTCCAGTTCCTTTTTGTAGTCCTTCAGCACACCCAGTCTCCTTTCTATTCATCGAGAAAACGGTGTTCTTTTGACAGTTCCGCCTGAATGCGGGCGTTGTGAAAATTAACGGCGATCGCATCACCCACTGCGTAGCCTGTCCGCATCCCAAAGCCCATCCGCAGCTTCACTACCGTAGATATTCTCCTGATCATTTCTTCTATAATCACCGGGTCGTCTACCTTCGTGATAACGGCATACTCGTCACCCCCGATGAGAGCAACGAGGTCGCGCTCACTTCCCGACCGGTTCACCCTGACCAGAGAGCGGATCAGCTGCAGAATGGAGGCTTTGATGTTTTGCACCTCATATTCCGTGTGCATCTTGACATAACTGCCAAAAGCCCTTAAATCGAAAAGAATAACGGTTTCATTCCCCGACAGGGTAACTCCTAGCAGTTTGAGGCGGGGGTCATCTTTGTCGGTAATCCCGATCACCAGGTCCCTGACAACCTCATACTCTATCCGGAGCGGATCGAGACCTGCTCCGGTGATCCCCCGAAATTTTCTCTCTATAGCACACAGCTGATCGAGAATGGCGATCACCTGCGCCAGATTGCTGCCCGGTGCTGCATACTGCTCCGGCTTGTAGTGGTAAATGTCCATCTTAACGATGCTGCTGAGATTGAGAGCGTCTCCCACCAGCTGGAGCGCCCGCGGCCTGATTCTGACATGGTGGTGGAGAACAACCGCCTCCAGGACCTCCTCGGGCTGGTTGTGCCTCCTGGCGATCTGATAACTCAACCCGATATGATCATGAAAGGGAACATACCAGTCCGCCCAGCTGATCCCGGGATAATGGTGGAGGAACAAAGGTGCCCTTCCTTTTTTCACAGCAGCGGGGTCAAATACCCTGTCATCCACCTCCGATCCTTTGCCCACATCGTGGAAAAGCACCCCTGCAACCAGATCCCCCCTGTTTATTTTCATGGTCTCCAGAACGTTGTCGGGTATGAAGGCGGCGAGTTCCAGCATCCGAATTACATGGTGCAGCTGGTTCTCTCCCGCAGAAACTACTTCAGCCAGCGCCAGGAGTTCCTTGATCTCAAAGACGCCATCCAGATAAGGAATTATCCTGGGCTTGAGCACACCGAGCATGGCCTTATAGTAAACTTCCCGCAGAGGGAGGTCATCGCACTGCTCCAATATGCAATTCCTTATGGCTGATACTTCCTTATCCACCGTTCTTCTCCCTAACAGCCACGGAGAAGGTTCTCTTTATCAAACAAAAATACTAAATAAATAGAGAGCCGGCTATGCTTGTTATTCCGCACCATATTATGGCTGTTTCTGTTAAAATACCCTATTGCCCCTCGGTGCTATTTATTTATCCACGAAATCCCTGTTTCCCTGCCAAATCCTGTTCTATTTTCCACAGCAGCGCTTATATTTTTTGCCACTCCCGCAGGGGCAGGGGTCATTTCTGCCTACCCGGCGCTCTGCCCTGACCGGCGTCCGTCGAACATCACCTTCACCCCTGCTCTCGACAAGCCGGTGCACTCTTCTCTCCTCCTTCGCCGGCACCAGCCGCACCCTGTAAAGATAACGAACCACGTCCTCCTGGATGCTTCTTATCATCTCCTGAAACATGTGATAGGCTTCGAACTTATACTCCACGAGGGGATCCTTCTGACCGTAAGCCCGCAAACCTATCCCCTGGCGCAGCTGGTCCATGGCATCCAGGTGATCCATCCACTTAGTGTCCACGACACGCAGCAGTATGAAGCGCTCCAGGTCGCGCATGGTCTCAGAGCCCAGCTCCTCCTCCCGCTCCTTCCAGTGCGCGAGGGCCTCCTCGACCAGCCTTTCCCGGATCGCCTCCCGTGAACCCAACTCTCTCAACTCTTCGGCAGTTATCTTCCCCGGCCGCAGAAAAACCTGCTCCCCGTAAGCTATGAGCTCCTCCAGGTCCCACTCCTCCGGGTATTTACCCGCAGCAGTATGGCGCTCCACCGCAGCCTCGACAACCTTGGTGATCATCTCCTGCAGCGACTCCCGCAGGTCCTCACCCATGAGAACCCGACGGCGCTGGCTGTAGATAACCTCGCGCTGCTGGTTCATCACGTCGTCGTACTCCAAAACGTGCTTCCGCATATCGAAGTTGCGAGACTCCACCTTCTTCTGGGCGGATTCGATGGAGCGGCTCACCAAGGGATGTTCGATGGGAATGCTGTCATTCATTCCCAGCTTATCCATGATCCCGGAAATGCTGTCCGATCCGAAGAGGCGCATCAGATCGTCTTCCAAGGAAACATAAAACCGCGAGGAGCCCGGGTCACCCTGGCGCCCGGCGCGGCCGCGCAGCTGGTTGTCGATGCGCCTGCTCTCGTGGCGCTCCGTACCGATGATGTGCAGTCCCCCAAGGGCAACCACTTTCTCATGCTCGGCATCGGTGTCTTTTTTAAACCTGTCCACGAGCCGGCGGTACTCCTGGCGTACAGCTGCCACTTCCGCGGAGGAAGGCTTACCGTACTCGGCCGCCTCGGCGACCACCTCCGGAGCAACTCCCCGGCGCAGCAGCTCCTCCTTGGCCAGATATTCCGGGTTCCCCCCCAGCAGGATATCCGTCCCGCGCCCCGCCATATTTGTGGCAATGGTCACCATTCCCAACCGACCAGCCTGGGCAACGATCTTCGCCTCCTGCTCGTGATATTTAGCGTTAAGTACCTGGTGGGGGATCCCCCGCTTTTTTAAAAGCCTGCTCAGCATCTCCGACTTCTCAATGGAGATGGTGCCGACCAGCACCGGCTGGCCACGCCGGTAACACTCGGCGATTTCCTCAACGACGGCAGCGAACTTCCCCTCTTCAGTGCGGTAGATCACATCCGGGTAGTCGCGACGGATCATCGGTTTGTGGGTCGGAATGACCACCACATCAAGGCCGTAAATCTTTCGAAACTCATCCTCCTCGGTAGCGGCAGTACCTGTCATGCCGGCCAGCTTCCTGTACATCCGGAAATAGTTCTGGAAGGTGATGGTTGCCAGCGTCTGAGATTCCCGCTCAATGCGGACACCTTCCTTTGCCTCGATGGCCTGGTGCAGCCCCTCGCTGAAGCGCCTCCCGTACATCAGGCGCCCTGTGAATTCGTCCACAATGATCACCTGGCCATCCTTGACCACATAGTCGCGGTCGCGCTTCATCAGAGCATGCGCCCGCAGGCCCTGGTAAACGTGATGCGCCAGCTCCAGATTTTCCTCATCGGAAAGGTTCTCTACGCCCAGCAGCTTCTCCACTTTCCTGGTGCCTTCCTCGGTCAGAGCAACGGTCTGCAGTTTTTCGTCAACCTGATAATCAACGTCCTTCTTAAGCCTAGGTATGACCTTAGCGATCCTGTAATAGAGATCGGTCGGTTTATCTGCCTGACCGGAAATAATCAGCGGTGTGCGCGCCTCATCGATGAGGATGCTGTCCACCTCGTCGACGATGGCGTAATTCAAAGATCGCTGCACGATCTCTTCCCGGCGCAGCACCATGTTATCCCTCAAGTAGTCGAAACCGAACTCGTTGTTGGTGCCGTAGGTCACATCTGCCGCATAGGCCTCTTTCCGCTGCCGGGCATCCAAACCATGAACGATCACGCCCACCTTAAGGCCGAGGAAACGGTAAATTCCTCCCATCCATTCGCTGTCCCGGCGCGCCAGGTAATCGTTGACGGTAACGATATGCACCCCTTCGCCTGTCAGGGCGTTGAGGTAGGCGGGCAGTGTGGCTACCAGGGTCTTCCCCTCGCCGGTCTTCATTTCGGCTATTCTCCCCTGGTGCAGGACAATACCACCCATCAATTGAACATCAAAGTGGCGCATACCCAGCACCCGACGGGAGGCCTCCCTGACGACGGCAAACGCCTCCGGCAGCAAATCATCCAGGGTTTCCCCATCGGAGAGCCGGCTCTTGAATTCATCGGTTTTGGCCCTCAGCTGCTGATCGGAAAGGGCCTTTATTTCACCCTCCAGGTCGTTGATCAGCTCAACCGTTTTCTGCAAGCGCTTGATTTCTCGCGCATTGTCATCAAAGAGGTTCTTAAGAGCACTCAGCATTTCCCTGCACCCTCTTTCTCCCAACCGTTTTCATTTTAACACCTCCTACCCCCACTGACAACCAGAACGACCGGGAAAGCTGGCAAACAATTTCGTCCTGTCAGGATGGCCGCCAACCTTACCGTCGCCGGGACGCCCTGCCGCAGAATGGCCTTTCCCGGTCAGGCAACAGAAACTTTACAACCCACTGGCTCAGCAAACATGCCGGGCAAACACGCATAAAGGCAGCCACTACGGCTGCCTTTATCTATCAACCTGATGGAACTCACTACATCTCCGGCTCGATCAGGCCGAGATTGCCGTCCTTCCTCCGGTAGATAACGTTTACCTGTCCCGTCTCAGAATTGGTGAAAACGAAAAAGTCATGTCCGAGCAAATTCATCTGCAGCACCGCCTCATCGACGGCCATCGGCTTCATGGCAAAGCGCTTCGTCCTGACGATAACCGGCTCCTCTCTTTTCTCGTTTTCCCCCATCGACGCAATCAGATCCTTCAGCCCCTGGTTGCGGAACTTGCGGTACAGCTTCGTTCGCTGCTTGTGAATCTGCTTCTCCAGCTTCTCGACGACGAGATCAACCGCTTCAAAAAAGTTCTCCCTGCTTACTTCTTCGCCGCGCAGAATCATGCCGCCGTTGAGGGGAATTGTCACTTCCACCGCAAAACCTTCGCCAACCGTCGAGACCGCAACCTGCGCCTCCTGGATGGAATCAAAATACCGGGTGAGTTTGGTCAACTTTTTTTCCAGATAACTCTTCAGTCCGTCGGTCACTGCAACATTCTTTCCCCGGATGGCGATTTTCACTTTAGCATCCACCCCCATAGAATATTTGTTAAATATTGCTTGTCTTTATTATTATTCCCTCGAAAGGAAAATAATCAATCAGCGGCAGCTTTGTTAAACAAAAGGACCCCGCCGCTTCGTCTCGGGGTCCCATCCTGCCAGCGTCCGATATCAAGGTGAGAGATCTCTATAACTTTATGACCTTGGAAGCCTGGGGACCACGGGCGCCCTGAACGATCTCAAATTCCACCCGCTCCCCTTCGGCCAAGGTCTTGAAACCCTCCTCTTGAATCGCCGAGTAGTGAACGAATACGTCTCCACCTTCGTCACACTCGATGAAGCCGTACCCCTTCTCCTTGTTGAACCACTTGACTTTGCCTAGCATTACTTTACATTCCTCCTAAAATTTGATCTCGCTAGCCGGCAGGCAGAACCAGGCTTAACGAGTGTCTTTATCATAACACAGTGTGCAAGACGTTGTCAATTTATTGCTCGGTTGCAATGTATTTATTACCATGCATGGTAAATAATATAATTTTAGACACAACAGGTTGCATCGGGTTATTTTGTTTTAATTTCGGATGTCGAAAAATGCTTCCCAAAAACTGGCTCTTATCAACATTAAGTTGTGGATAATGTGGATAAATCTGTTCATAACCTTCATTTTAAGCCAGATCCCCTGTGGATTATTTTGTGGACGCTGAAATATTTGTCATAATTATTGAAAGCCTGTCAGCTCATTTGTCGTAACACAGAGACATTCCTCAGAAATACTCCAGAACGACCTGGGCGATGTTATTGGCGTGATCCCCCACTCTCTCCAGGTTGTTGATGATATCGAGGAAGATCACACCGGATATCGGGTAGCAGATTCCCTTGTTGAGGCGGTGCAGGTGGTTCTTTCTCAGGATCTCCTCCATCCGGTCGATCAAAGGCTCGCTTTCGATCACCAGACGCGCTTTCTTTTTATCTTCATTTTGCAAAGCCTCGAGAGCGTTGTTATAAGAGCTGCAGACGAGTTGATACATGTCTTTCAGCTCCTTGAGGGCAAAATCACTGTAAGGCAGGTTCTCCTCGATGCGCGCCCTGGCCAGTTCGGCGATGTTCTCAGCGTGATCACCCACCCTTTCAAAGTCGTTGACCACATGCAGTAGCCCTGTATGCCTCCCCGAAAGAGCAGCAGTCATGCCCTTTTGAGACAGTTTGGCCAGATAAAAGGTAATCGCCCGCTCCAGCTCGTCCACCACTTCTTCGTCCTTGAAGGCCGATTCCAGCAGTTTTTCATTCTTTTCGTAGAATCCGTTCATGGCGGCTTCCAGGCTTCTCCCCGCAATTTTCGCCATTCTGATGATTTCTTTAGTAGCCAGGGAAAGGGCGACGGCGGGAGAATCCATCATCCTCTCATCCAGATAAATGGGTCCTTTTTCCTCGATTCTGACGGTGCCGGGAAGGATAAATTCGATAAACCTGGCGAAAGCACCGACAAAAGGAAGGAAGAGAAGAGTATTCAAGGTGTTGAAAGAGGTGTGGGCATTGGCGATGAGCCGCGCCGGCTGATCCGGGGAAATGAGATAGACGAATTCTTTAAACCAGGGGAGAAACGTTAAGAAAATGATCGTCCCCATGACATTGAACATCACGTGGGACAAAGCCGCCCTTTTGGCGTTGAGATTGGTGCCGATGCTGGACAGGACGGCAGTTATGCAGGTGCCGATGTTGTCCCCGAAGAGCACGGGTATCGCTGCTGAGAAAGGCATTATCCCTTCGCTGGCAAGGGCGATCAGCATGGCGATCGTCGCCGAACTGCTCTGAACGATGCAGGTGGTCAGTATCCCGACGAGAACCCCGAGGAGAGGGTATCTAGAAAAATTTGCTATAAGCTCCAAAAAGCCCGGGCTGTTTTTTAAGGGCGCTACCATCTCCGACATTACCGCCAGGCCGAGAAAAAGGATACCCAGCCCCATTATAAACTGCCCGATGTAGTGGTAGAGGCGCCTTTTGCTGAAAAAATAGATGCCAAACCCTACCGCAATGATGGGAAACATGTAGTCCGTCAACTTAAAGGCTATCACCTGGGCGGTTATCGTCGTGCCAATATTCGCCCCCATGATGATGCCGATGGCCTGCTTTAAGGTCATCAAACCGGCATTGACGAAGCCAACAACCAGAACGGTCGTGGCGCTGCTGCTCTGAATGGTAGCCGTGGTAACGGCGCCGAGGGCTACTGCAACAACAGGAAACCTGGTGACCCGTTCCAGCACCCTGCGGATTTTGTCGCCGGCGACTCTCTGCAGCCCCTCCCCCATTATTTTCATACCGAACAGAAATAAAGCCAGCCCGCCCAAGACGCCAAAGATAATTGTCAGCAAGAGAGCTCCCCCTTTTGCGTATCAATAACCAACTGTTCTATTTTTGACATCCTACCGCTTTTCCCTTTCGGCAAAAATAAGTTCGTCAACCAGAAAACTGTCAGCTGTTCTCCCGGAATACCGCCCTTCCCGGCCGTGCGACTGCGTTTCATAATAAATGCCCTGCATCAGCGCCCTGCTGCAGCCCGGCTCTGCATAAATCCCGCCAGCAGCTGAAAAGATATAAAAGGCAGGCTTTCACGCAAAATATTTCCGAGGAGGTCTCTTCATGGATATCCGAACCTTCGACCAGTGGATAGATACCCTCTCCACCGCTCTCGATACTGCAGAAAAAATCGGGCTGTCACATGCCCAGATCGAGAACTCCGCAAAAGTTTTCGGGGACTATCTGGCTGCTAACGTCGTCCCGGACGCCCCGGAAAACAAAGTGCTCAAAGCTCTCTGGGAGCACGGCAGCGAACAGGAGCGCCAGAGCCTGGCCAGCATGATGGTTAAGATGGTCCGGTCTTATAAAAAGAATAAAGTGCTATAAACCCTTTAACTCCAGCCTGCCACAACCGATTGCCTTGTCACCTTTCCTAAGATCAAGCTCCGGGGGACAACTCCCGGGGCTGCTCCCTCTCGATTCATCCCCACCCGTGGCGCTCTGCAGAGAACAGACTCCTTGCCGGCTGAGCAGGCGAAAAATGCAACTCCTAGTACTCCTGTCCCCTCATCATCAAGCGTGGAGCGTAACCGGTTTTGTCATCCCGTGCCCAGTTTACCAGTATGTAGGCCAGAGGGGTTCCCCCCAATGCTTCAAAAAGAACCTTCACGGCATACTGGGCCAGGATCATACTGATCAAAACGGAATTCGGAACCGTCCCGGCAAAAGCAATGGTTATAAAAATACCCGTATCGACAATCTGCCCCACAAGGGTAGAACCTATCGTTCTGACGAAGAGGAGCCTGATTCCCGTCAAGGCCCTAATTCTTTCCAGTGACCAGCTGTTCAGCAGCTCCCCTGCCATATAGGCGATGAAGCTCCCCGCCACAATCCTCGGAACGAAGCCAAAAATCGCCATGTAAGCTTCCTGGTGCGGCCAGACCGGAGCAGAGGGAAGAAGGCCGCCTAAATACGTGAAAACCACCATCCCCAGATTTGCCAGGAACCCGGCGTAAATAACCTTCCTGGCATAGCGGAAGCCCCACACTTCTGTGAGAACGTCCCCCAACATGAAGCAGAAGGGATAGACCACAACCGCCGCAGGGAGAACGAAGGGACCGGCAGCGATCAATTTCGCCGCCAGGGTATTGCTGATCAAAAGCGCTGCCACGAAGGATACGGCCACGATCTCTCGTTTGCTCATCCCGATTTCCCCTTTCCACCACCAAAATACACCTGCAACGGCAGCAGGTAGAAAAAATTCTCACTCCTTATCCTCTTCAATTCCGTTGCTCTCCAGCGCCCCACCGCCGCCATTGCGCCGGCACCTTCCACGAAAACGGTGCCTTCCTCCGTGCCCCGGGCCGCCCCAGCTATGATCATACTCCTCGCTGCACCTGGGACAATACCCTTCTCCCTCCACCCAGGCAGCAGCGCGGGGCACCTCAAATTCACGGCCGCACCGGACGCACTTGAACGGCCGTGACTGCATGATGTATTCGCCGCCCTCAATGCGGATCGCTTTTCCTTCCACCAGAGCCCCGGCGATCTTCGATCTGGCAGCATATAAAATACGCTGGAACGTCGTCCGGGCAATTCCCATCCTTTCGGCGCACTGCTCCTGATCCATTCCCTCCAGATCCTTCAGGCGAAGGGCTTCAAACTCCTCTACAGATATCTTTACCTCATCCAGTTCCCGCAGAGGAACTCCCGCCGGTTTGTAGTAACTGGCCGGGGGGAAATAGCCCACCAGACATTTTTTTCTCTTTCTCGGAATGTTCATCACCCCCAGGAGTAGAGAGCAAAGCCCTTAATTCGTTTCTGGCACTACCCGCGACTAGTTAAATCACGGCCCAGCTGCTTTCAATATAAATACCTACATCCACCGATTTTCGCAATAAGGAACGCTGCCAAACCTATTTTACCACTTCTACGGCCCTTCTACATACACCTTTCTCTCCTGGGGATCCCAGCGGGTCCTATCCCCGTAAGCCTTCGCAACGTCGTCAATCCAGACGAATGTCCTGTTCTCCAGGATAATACCGGTGATCATCCTGCCGCGGACGCTGACGTGAACCAGCGGATATCCCTTAACCGGCGGTGGCGGCGGGATCTGATATCCCAAAAAGCCGGCGGTGCTCCGGGCCATCGCCCAGGCCAGGCGGTCTTGAAAGGCCGGGTCGCCCAGCAGCCTTTCCTCTTCGGGATTGCTGATAAAACCCATTTCTACCAGGACGGCAGGCATACTGGTCTTGCGCAGGACGTAATAGTCAGCGAATTTAACCCCTCTGTCAGGGAAACCGGTTGCCTCAACAAGCCCCTTCTGGATCGCCCTGGCCAGGCGCTCCCCCTCTCCCCCCGGTTTATAGGCATAGGTCTCCACGCCGCGCGCTCCTTCTGCGGCGGCATTGCAGTGGAGAGAGATAAAGTAAGATGCCCGCCAGGTCTCGGCAATCCTCACCCGCTCCACCAGGTCGGCGGATTCACTCTCTCCAAGATGGCGGTCATCCCTTCTGGTCAATCTGACATTGGCAACCGGCTCCAGATATCTGAAGAACAGCTTAGCCACGGCCAAATTGACATCCTTCTCCCTCGTGCCACCCGGGCCGACCGCTCCGCTGTCGGCTCCTCCATGCCCGGGATCGATGACAATCCTCACAGCAATACCTCCTCTAGCGCAGTCTGTCTTTTGCCTGCTGCGGAGCAGCTCGGAAACTGTCCCCGCCATTTTCTCAAAGGAAAGGCCGCCGTGAAACCTCGGCTCACCGTCCCCCTGCTCGCGGCCGCTGCAGATCTACCCCCCTTTTGATTTCGCTGCAGGAGACGCAGATCCTTTGCGGCTTCCGGCCGCTTCCACTTGAGGCCGCTTGTCAACCGTAGGAGGGGCGTTGTAAGATAGTACAGGAAATATATACCTTGGAGGCGAATGACTTTGAGGCTAGGTGCCGCTCAGATGTTCATCACAAACAGCGTCGCCACAAACACCTCCACCATCCTTCGCACGGCTGAAGAGGCCAGGCTCAAGGGGGTCGACCTACTGGTTTTTCCGGAAATGTGTCTAACGGGATACGACAAGAAAACCCTGGGACAGCCTGGCATCGAGGAGGAACTGGGGCGTGCTCTGGAGCTGATCGGAAGCCAGGTAGAGAAATTAAAAATCGGCCTTATTATAGGAAGAGCAGAATTTAAAGACAGGAAAATGTACAACGCTGCTTCCGTGATTCTGCCCGACGGGGTCAAATACACCTACTACAAAATCCACCTGACCGCTGCCGAGGAGAAATTCTTCACCCCCGGCACCCAACCCCTGTCCTTCACCTATAACGGGCATAGATTCGGGGTGATCATCTGCCGCGACCAGAACTACCCCGAACTGGCCAGAAGCAGCTGCCCCGAAGGGACGAGCGCCCTCTTCATCCTTTCCGCCCATTATTATAATCCGGCAGAGGCCCGCTGGAAACTAACCAAAAACCGGGCGCTACCCATAGCCAGGGCGGTGGAGAATCACTGTTACGTTCTTCTGGCCAATGCCGTAGGCAGCCACATCGGCCTCATCAGCCTGGGCAACAGCCTGATCGCCGACCCGGAGGGAGCGCTCGTTGCCCTCGCCGACGAAGCCTCGGAAACCTTAATTACCTGTGACATCCCCGGCGAGCACCCCCAATTAGCTCCCGGTGATGAGCGGGCTGTTTAATGAGCAGAAAGAATTGGCCCGGAAAAGAAGCCGCGATCAGAAAATGCCCGCCTCCTCAGGCGGGCATTTCCGTCGGCGGCTATCAACCTCAACCCTCGACGGCCTTTCCCCTTCCGGCAGGGGAAACGCTTTTCTTTCGATGCTTCTCGTGAAAATCTGCAGGCCTGTAACCGGTGATCATCCCTTTGATATTGGCTATCCCCTCGCTGAAATCCAGGTAGATGTGCGCCGCCACGCAGTAGACGAAGATCCAGGCAACGGCGTAGTGGATAATGCGGATGATGTTTGCCCCTCCTACCCAGTAGGCCCAGCTGTTCAACGTCGTCGGCATGTAGAGGATGAAGCCGGTGATGATCTGGATGAGCAGAAGAGGGACGAAACCGGCGTACATCATCTTCTGGCCGGGGTTATATTTTTCCCCCCAGTCGGGAAGCTCATCGCTCAGGAAGAGGTAGTACTTCATCAGTTTAAACATGTTGGGAATATCCGCAAAGCGCGGCTTGAAGTTCCTGTAATCACCGCTCACGAAGGCGTAGTAGAGCCTTCCCACCAATCCGGCAATAACCGTGTACATAAAGATGAAGTGGAGCTTGCGGGCCACATTCATAGATGGAAAAATGTACGACCAGAACCCATCAGGCGTATGGATATAAAACCCGGTGGCCAGCAGCATGAAGATAGAGATGCAGTTCCACCAGTGAAAGAACCTGACCGCCAGCGTATGCCGATAAACCATTCTCTTCATTGTCTTCCCCCCTAGTAGACCCGGAACTTGCGAACATCCCGGTCCGGGGTAATCACATGCACTGCACAGGCAAGGCAGGGGTCAAAGGAGCGCACCACGCGCACCAGTTCGATCGGGTTGTTGGGGTCCTTAACGGGCGTCCCCACCAGCGCCTGTTCAATTGGCCCCGGCTGCCCCTTCTCGTCACGCGGCCCTCCGTTCCAGGTAGTCGGCACAACGGCGTTGTACTTTTCGATGCGCCCGCCTTTGATCTTGATCCAGTGCCCGAGGGCACCCCTTGCTGCTTCGGTAAGGCCGACACCTTCCGCTTCCCGGGGTACTTCGTGGGGAGTGCAGGTCGGTTCACCCGGCTGCAGCTGCTCAAGCCAGCCGGCCATGGCATGGGCCAGTTTTTTGCACTCCAGAGCTCTGGCGGCATGGCGTCCCATCACGGAGAAGGCCTTTTCCCCTAAACTTCTAATCTCTGGGTCTCCGGCAACCCACATCCGGGCGAGCGGCCCCACTTCATGGACCTTGCCGTCATAGCGCGGCGCCTTCATCCAGGAGTAAGCCCCTTCTTTCTTCGGTGCCGGGGTAATCACGCTTTCCGTGGGCTTCTTACCCCCGGTGTCATCCTCATACCAGGAGTATTTGACGTCCTCGGTGATCTTGTCGGGGTCAACTTCCCCGTCAACACCTTCGGTGTAGCGGCCGCGCTTGAAGAAGAGCTCACCGTCGTCATCCACGGGGAAGGCGCCGTAGGCCAGCATGTTCCCACAGCCCTTGCCTATCTCCAGCCAGTCCTGATAGACTTCGGCAATCGCCAAGACGTCGGGCACATAGACGTTCTCGATAAAAGATGTCAGCTCCGCCAGCCGGAACTTGAAATTGATGATCTTTTGGGCATCTACCGTTTCGGTGACGCCTCCCGGAACGATGGCGCGCTGTCCGGGTGCTCTCCCCCCGAAGATGGCCAGCATTTCATGCGCTTTTTTGCGCATTTCCAGAGCCTGCAGGTAGTGATTGACCGCGGCGCTGTTCACTGCTTCCGGAAGCCGGTAATCCCCCTCGTAGCGGGGAGCCAGCGGCAGAATGTTGTCCGGGGCCTTTACGTAGTCCAGTGCTGCCAGATGGTAAAAATGCAGTATGTGGGATTGGATGTAGTTGGCCCCCAGGATCAGGTTACGGATTATTCTTCCATTGCCAGGCGGTTTGATCCCGAAAGCATCGTCAAGGGCCAGGGTGGCTGCCGTGGCGTGGCCGATGGGGCAGACTCCGCAGATCCTCTGGACGATCTCCTGGGCGTCCCTGGGGTCGTGACCGCGCAGGATCAGCTCCACCCCGCGGAAAAGCGTGCCGCTGCTTTTAGCTTCGGTTACTTTTCCTCCCTCAACCTCCACTTCGATCTTCAGGTGCCCCTCGATCCTCGTTACCGGGTCGACGATGACTTTAGGCATTTTCCTTCACCTGCCCCTCCTCTTTTTTCCCGATCCTGCCTTTGGCTATATTGCCTATGAGATGGGCGCCTATCCCCGCCGCCACGGCCACCCCCAGGGCGCCGCCTACGGCGTCAGCGGTGGCGTTGATGTTGGGCAGATGAATGGGTTCCATCCTCTCATAGAAGGGAACGGCACAGCCGGGGAATCCCTTTTCCGTACAGGCAGTGCAGGGCGCCCCCGCTTTCAGGCACCAGCTGACCCCACCGTTCCACATCCTGTCGAAGCTGTCGCAGTGGGCCTGCGGCCCCTTGCAGCCGAGCTCCAGCAGGCAGCCCGGCTCGCTGAAGTTTTTAGCAAATATGCTGTTGTCGAAATACTGCCGCCGCGGGCAGTTGTCGTGGACGCACTTCCCGAAGAATACTTTTGGCCTCCCGAAGTCATCCAGCTCAGGCGCCTCTTTAAACAGCAACAGGTGTGCCAGCGTACCCACCACCCAGTCGGGATGCGGTGGGCATCCGGCCACGTTGATCACCTGGGTGCTGATTCCGGCCTCCTTGAAAACATCCCGCACGCCCTTACACCCGGTAGGATTGGGCTTGGCAGCGGGGATCCCCCCAAAAGCCGCACAGGTCCCAACGGCCAAAACGGCAGAAGCTTCGGCTCCCAGTTCCTTTACTCTCTCCAAAAAGGTGATCTCTTTTCCATCTCTTTCCCCTACAGTGCAGTAGATCCCTCCGTCCTTGGTGGGAACGGCTCCTTCCACAACCAGGTAATAGTTGCCAGCTTCTTTTGTATCATCGATCACCCTCATCGCCAGTTCACCGGCAGCTGCAGAAATGTTGGGATGGAACTTGAGATCAATGACTTCTGTCAGGATTTCCTTAACCCCCGGCTGAGTAGAATTCAGCAGTGAAATGGAGCATCCGGTACAGCTCGCACCCTGAATCCAGATCACCGGAGGGTTCCCCGCCGCAGGCAAGGATCTAGCCAGCTCCGGCAGTAGCAACTGGCTGAGCCCCGCGGCCGCCACCGAACCGGCGCAGAGCTTTAAAAATTCGCGGCGGTTGATCTCTCTCATATTAATCCCTCCTTGTTGAATCTTTTATCTAACGAAAACAAGACCATTAACAGAAACTTATCCCCCCTTCCCCTTAACACGCCGGAGTAGAATGTTTTTTCTGAATAAAAAAGCAGCGGGCAGTAATGCGGTAGAGGCGTAATGACAAACCACCGGTGCAGGTTTCTTCTCTTTACTGCACCCTTATGCTGCCCGCCGCAAATTTTTTTCTCTATGATTTTGCAGATTTTGCGGCAGGCCTCTCGAAAAAGCCGGGAAGGTTTATCAGCCAAAGAGCCGGATATCCCCCAGGAATAGCCGGCCCCCCAAACTTATCAGTTAATAGCATTATCCTGTTCACCCTTTCCGCAACGGGAGGCCTACCCGTTTCCGGACGAACCCTACCGACTCACCCGCCATAGCCAAAGCCACAGGCAAATGAATTCGGGGAACGTAATTAACGCACATCATGCGAGTAATGATAATTAATCCCGTCTGTTAATAATACTACATCGGTAGAGCAAATCCTTCCGGGAGCGCACCCTGTATACAGAATACTTTATCTGGCAACAAGTGCTGTAATTCCCATCCCAGTAGATTCTTCTCGCCCCCATAAAGCCCACCCAGAGAGGCCTGCTTTCAAACTCAATTAACCAGATTAACCGGCATTATCAGCAGCATCTTATATTTATGTTGCCCCCTTGCTCGCCGGTCTTTTGCCAGGTACCATTAATCAGTGCCGCCTAACCCTTCCCTTCTCTGGTGTGAACCGATAGCCCACTTTACTCTCCATCACCACCGCATCAGATTTCCCTATATAAAAACTCAATGCAACGACTACCGCCATCAGCTCCATATGCAAAAAGAATGCCAGGTTTCAGCAAAAACTTTCATTGCCGTCAGAACGGCAATGTCGCTGCGAAAATGCACTCCTCCGCCGAAGCTGCGTCTCAAAACAGGACGCCGTTTTTTCGAAAATGCATCTTCAACCAGACATCGGTCAAAAAGGATGGCGCCAAGAGGCCTTAAGGACAGAATGACAAGCCCCTTCCAGGAAGGTGGCTCCGAATTAGGCAAAAACGGCAAGGAAGGAAACCCCCTTGCCTTCGATTGCTTTTCTGCTGGTTAGGTGGCATGGGACTCTTTCAACCCACTGGCTCAGCAGACATGCCGGGCGCACAAAAAAAACAGTTCCCGATAGAGAACTGTCTTTTTTTGATATTCATGTGACCAAAAACTCTGGAACAAAAAGAGTGTTGCCAGCGTGGATTTTCAGAATTCGCTGCTATTTAACAAAATTCGGCTGGTACCCGGAACATCTGCGAGGAGGTAAACTAGCTCCTTTATGGAGACTGTTGAATAAATGGCTTCTTATAGAAACTTGTTGTTATTACATAACCTAAAATTAACCTAAAAATGGTATATGCCTGGTTTAATTCGCTGATAGGTATATGAAAAACTTTTTGAAACTTAATATATACAGGCGTTAAAGAAAGCATCAGTGCTGGGAGTCCAATAATACTTTGTCTCTCCATATTTAAACGCCATCGGCCTTCTTTTTTTTATGTTATTTATTATGTTTTCTATTCCAATCAAAGCGCCCAAGTACTAAATATAGAATAAAGGATATTACCAAATATCTTGTTGGTTTAAATGTTGTAGCAGTTTCTTGTTGTAGCTTTATTAATAAATACTGTGCGCCTAAAAGTAAGCGTAAAATAACCCCCACCTTGTGTTTGAGGTGGGGGCTTAAGCATTCCAATTAATTCATCCGGCAGGTAGGGGGTAAGGTTTCGGACCAGGGGAGGAGCCGGTCCAACGCCTCTTCATCCTGGGGGTCCAGGTTGGGAAGTTTTTCGAAGAGGTAAGTGAGATAGTGGAAGGGGTTTAACCCATTCTCCTTGGCCGTTTCTATGATACTGTAGACAATAGCGCTGGCCCTCGCACCCCGAGGGGTGTTGGCAAATAGCCAGTTCTTGCGGCCAATAACAAAGGGTTTTATAGAACGCTCGCTGCGGTTGTTATCAATTTCCAAACGCCCGTCTTGTAAAAAGGCCGTTAGCTTATCCCATTGGCCCAGGCAATAGTAAACCGCCTGCCCAAAGGTACTTTTGGGCAACACTTTCGCTTTCTGCTTCTTCAGCCATGCCAAAAAGTCCTCCAGCACGGGCCGGCTGCGCCCCTGCCGTATTTGATATCGTTCCTCCGGGGTTTTGTCTTTAAGCTCGCGCTCTATGGCAAAAAGCCTGTTGCAGAACTCCAGCCCCTCCCGGGCAGCCACTGCTTTGTTTCTTTTATCTTGCGGCAGGGCTTTTAAAGCTTCGTCAAACTTGCGCCGGGCATGGGCCCAGCAGCCCACCAGGGTGACCCCGGAAAGTCCATTGTAGCCGTCATAGCCGTCAACATGCAAATAGCCCTTAAAACCTGCCAGGAACCGGCGGGGGTGTTTGCCGGCCCGGGTGGTCTGGTAGTCGTAAAGGATAATCGGGGGACCGTCCCACCCGCTACGGTAAAGCCAGAGGAATGATTTGGTGGTAGGCTCCCTTCCCGGTTCATGAAGTACCTGTAATGTGGTTTCGTCGGCATGGAGAATGTCTCTTTTGAGGAGGTGTTCATGAAGACGGTCGTAAATAAGGGTTAAGTAGGTGTTAGCTCCATGAAGCACCCAGTTGGCCATGGTCTGCCGGGAAAGGTCTATCCCCAAACTTTTAAACTGCTGCTCCTGGCGGTAGAGGGGCAATCCTGCCCCGTATTTCTGGGTCATAATGTAGGCCATGAGGGAGGACTTCCCGGAAGTACAGGAGCAAGCATAGGCGCCGTGATAACAGGAGTGGTTATTTCTTCTTTCTCGCAGCGGCGGCAGGAATAGACGTAGCGCACGTGCTTAACCACTTTCACCTGGGCCGGGATGATTTTGAGCTCTTGCCGCACCTCAGTGCTCATTTCATGTAAAGGGCCACCGCAGCACGGGCAGACCCGCTCCTCTTCGGGCAGACGGTGCTCTACTATTTCTACCGGCAGTTTTTCCAGGTTCATCTCCCGGCGGGTACGTGTTTTGCGGCGCTGGTAGGTGATGGTCTCCAAATCCGGCTCCGCTTCCTCCGGCCGGGCTTCCACTTCCGCTTCGTTAAAAAGCGTTCGCTGGAAGAACCGAATTGCCGTTTCTTGCTTAAACGGAACTGCTCCATAAACCAGTTTAATTTAGCGGTCAGTTCGGCGTTTTGTTGTTCCAGGTGGACACATCGCTCTCGCAGCTCTTCTATAGTCATGGTGGCGATAGATTGGAGTGTTCATGCTTTAAGGATTCGACGAATCGTGTCGAATTCCTCTAGAATCAACCACAGACAAAAAATATTTCTTTCTAGTGATTTCTTTTACAAGATGGTGCGTGCTTTTACCTCGGGGTGGGCTTTAGGCTGGTTTAGGGGGAGGCCGTCAAGCAGCCAGCGCAGCTCCCGGCGGCTGATGGTGATGGTTGAAGAAGTGGTATCTTGAGGCCATATGAATTTGCCCTTCTCCAGCCGGCGGTAATAAAGCCAAAACCCGTTGTGCTCCCAGTGGAGGATCTTCAGTTTGTCCCTCTTACGGTTGCAGAAGACAAAGAGGCAAGAAGAAAAAGGGTCTAATTCGAAGCCTTCCTTGACCAGTACCGCCAGGCCGTCAATAGATTTGCGCAGGTCTGTTGCTCCGCAGGCGAGGTAAACCCGGTCGATACCAGCTTCGTTTAGCATAACGCCATCAGCACCTGAACTACCTTGGTGAGTAAGGCCGGGTCAAAGCCGGGTCTTACCTCGATGCTGGCCGGTCCTATTTTGACCAGTAGGGCCTGTTCTAGGGAATCTTCCTCGCTTATTTCTACCGACAGCCACCGGTTGGAAATCTCCGGAGGAGCCGGGGTCTGGTTCTTAAACTTCCGCAGCCAGTACCATAACTGCCTGGGGTTAATGCCTTCGTGGGAGGCGCACCATTCTTTAACGCTTTGCCCGCTTTCCCTGTATTCGGCTATGCGAGCTTCCCAAAGTTTTTGTAATTCGGCTCTGGTCATAAGGGGAAATCCTCCTCAGTTCGTTTTCTGAGGAAGATTATCCCTTAATCTCGAGCACTGTGCCAAGGTGGGTTGTATTTGACGCTTACTTATTTACGCACACTTTTGCAATGCCCTCGATTTTATCTTCATTAACTGAAAAAGGCCATGTAAAATTTCAGTAGGTAAAAGAAGGGGATCGGCTTCTTAAAAAGAAAAGAGACCTCGGCACCCAAAATCTATCACCCCAAAAAGGAGTGTGAGGTCTCATGTTAGATATTCGCCACATAGTGGGGGCAGTCCTTCTTTTTGTCAAAGGTTTAGTCAAATTAATTGGAGAGTGCGAAGACTTCTCTGAGCTTGAGAAAGGGGTTCACGAACTCTGCCAGGACGTGTGTAACCAGATTTTCACCTGGGCATTAGAAAAGATCGATACCCGTCTGATGAATGAACGAGACCGGAGCATCTGGGAGGTTGTCGGTTTTCGGACAAAAACAGCCATCAGCACCTTTGGGGAATTTCCCTTAAAAAGGCGCCTGTACAGGAACAAAGAAACCGGGGAAACCAAATTCTTTTTAGACGAACTGCTGGGCTGGCCGGAGCGGGCCAGGGTTACTCCTTACCTCAAAGAGTTGGCAATCAAACTAAGCACCGAACTTTCCTTTGGCCGGGCAGCGGAGATATTGAGTTATCTTGTACCTAAATTAAGCACCATGACCATCTGGCATATCACCCAAGAAGCAGGCGAAATACTGCAGTGAGAAGGGGAAGAGAAGAGAGCGGCGGTATTTGAAGACGGAGGAGCACCAGGTGGGAAAGAAGTGGTTGGGGAGTTGCATATTGAAGGTGATGGAGTGATAGTCAATCTGCAACGGGAAAAAGAGAAGCGAGGAGAAATCAAACACATAGTAACCTACGAAGGGAAGAAACAAGTTAGCCGGAACCGCTTTGCCCTGCAAAACAAGCTTGTTGTAAGCACCCTAAGTGAAGGACAAGTGGCCTGGGAAGAGAGCTATGCTCGGGCTGGGGGGAAATGGGATTTAGAACAGATCAAAGAGATCTACATAGGTGGCGATGGAGCAAAATGGATCAAAGAGGGGCTGGAATACTTCCCCGGTGCTGTATACTGCTTAGACCCATACCATCTAAACAGGCATTTAACCGAAGCCCTCTGGTATGACGAAGAAACCTTTCAGAAAGTAGGCGCAGCCATCTCTCATAGCAACTGGCAGGAAACCCAAGCAATACTCACAGAAGCAATCAAAAAAACCAGAGGCAACCGGAAAAAGAGGCTCATCAAGCTATTGCATTATCTTGAAGAGAACTGGACGGGGATTATTAACTCGGCAGGAGCAAAACGTTTAGGAACCATCGAAGGGCAGATTCAGCACAACGTAGCACGGCGGATGAAACGCCTGGGGGCCAAGTGGACCACAACCGGAGGAGACCGGATGGCCCGGCTTCTGGCTGCCAAAGCAAACGGAGAGCTTAGCAATTATGCTTCGCGCTGGCCAGTGGAACATGGAAAGCTGAAGGAGATAGCGCAGATAAAACCAGTAGAAAAGTCGGTAGAAAAACAAAAAGCCGGAGAAATAGGGGAATGGCTGCAGGCGACAATACCGGCATTAAAAGGGCCTTTTGCGGATCGTCCCTGGATAAAACATGTTTTACGGGAACTGACCCGGCCGGAATTTGCTGCTCTTATTTGCTAACCGGTTTCCCGAGTAGCACTGATAGCTTGGTCTCTGCATGTGTTAAATGTTTTGCGAGGGGGTAACGTGTTATTGTTGTCTGTTCCTCCTAGCTACCTGGTTGTCAAGTTTATCTCAACAATCTTCAGTTAAATTCAAGGTCAAAGCCATTGCTTTGAAGCTTAAGGTTTTGAACGTCGAGGTCTCTTAAGGGGAAAAATTTTATTAAAAATACCTACTGGATCTTGACATGGACACTGAAAAAGCTTCGACATCTACATCGACCTCATTTACGTTATAATAGTACGAGTAGTTATTATTCACCCATTGCTTAATATGGTTCTCAATATATCCCCGGTATTTTGTGTTATTATCCAGAGCTTCAGCAACTTTTGCTTTTATCCCTATTCCATAAACGAACACAGCCATATAAATAAACAAGATAATCTGCATTACTGAAAAAATTCTCTTATTACCAATTTTTCGCAACATATTCCTTCCTCCTCGTAAGATAGTTTTTGTAACACCAATTGATCTAGCCCTTAAAAGAAGCCCGGCTTGGATCAAAAATGCTCCTTGACAACTGGAAATTGGGTATTCACTTTTGGCGGTGTTCCAGGCAAAATGTAGTCGTGAGATTATGTTCTGGGTAGGTGTTGTCCTCCTTGAGGTCCGACCTCTTAGAAAGCCTGACCCCCAGCCCATAACCTGTACCCCTGACACGTAAGTTGCGCAACTTGTCAAGATCCTGTCCAATGGTAGCAGGTTGGATAGAACAAGGTCCTGACAGGAAAGCGTTGTTTCCGGCGAGGCTGTTGACCGGTTATGGTGCCTGGGACCCCGCATAATCTTGCACAATTCCTCCTTGGGAGGGGGTGAAACTGATGAAACTGTTTGTCGGTATCGATGTCAGCATGAAAGATTTCAAGGCCCGGATGTTCGACGCCGAGGGCGAGGAGATCGCCAAGCGCATTCGCTGCAAGAACGACGATCCGGGTGCAGAGTCCTTTGTTAAGTACCTGGTGGAGATCTGCGGCGCCAACGAAGTTGATTCCCTGCGGATCGGCATGGAGTCCACCTCTGTCTATGGCTGGCACCTGCAGATGCGCCTGGCCGGTGAGCCTTTGCTGGCTTCCTTCCACCCCCAGGTGTACGTCTTCAATCCCAAGGTGATCGCCAACTTCAGAAAACAGTACGTCGATATTCCAAAGGATGACTGGTTCGACTGCCTGGTGATCGCCGACCGGCTAAGGTTCGGGCGGCTGCCCGAGAGCTGCCAGGTGGACTTCCGCTACCTGCCCCTCCAGCGGCTGACCAGGTTCCGTTACCACCTGATCCAGACCATCACTCGGGAGAAGAACTACTTCCTGACCAACCTGTTCCTGAAGTTCAATACCATCTGCCAGGACAAGGTGCTGAGCGACATCTTCGGGGCCACCTCGGAGGCGATCCTGACCGAGTTCCTTTCTCCGGAAGAGATTGCGGCACGACCGCTTGATGAGTTGATTGACTTCCTGATGGAGAAGGGGAAGAGTCATTTCTCCAACCCCGAAGCTACGGCCAAGGCCTTAAAGCATGCCGCAGCCTGCGCTTACAGGCTGCACGGAAGCCTCCTGGAGCCGGTGAACCTGATCCTGGCCACCAGTTTGCAGACCATCCGCACCCTGGAACAGCAGGTCAAGAGTATTGACAAGGCGATTGAGAAAGAACTGTCACACTTTCCGAACACTCTGCAGTCGATGCCGGGCATGGGGCCTGTCTGTACCGCCGGAATAATCGCCGAGATCGGCGACATCCACCGGTTCGACAACGAGAAGGCAGTCGCCAAGTTTGCCGGCCTCACCTGGCGGAAACACCAGTCAGGCGAGTTTGAAGCCGATGACACGCCGCTTACGAAAACCGGCAATGTGTACCTGCGCTATTACTTTGTAATGGCCGCCGACAGCGTGCGTAAATGGGACCCCAGGTTTGCCGAGTTCTATGCCCGTAAGTTTAAAGAGAGTTCCACTCACCACCATCGCCGTGCTTTGGTTCTGACCGCACGTAAACTCGTGCGGGTGGTTGATGCTCTGCTACGCAGCAACCAACTATACGTGCCCCAGGGGCAGAGAAAGGTGGTTAAGGTTTAGTCTGTCGGGTGGCTCTTCTGCTAATAGCAACGCTTCATAATACCGTATCGACCGTCCAGTAGGGTTTATCCCGAAAGACCACAACGGATAAGACGCTACAGTGCGTGGAGCAGCATTCATATCACCACCTGACTATTGTCTCTCAACCGATGAACCATTTATGTTGCTTTTTTCCATTTACCTCTGGAAACAAGCTTGGTTTGGTATGCGCTTTTTTAGAAAATTTTCTTAGAAATTTTGGTCCTTGGATCTTGACATATTACCGTAAGGCTTTTGGTATATTTTCCTCTTTAGTAAGTTAGTAATTTTCCCGTATCTTCATTACCGCATCCTGCTAGGTTTTTATATCTTCCACCTCCCTCAGGAGAAAATAATTAAACAAGAACATAATCAAATTGACTGCGCCTTTGCTCTGCAAAGGAAGGGTACCCCGGTCAAGTTGTGTTTCCCTGTGACGGAAACGGTGTTGTAGGCAGTGGCATTGTAGCCGCCGGAGATGGTGACCTCCCGTTTATTAGTTCAGCTCGCGGAGGGATGAGGCGACACGCTCAATTTCCGATGGACTAATTGCACCTCCTATCCTGTAATTGCGATCCCCCTCGGCCCACGTAAGCTGGCTGTAGCCGCCGTTGCTCTGCCTGTAATACAATTTTCCGGGATTGCCTCGTACGGTAACATCGCTGACCACCGTATCATCGGTGTCGAAAGAGTAGCCGATGCCCTGGTTCTCCGCCTTCCATTGAACAATGAGCAGCCACTTCTCCCCTGCTGTGTAGTAGAGTTCAACCATGGCGAACCCTTTGCCTTCGGGATAATATTTGACCTGGGATAAGGTAAATCCATGAGGCAAATAACCCGGAACCAATAATTTAAAGGGGCACTTTGCTGCTACCGCCGCCAGGGATTGTTCCAGCTGCGGCGACACGTTGCACGGCTGTTCCGGGGGGTTCGGCCCCAGGCTGTCCGTATAGGACATAGTGACGTTTCCGATATGCCCTCGAAAGATGGTGCCGAAGCTGTACCAGACCTTTTTACCGATAGCCCGTACCGGCTCGGGGTGAAATATGGAATAGAACCCTGCGAAAAGAAGGAGTACCGCGGCGAGGGCAAGGACCCTTTTGCCCGCCTCAATGGCGCGTTGCCTGCGGATTTTCCGGTTAATGCCTGCCCAGATGCGTTCCAGATCCGGGGGAGGGGCGGCAAGGATGCGGGCTTTGACGGCATCAGCGATCATTTTTTCCGGTTTCTTTTCCTGGAACATTCTCTTTGCTGGCCTCCTTTTTGAGATAATCGGCAACAAGCTCCAGCGCCCTTTTCAGGCGGGATTTAACCGTTCCTTCGGGAATCTCCAGGACCTCCGATATTTCTCGACAATTCATCCCGCGGTAAAACCTGTAATAGGCGACCTCCTGGTTTAGTGTAGGCAGCAGGGAGAGAGCTTCGAGGATTTCTTTCTTGTTCTCTCTCTCCAGGATGCGGTCCAGTACCACATCCTCCTCCTGCTTATCTGCAACCTCGTCCAGCGCTAACATAGGGCGATTTTTCCGGAGCCAATCGCACGACCGGTTGATGGCGGTTCTAATCAGCCAGGCCTCGACTTTTGTCGGGTCTCGCAGGGTATCCAGCTTGTTTAGAGCGGTAAGAAAAACCTCCTGGGTGACGTCTTCGGCAAGGTACTGATCGTGATCATGCTCTATAATATAGACGTTTGAAGAGGGCTTTTGGATCGACCGGAAATGTTAAGATTTTGTTAATTTTTTTCTGTAGCAGCCAGCCTGTCCAGATAGATCATCGAATAGCAACTTATGAAGTTTATCACCGGAAAAACTGCGGGAGCTTCGCGTATCCGAATCCGCTGTGAAGACGGTTTTGATAGAGGATAACAGGCAGCATTGGACTGTGCCGTTATAAGAGCCGGTCGGCTGCCTGACCTTAGCGAAAAATCAATTAAACAAGCGTCTGATCGAAGCCCTCAGCCATGACGAAAAGGCCTACAAAAAAGCCTGCGCAGCGATATCTGAGGGAGACTGGGGAGAGAGACCCAGGGAGTAATAACAGAAGCGGCTAAGAAAGTGAAAGGTAAGCGGAAGGAGAGACTCCTCCACTGTTGCGTTATCTTAGAGAGAACTGGGAAGGGATTGTGAATACAGGAGAGGCAAAGCGATTAGAAACCATAGAATGGCAAAACCGGCACAACATAGCGCTTACTAAATCTTGACACGGACGAACCGCCAGCAATGGTTGAGAACAGGTCGTTCTTTGTGGTATAATTTTACAAAAAGCAGTGTTACTACCGGGGAAGAGCAAAATTCTGGCAAGGCCGATATTGCAAATAAAGATAACCGTTCAAGAACAATTGTCAACAGATACTATTTCAAAGGAATGACTCAAAGAACTGGCCCGTCTCTATACTGGAGGTGAAGGTGTTGCTAACCCCTGAAGTGAATGCGGACGAACTGAATTTACCGGCAGAGGTAGCGCGAAAACTGAAAGGTAAGCGAGTAACCATTGTGGAGGTGCGCGAGGGATTTCTTCTCAAACCCGTGGAAGATCCAATTCGTGAGGCACGGGGGATTTTGAAGGGAAAAGGCTTTAACGTAGAAAAATACCTGCAGTCCAAGCAATTGGAAAAGGATCTGGAAACATGAGCGATTATTATGTGCTTGATGCCTGTGCCCTCATCGCCTTTCTGAACGACGAAGCTGGTGCGGATGTTGTGGAAGAACTGCTGCGGAAGTCTAATCGTCAGGAGCCCAATTTGTTTCTGCACCGGTTAAACCTGCTGGAGGTTTACTACGGTATCTATCGCGAAGTAGGCCCGGAGACAAGTGAACAGGTATTGGGAAAAATACGGGCACTACCTGTTACCGAAGTCACTGAGATTACCCAGGAGGTTTTTCTGGAGGCCGGCAGGTTGAAAGCGACTTACAGGTTGTCTTTAGCAGACTCAATAGCGGCCGCGGAAGCAAAAGTCCGCGGTGCCAGCCTTGTAACTGCAGATCACCACGAGTTCAACCTTATTGCTACCAGGGAAGATATCGCGTTCCACTGGATAAGGTAATTTTAAAGTCAGGGATCTCCGATCCATGCAGGTGGTACACAATTATTATGTTAACGGAGAGTACCTCAGGCACCAAGTAATTTCATCCACTGGGACATAATGATGAAGACAGTTACCGGCAGATCCGTGAAATCCTTCGGGAGATGCAGCAATTGAAACGAATGGAGGAAGTAGTCAACGAGATCAAGAACCCTCCAATACCCCCACTGCAACCTGATGATATTCGTCAGCATTTCTTTAACACTTTCAAAGAAAGGGGAGGGCGAGACTCCCCTGAATCTTTTTTTATAAGCCATTTCCACTCTTTTTTATGATAAATACCACTTCTCTGGATCAAGTTTTAGTTCAAGAGAAGGCAAATCCTTATTAACCCGAACTTTTGCTCCTCTTTTGAGTTCCAGTTTAAACCGATTCCAGTAGGATTCTTTTGCTTTCTGTTTTTGTTGCACAGCGGTGGCAATTGAAATGTCACTGTTTTTTAAATTGTCCTCTTTTGGAAGCAACCCGGCTGTTACCGCTTCTTTAATCACGTCTTTATATAGTTTATCGATCATGATGATGCGGAAAGCATTATACCACTCGTAATCTTCCCAGTACTCAGCTTCGGAAATTCCCCACTCCTTGATCAGGAGGTCAACATCGGAGCGGTAATCCGGATTAGACCCATACTCTTCCTTTTCCTTTGCCAGAAATTCATTAATCTCCTTGGAAGTGGGGATCACATTTCTTTTTACAGCTTCGTTGAGGAGTATCTTTTCTTCAGCTAGGATGTTAAAAGCCACCTGACTATAAGACGAAGGATTGATAGATTTACGTAATCCATCCCGAAATTCCAGTTCCCCAACGGTAAGGGGTATTCCTTCTATCCAGGCGACAATCTGATCTTCCGGCTGTTCAAAATTCTTTAAACTCTGTGCAGCCCTATGAAGCAAGTCCTTATGAGAGCGGATGAACTTCCCCGTGCATTGCAAGGCGTCTTGCGTAGTTGAATACTCTTGAGCCCGAAGATTCTTCTTTTCCGGGTAAATTGCTATCGACATTCCGGCCAGGAGTACAGTTAAAACGGCGGCAGCAAAGTACTTGTTCCAGAATTTCAACCTGGGATTTATGTTATGCATAAGTCTTCCCCCTTTTGATTGATATCTCAGAACCAAGGTGTAAATGTACTCTTATCCCACAAAAAGGGATACCAGCTAGAAGAAGGTAAAGCAAACAGAGTAACGACTTTTACCCGAAGGGTACTTCCCTCCTGTGAGGGTTGGTTGACGGCCTGCCGGTTCGCCGCAGGCTGTTCATTTTATAACCCCACAAGAATAACGGCCATCCCTTTTCTGGCAGTTTCGGCTGATACCAGTGGAACCAGCAAGTGGTGCTAACTTCTGTTGCTGCTCCGAGTAGGAGCAGTTGAATGTACCCTAGAAATTAGACACCAATCCGTCGGGCAGAGTAAATCATCGTATACTGAACGTTACATACGGGGGTAGAAGAGGAGGGGGTTGCTGGCCCCCTCCTTATCGATTTTTCTCATTTCCTTTATAGCCTTCCCAGAATTTTTCAATAATTAAGATTCCCCATGCGTAAGCAAATACCAATATTCCGGCAATCATTAGGGGGTCGGTTTTAATATGAACATGGATTTTTGGACTCGTAAAGAGTATGATGCCTACCACCAGCAGGTCAACGATTCTGGCTTTATTTTTTTGTGAAGTAAAAGCTTGACGGAAATAGTAGACTAAACCAGCTAATAACAATAGGCCTAAAAAAATCTTATAATCCATCTTTCCTCCTTAGTTGCGATATAAACCCATCGAATTAAAGACAATTTTTCTCTGAGTGCCATCGAATTCTTTAGAGTAAAAATCAGTCATTGTAGCGGAGATAACAGCACCTGCATTAGTTTCGGTTTCAAACATAAACGAATACCTATGCCCCGCATATAGATAAAACTGTTCTGTGGAAGTTACACGCTGGTTATCAAAATATCCGGAAGTGGGATTGAAAATGGTTCTTGTTATGGTTTGACCATTAGTAGTATCGGTAACTTTGACTCTTACCGCCAACGAACTCCCGCTCCAAATGCTTCCTGTAACGTTGAAATCAGTTATAATGGCGCCTTTGCTCTGCAAAGGAAGGGTACTCACCCCTGGTTGAACCGTTGGTTTACGGCCTGCCGGTTCAGCGAGAGGCCGTTCTTTTAGACAAAGAATACAAACGAAATTATTTTTTTCTCACCTCCCGGAATCGTCACTTCGGTAAAGCCTTAATACACGTAGATATAACCGGATGTGGAAACCGCAGGTGAGGCGGGGTCGTAGCTGCCGTCGTTGTAGCACTGCTGCCTGGCCATGGTTCTGTAGTAATACCCCGGGGTTACGGTCAGGTTGTGTTTCCCTGTGACGGAAACGGTGTTGTAGGCAGTGGCATTGTAGCCGCCGGAGATGGTGACCTCCCGTTTATTAGTTCAGCTCGCGGAGGGATGAGGCGACACGCTCAATTTCCGATGGACTAATTGCACCTCCTATCCTGTAATTGCGATCCCCCTCGGCCCACGTAAGCTGGCTGTAGCCGCCGTTGCTCTGCCTGTAATACAATTTTCCGGGATTGCCTCGTACGGTAACATCGCTGACCACCGTATCATCGGTGTCGAAAGAGTAGCCGATGCCCTGGTTCTCCGCCTTCCATTGAACAATGAGCAGCCACTTCTCCCCTGCTGTGTAGTAGAGTTCAACCATGGCGAACCCTTTGCCTTCGGGATAATATTTGACCTGGGATAAGGTAAATCCATGAGGCAAATAACCCGGAACCAATAATTTAAAGGGGCACTTTGCTGCTACCGCCGCCAGGGATTGTTCCAGCTGCGGCGACACGTTGCACGGCTGTTCCGGGGGGTTCGGCCCCAGGCTGTCCGTATAGGACATAGTGACGTTTCCGATATGCCCTCGAAAGATGGTGCCGAAGCTGTACCAGACCTTTTTACCGATAGCCCGTACCGGCTCGGGGTGAAATATGGAATAGAACCCTGCGAAAAGAAGGAGTACCGCGGCGAGGGCAAGGACCCTTTTGCCCGCCTCAATGGCGCGTTGCCTGCGGATTTTCCGGTTAATGCCTGCCCAGATGCGTTCCAGATCCGGGGGAGGGGCGGCAAGGATGCGGGCTTTGACGGCATCAGCGATCATTTTTTCCGGTTTCTTTTCCTGGAACATTCTCTTTGCTGGCCTCCTTTTTGAGATAATCGGCAACAAGCTCCAGCGCCCTTTTCAGGCGGGATTTAACCGTTCCTTCGGGAATCTCCAGGACCTCCGATATTTCTCGACAATTCATCCCGCGGTAAAACCTGTAATAGGCGACCTCCTGGTTTAGTGTAGGCAGCAGGGAGAGAGCTTCGAGGATTTCTTTCTTGTTCTCTCTCTCCAGGATGCGGTCCAGTACCACATCCTCCTCCTGCTTATCTGCAACCTCGTCCAGCGTTACCATAGGGCGATTTTTCCGGAGCCAATCGCACGACCGGTTGATGGCGGTTCTAATCAGCCAGGCCTCGACTTTTGTCGGGTCTCGCAGGGTATCCAGCTTGTTTAGAGCGGTAAGAAAAACCTCCTGGGTGATGTCTTCGGCAAGGTACTGATCGTGGAGGACATAATAAGAAGCGTAGTAGACCGACCGTCCGTACCACCGGTAGAGGAGCTCGATAACCCCGGGAGTGCACGGTTCTCCCTTGTTAAATAATCCCCTGAGTAATCTTACAAAAGACACGGCGTAGGCTCCCTTTATCATGCTTCTATAATATAGACGTTTGAAGATGGCTTTTAGATCGAGTGAAAATGTTAAGTTTTTGTTAAGTTTTCGTATAATATCCACCTCCGGGGATCGACATCAGTATCGATTCCATGAAGTTCATCGGATCGCTCTACCTTTTGAAACCGTTCATTAATTCTCTCGTCATCCGAGAGATCGTGGACCGAATCGTGCCGATGGAGCGTGATGACGGGGGACTCTCCCACGGCCAGATGATCGAGCAACTGGTGTTAAATCGCCTTGACGACCCCTTGCCTCTCCTTTACCTCGAAGATTGGGCGGAGATAAGGGGCATCCGTGAACTCTACGGGATACCGCCTAATAATCTGAACGACGAACGACGACCGGGTGGGCAGAACTCTGGATGCGGTAGCTCCCTGCGTTGACGATATCGGCAAGGCCGTCGTGCTCGCCGTACTTTCTCACTTCAAGATCGACCCGGACCAGATCCTCTGGGACACCACATCCTTCTACATTCGAAGGGGACTACAATAAAAGCGACCTCATCAGGCTGGGCTTTCGTCCTGACCAGAAGAAGGACAAAAAGCAGGCGGTGGTGGAGCTGAACGTGACAAACTCATACCAAATCGGGCCAGGAGATTGAATCCTTTATGGAGAATTAATCATTATAAATGACAAACCTCAATCCGGGCGGTGATTCCAGATGATGGGTCGAAAATCCCCAGGGCGCAAGATCTTTTACAAAAATAAGCCACTGTGATCTTTTAAAAGATCCACCTCCTTGCTAAGCTGTCTTAGACTGACGTTGTTTGAGCCGGTAGGACTCACCATTCATATTGAGAATATGTGCCCTATGCGTCAGCGGTCGACCGGTAACATCGGTGTTCCGTTTTGAAGAAAGTCCCCAGCAACTGGTGTCTAGTCAGTCAAGAGCACCGACCATCATTATTTGAAGGAATCCTAACAGAATTGCGGCAAGGTAGGTATTGGCAATTATGGCCAGTACCAGGATGAAAGAGAGCTTTTTTGACCTGAACGTTAAGACAGTTAGAGATGTTACGAGAACAAAAACCCGGATGGCAAGGTTTCCGAGAGAATTCAAACTCTGACCGATGGTTCCTGTTGCCCCGCGGTAAAGAAGGTACAGTATTTCTGCTGGGGTAGATAATAAAGAAAAAACATCTTCAGTGACACTCTTTGACCCCGGGATTATTTCAAACACGAGATACAGCAAAACAGGAGCCAAAGCTAGGCTGACATCAAATAAAGCCCTTGGGCAGCTTAAAGGGTTCCCACCTTTAGCATGCCAATACCAGTAGAAGATAGCAATGAGGCCAACGGTGAGTCCGGGCATTAAGAAGTACCTGCGCCATTACTTTGTAATGGCCGCCGACAGCGTGCGTAAAGGGGACCCCCGGTTTGCCGAGTTCTATGCCCGTAAGTTTAAAGAGAGTTCCACTCACCACCATCGCCGTGCTTTGGTTCTTACTGCACGAAAACTCGTGCGGGTGGTTGATGCCCTGCTACTTTTTTGATTGTGGCGGAAAATTGTACGGGTTTTAATTATACTCGTCTAATGCCCCAGAAGATAAAATTGAAGATAAAATTAAAGTGAGCAAAACACGCCAAGTAGAATCCATTTTACGCATTTTCAATAATCTGTCTTCTCTGCTCATGAATTTCCTTCAAGCTGTTTTGGGCTTCATCCACCATCTGCCGTAACCGGGCTACAGCTTCCTGCACCCTTGCCTTCTGCTGTTTGGTGCAGTCCAGCGATTTGTGTATTCTGGACTGTACTACCAAGTCTACAATCAGCCCGTCGAAGAAAAAGTCTGCAAAGGTGGCCAACCCACCGATATCAATCTTCATCTCTTCCTTGACGTCGGCAAGCTCACGTTCAAATAAATGCAGCAATTGCTGGGCACGATGGACATCTATTCGGGCTTCGTTAAGGCGGGAATGCTTAACCGCCGTGGCTAGCAGACCTCCCCCCAGGAGGTCCCAGGCCCCCCAGTTGCGGGCACTGCTCAGGTGATTCTCCACATTCCCCAGTGCTTCGATGACTTTTTCTCCAGCCCGGAGTGCTTCATCAATTTCCTTCATCGCGGCAACCAGGCGCCCCTCCTGCTCATCCAGTTCAAAAAGTTGCCGGGCAGCCGGAGCGCCGGTTTGAAGCAAAAATCCTTCCTTGTCTTTCAAAGCAGCTTCATATTCCCGCTCCGGATCCCCGAGGGCTTTTACTTCCTTTTCCAGTTTCTCCAGCTCGGCTTCCAGGGTCTTTAGAGTATCACAGGATTCATCGTAGCTGAGCTTGGCGGCCAGGTATTCTTGCCGCTCTTTTTGCCTGGCCTTCTCCTTATCACCGAGTACGGTGTGAAACAGGTTTACCAGCGACAGCCCGTCGAGCCGCTTCATGTCTTTTTCCTCGGAAGTCAATCGCTTCTTTAGCTTGGCAGAACGTTCCTTTTCGGCAGTTGCCATCTGGCAGGTATGCTCAAGCCTGCGCAGCAACTTTCGTTTCTCTTCCACCCGCTGTGCCGCCGTAGCCAAACGATGGTGGATATCCACTCCGACTCACCCTTTCTTGGTTCTTAGGCACCAAAATCTGAATAATATATTTTTACCCTGCTATTCTCTCATAATGTCGTCAAGGCTTGCACACCTTGCACAGCAGAATCACCACGGCAAAGAAAATTCCGGCAACTGTAAAAGACAGCATCCTGCCTCTGACCCTCTCCGCTTCAGTCAGGGGCTTGTTTTCCGTTTCCCCGGGGGCATTACCTCCAGATGATCGCTAAAACCGTCGTGAAAGCAATAATCATTAACAGAATAAAACCCTGGCGGGCGATAACGGAGGAGCGCCTGCTGGCCCGCTACCGGGAGGGAGAGACCAAAGACGCGCGTCAAGCGCTACCTATACCCTGACGGCGGTACCGCTGACCGTGACCATCAGCATCCCATCCCGCACTACCTCGTAGTCCAGGTCGATGCCGATGACGGCATTGGCTCCCAGCTGCTGAGCTTCTTCGGCCATCTCCCGCAGCGCCAACCGGCGGGCCTGGCTCAGCTTGGCCTCATAGGCCCCGGAGCGACCGCCTACGACGTCCGTTACGCTGGCGAAGAAATCACGCACAATATTGGCTCCCATAATGGCCTCCCCGGTAACGATGCCCAGGTACTCCTGAACCGGCTTTCCCTCAATAGAGGGTGTGGTTGTCATGATCATCTGTTCGGCCTCCTTTTGGCTGAGATACTGTCTGTTTCGCCAGACAATCTGAATATCCTTTCTAGATACCGGAACTTTTGATCGCCCAGCAGAACGGAAGTTCCCCTTTATAATTGACAAATTCCCACTAGCGAATTCGTTGGATTCTGGTTCACCAAGGGGTGCAACCGAACCACTGCACCCGTTTAAAAAGCCTCTATTTGACACTGCTTTTTGTCATAGTGAGCAGCCTGACGCCCCGACCGCCCAGCTGCTTGAAAACCACACCTTCTGAAACGAATCTGAGCACCGTCTCCGGCTCCACCACGCGCGTCCCGGAAATCAAATCCACTCCATAATCAAACCATACGGCCGTAAGAGGCGTCGTCGGGCCCAGCACCATCACCAGGCTGTCTTTCCGGCAGAGCTCAAGAAGCCCTTCCATTGTACCGTTGATCAGTGCAGTACCGGTTATGGCTACCACGTCGGCCATGGGAATGATGTTTGCCGCCTCTTCCGCCGGCAAATCACCGTCCTGAGGTCTTTTTTCCAGCACCCAGAGCTCTCCGGCCACCCTGCGCAGCTGCGGAACAAAGGGGAAATGCCCCACAACCGCGACCCGTTTCCCCGCCCCCCTCTCCACGAGCAATTCCCCGGCGTTAATCTCCTGGCACCGCTCCACATCCGGCTCTATCAAAGAATTGATGGCGGCGATTCCGATAGTGGCTTCCAGCAGGCTTTCCGAAGTTGCATAGCGGCACAGAGAGCGAGCGCTTTTGCCCGTCAAAAAACCCGCCTCACCTACGGGAAAACGCCCCTCATGCTCGTGCGTGAAGGTTGTGGAGGCCAGGCCGCAGCAGCGGCTCCATACGCCTGTCCAGAAAGGGCCAACCCGAACATCCCTGACAACTTCGTCGCCAACCAAACTGTCAATAATATCATCAATCAGGCTCATTCTCCCGCCTCCTTTTAATTTTTATCGTTTCTCCGCTCACTCAGTACTTATTTAAGCGTTATGCTTTTCCCTTTCTGCGGATAGATCACCCTGCAGACATCCTCAAACCGCCTGAAAAAATCCCTGCTTTCAGTGTGTACCGGAATCAGAATTTCCGGCTTGATGCTTTCCACTAATTCTTCTATCCCCGGGCCGTGGATGTGGCCGCTGGCGTGGAAGCCGGACTTTTCTCTTTCCCGTCCCAGGCTGCCGTAGAGCTTGAACCCAAACAGGTCTATCCAGTTTCGCACCTTTTCGTGGTCGAGCAGCATTTCCTCGTTGAATGCCTCGCTGGAAGAGTAGATATACGTTCCGCCTTCCGGCTCGATGTCTAGCAAGGCGTGAAAGTCGTAGTACGAAAAGCAGAGGATGTACCTGCCGGGGTCGGCCTTAATCTTCGCTGCGCCAACAAGCCTTTCGGGCGCTCGCGCTGCGAACCTGTCCAACAGGGCATTCTCCCATTTTTTCCGCACGACCTGAGGGCGAACGTAAAGGGCGATCTGGCTGCTCTCGTACGGGTGCGGGATGCCCAAGCCGCCCACCGCATGCAGGGCTTCCAGCAGATAAACATCTTTGGTTGTGAGGACCAGCAGACGGCCGGTCTCCCCCGCTATCTCCAGGAACGACAGCAGCCGTTCGACGTTGCGCGGGCCGAAGTCGGCCACAACCAGGCCATCTTCTTCCTTCACCACCTCAAAGCAGTTCGCAGCCACGTGCTCTTCGCCAACCGGCCTCGTGACTTCGGGGTGCGTGCCCTCACAGATGAGCACCGTCGGTCCGAGCTCCGCCGCTGCTCCGATAAACTGCCTCGTCAGATAGGAATATTTTCCGTGAAGCCGCAGGTCGCCCGTGTAGATTATCCAGCCCTCGGAAGTCTTGATGCCGTACGCCCCCGCCCCTGGTATGGAGTGGTCCACCGGCCAGAAGCATACCTGAAGCCCTCCTGCCTCCGCCGCATCCCCGCACGATTCCAGCGGGCAGCTGATCAGGCCCCGCGAGGAGTCGCTGCGCTCCCAGAAGCTGCATACGCCGGCAGAGGCGCTGCCGCCGAAAGCACGGTGGGGGCGCTGCCTGGCCGGGTTGGGATTGCTCTTTGTCGACTTCGCCTTTTGAATAAGGCCGTCCTTTAACTCCCGGGGCTCCACGTAGCAGATGTCGTTCAGCCTGTTTCCTCCGCCAGTGTCCTGCAAAACCTTGCAGAGGAGGGCGCTGGTCAGGCTCATAAACACGGGAATGTCTTCCCGCAGGTAAGGGAAGTAGCCGCAGTGGTCGTAGTGGGCGTGGGAAAGAAAAACGCCCTGAACCTCAAGGCTGCGGAACATAGGATGGCCGTTGTACTTCTCCCAAGTACCCGGATACTCCAGATCTTCTCTGTACAGCCCCCTCAGAGGCGGAAGAAAGCCCAGGCAAAGCAGGTCGGACAGGCCGAAGCTGCTCCTGGGCTGAAGAAACTCATCGAAGTACGTCCCCTCCGCAGAAAAGTTGGTGCCGAAGTCGAAGAGCAGGGCGGCTCCTCCGTCTTCCAAAAGGATCTTGTTGCCGCCGATGCAGTCGGTGCCGTCGTAGAAAGTCAGCGTGACCGGCATTCCAGATTCCCCTCCCGAACCAAAAGCAAAGGCTATGATTCGCACAACCTGTTGAAGTCCCGGACCGTCCGGCCCAACACCACAATTACAGCATCCCGGCATTCATTCCGCAGAGCGGGATAGTTCTACCACCGCACTGAAGTGTGAACCGCCGCTTTCCGCCGTCCCCGCAGAAAGCGCCCTTCCGGCAAACCGCCTTTGAAACTGGTTGGCAAATCTCCACACAATTTCGGCGTTCTCTCCTCTTTTTCCTTTTGGGACCTATTCGCTGCCTTTAAATGGCCCTTCTCCCTGCCTTCTCGCCGTCCAGGCCAAAAACAACCAAACAAAAGGACGGCTTAGCGTAGTGTTAAAAACATCCCCAAACAAAAAAAGCCGACGGGATTACCCCCAAGCTTTATTACACCTCTCAATTGAACTGTTCTCGCTCTCTAGATCTTTAGGGATCAAGCCCAAAAAGTTTCTGCAAAAACCTCCTTCTCGTATTCTTCGGTCATGCATTGTGCAGCCTCTCAAAAAAAGGACCTCTGTCCATCTAAACTCCTTGTAAAGCCTGGCTTCGGGATTCCCGCAGAAATTCCCGTGGGACCACCTTACCTCACTATGGAATTTAAATAGCAGCGCTACTAAAAGCCAAAGCCAGTTCCGTGCATTCGGTCTTCAAGCTCGGCACTTACCTAATCCTTCTTTCGTCAGGCGCTCTTCGGCCAGGGCGCAGTATTCTTCAACGATATCGTAGCCGACCCAATGCCTGTTCAGCCTTTTGGCCGCAACGCAGGTGGACCCGGAGCCGCAGAAGGGGTCAAGGACGACGTCATCAACGTAGGAGTAGAGCCTGATCACCCTGCTGGCCAGCTCCACCGGAAAGGGGGCGGGATGCCCAACCCTTTTGGCGGACTCCGGCGGCACTTCCCAGATGGAGAGAGTCGAGGACATGAATTCATCCTTCGATATGTCTGATTCTCCCTTCTCCGGGCGCTTAAAGTGTTCTTTGACGAACACCAACAGGTATTCGTGGATGTCCCTCAAGCGGGGTGAGCGGGCAGAAAGCCAGCTCCCCCAGGCGCAGGAGCCGCTGGCGCCCCTTCCCTTCTGCCAGATGACTTCGCCTGCGGGAAGAAACCCCAAACCGATGTGCACGAGGTAAAAGTACGCATGAAGAGGAAGGTAGGGCTTGCGCCCCAGGTTGGCGATGTTGATTACGTACCTTCCACCCGGCTTCAGGACTCTAAAAACTTCCGCCCCTACCCTGGCGATCAAACCGAAGTACATCTGCAGGTCGAGGTCTTCGTCGTATTCCTTTCCGGAGTTGTACGGGGGTGAAGTAAATGCCAGGGCAACGCTGTTATCGGGAATCTGATGCATATCCTCCGATGTGTGGCAGTAAATCCGATCACCCCAATCCATCAAGGGCCTGGGGGGAACGCTCCTCTCCCGACCTGCCAGTTGAGCAGTACAGGTGTCGATAAGGAAGCGGTGCAGGGATGCAAAATCTACCTTGTAAAGACTCCTCGAGTAGAAATGCGAGGCATCATGCCCCTCCCTTTTCGGGGATCCAAAGGAAGCCGTTTTCGTCGCCATGGTTTCGCTCAACCTCTTTCCCGGTTAATTCGCTGGTTTATATTATAAAGTTAATTTTTGCGAATCAAGCAGGTTCCCTTTGCCTGGCAATCCCCTGCTCTATCTTTTTCAGCATCCTGGGAAGATCAAGAACCCGCTGCCCGGCACTTCCTGCCCCGGAGCATTGAGAACGCTGACCAATTCCCTTTATCCCTTGAGGAGCAAGAAGTCGCTCCCGCTGACCACGAGCCTGGCCTCGGCCAGCGGCTGTTTCAATCCCTTTGACTGCAGGCATTCGATAACCCGCCTGAGAGCCTGCAGAGAAACTCCCCCCGCCCTAAGCTCTCCGGCAGTCCGAAGCTGTACGACGTCTAAAAATAAAACCGGGTGCTCCCCTTGCCCGCAGCATTGGCCAGGCTCGGCTTAAAATCGCCGGTTCTATCCCAGTGGTCCGGCTGCCTGGGAGTCAGCCCGGTCAGTCTGGAAAGCTCCGAGGTTTTGAAGCCGCGCTTAAGCTCCGCTGCTCTTCCCCCTGACGAGAAATACACTAATGTATTCATTACTGCATTCGGGTTATAAATCCTGCAGAGATTCGCGCTCCGGATAAAGTTTTTCCTGCCCCGGCCCAAGGCCGGGACTTTTGTAAGCAAGCTAATTATACACTTTCCTTTATGAAAAAGATTTCGGAAACATTTATTGCCAGGAAAACTGTTCGGAGGAAGCAGGGTCTTCGACGCTCCAGCCATACCTGGAGCGACGAGTTTCGAGGTATAATATCTTTAACCTCTTAAATCCCTTTCCACAGGAAAGCCAATAAAAACTTTACTCCGGAGGAGATAGAAATGCACGACAGGAGGCGCCGCCCCCTCGCCGAGGTCACCCAGGAACTGGTGGCGGCAGCGGCAGGGAGAATTCCGGCAGACACGGTGATCAAAGGAGGGAAGGTCGTCAACGTCTTCACCGGCGAGATCCTTCGCTGGGACATTGCCATCAAAGGAGAGCGCATCTGCAGCATTGGAGACGTGAGCCATACCACAGGGCAGTCAACAGAGGTCATCGATGCCTCAGGTTACTACCTCTGCCCCGGCTTCCTCGACGGCCATCTCCACGTGGAGAGCAGTATGGTGACGGTAACCCAGTTCGCCAGGGCCGTGCTCCCCCTCGGGACGACCGGAATCTTCATGGACCCCCACGAAATCGCCAACGTCCTCGGGATGGACGGAGTGCGCCTGATGCTGGAAGAAGGACGCCAGCTCCCACTGAAGGTTATGGCAACTATACCCTCCTGCGTCCCCGCCGCCCCCGGCTTTGAGGACGCCGGAGCCACCTTCGGTCCTGCCGAGATCGCCGCAGCCATGGAGTGGCCGGAGATCTGCGGCTTGGGAGAAATGATGAACTTCCCCGGGGTGCTGGCCGGCAGCCCGGAGGTCCACGGAGAGCTGCGGGCAACCCTGGAGGCGGGCAAGCCCATCACCGGGCATTACTCCATGCCCGGCGACTTCCGGGGAGCCGCTGCCTACGCCGCCGCAGGCATCAGGTCCGACCACGAGATGATCCTGAAGGAAGACGCCCTGAACAGGATGCGCTTGGGGATCTACGCCAAGATGCGGGAGGGCTCCGCCTGGCGCGACGTAGCCGCAACGGTGAAGAGCCTCACCGAAACGGGCATCGACGGCCGCAGGGCGATCCTGGTCAGCGACGACGTGCACCCTGAGACCATCCTCTCCACAGGGCACCTCAACCACGTGGTGCGGCGGGCAATCAGCGAAGGACTGAGCCCCATCCGGGCCATCCAGGCCGTCACCATCAACACGGCGGAATGCTTCCGGGTCGACCAGGACCTGGGGGCAATCGCCCCAGGTCGCTTCGCCGACATCCTCTTTCTCAAGGACCTGGCTCAGGTTGAGGTGGCCATGGTGATGGTGGACGGGAAGATCATCGCCTCCGGCGGGAAGCTCCTCGTCGAACTCCCGGCTTTTGCCTACCCTGACTTCGCCCGCAATTCGGTGCACCTGAAGGAGCCCCTGAAGCCGGAACATTTCCGCATCGACGCTCCTCCCGGCAAGAGCAGGGTGCGGGTCAGGGCAATGGAGGTAGTCGAGGCCAGCGTTTTGACGAGACACCTCCCCGTCGAAGTCCCGGTGGCGAATGGGAGGATCGAGGCCTCAGCAGCCCACGACCTGGCCAAGGTGGCAGTTATCGAACGCCACGGGAAAAAGGGGACCATGGGCTTGGGCCTGGTGAAGGGATTCGGGTTCCAGGGGGGCGCCGTCGCCTCCACCGTCGCCCACGACAGCCACAACCTCCTCATCGTCGGCATGAACGACGGTGACATGGCCCTGGCAGGCAACAAGCTGGCGGAATGCGGGGGCGGGATGGTCGCAGTCCGGGACGGCAAAGTTCTGGCTCTGCTCCCCCTGCCCATCGCCGGGCTGATGTCGGAAAGGCCGGTGGAAGAAGTAGCCGGGCAAGTCGCCCAACTGCGGCACGCCTGGGAAGCCCTGGGTTGCCGTCTCGTGTCCCCCTTCATGACCATGTCCCTGCTCTCTCTCCCCGTCCTCCCCGAACTGCGCCTTACCAACAGAGGGCTTGTGGATACGGTGCAATTCCAGTTCGCCGAACTGATCATGCCGTGAGGGCGGGAGCTTTCCCCGCCCTCTTCCCGGCTACCCTCTCCAGGGCAGCCCCTTTACCACTGGTGGACTAAACTATTAAACTTACCAACAGAATACAGACCCGACCGTTACCGGCAACCCCCCGCCTCCGGCCTGGCTGCACTTGTAATCTCCTTTGCCGGCAGTCGGTTGCCTCCACTACAGCCAGCTGCTAGAGGTCTCTTTTCTTTTTGCTCCTCCTAGTCTCCTACTAAAATCATACACTACCGGGCGTTGAATCCCAATCATTCAACCGGCCCCTCTTAATATCCGGGCTCTGGCACAGGTGCGGTCGACCTTTTGAACCTCTACCAGCACCCTCCGGCCGACGCAGTCGCTCCCCCCTTCCACATCGATGATATAGCCCTGAATCCTCGCTATCCCGTCTTTTGGATTGGTGGCGTGAACATCCTCGATCTCCACCTCGAGGACCTCACCAGTGCTGACCGGAGAGGACAGGCGGGAGAGCTCCTCCTCCCCCGCCAAACCCCGGACGCGCACCTCCTCCAGATGGGTGGTGTCGATTCCTTTGATGATAATCCTCCTGCCGATCTCCCTCTCCAGCTCCCGGAGGTGGCTCCCCCCTCCCCCGATCAGGTAGGCAGCCACAGAGGGGTGCACCTCCACGAGGATACCCGGAGCGTCACTGCAGGCCGCCAGCGACCTGATCTCCTGGCAGGCCTTGATCCCCACCGTTTCTTCGGAGAGCACCCTTCCCGTCCCTTCACAATATGGGCAGGTGCGCTCCAGCAAACTGCTCAGGCTCGGCCGGACCTTCTTCCTGGTCAGCTCCACCAGACCGAGTTGGGTGAGCCCGAGCACGTAGGTTCTGGTCTTGTCCTTTTTCAACTCTTCCTCCAGCTGCCGGATGACCCGATCCCGGTGTTCCTGCTTCTCCATATCGATAAAATCGACGATGATAATACCCCCCAGGTTGCGCAGGCGGATCTGGCGGACGATTTCCTGAACGGCCTCCAGATTGGTGCGCAGAATGGTCTCCTCAAAATTCTTAGCCCCTGTATACTTTCCCGTATTGACGTCGATAACCGTCAAGGCTTCCGCCTCATCGATCACCAGATATCCCCCACTCTTCAGCCACACCTTCGGCCTCAGAGCGCGGGAGATCTCCTGGTCGAGCCCGTAAAGGCTGTCGAAGTCCTTTTCCACGAGCTTAACCCGCGTCGCCCACGACGGCTCGATGGATCTCAAGTAATCCCGAATTCTATCGTAGGTTTCCGGGTCATTGGTGAGCAAGCGGTCGACATCATCCCCGAAGAGATCCCGCAAAATCCAGGAGACCAGCTCCAGCTCCTGGTGAATGAGAGCCGGAGCGGATTTGCGGAGAGCTTTCTCCTGCACCGTCTTCCAGAGGCCGTACAGCTCCCTGACATCCTTTTCCATCTCCTCTTTGCTGATACCCTCGGCAACGGTGCGCACGATCAACCCCCTGTGGGGAACGCGCAGTTCCTCAGCCAGCCTTTTTAACCTCTCCCGTTCCTTTTCGGATTTGATGCGACGGGAAACACCGATGGAATCGAGATAGGGGAGAAAAACCACGTAGCGCCCAGGGAAGGTAAGCAGCGTCGTCACCCTGGCGCCCTTGGTGCCGAACGGCTCTTTGGTTACCTGAACCAGGATCTCCTCCCCTTCTCTCAGCAAATTCTGGATGGGCAGGTCCTTTTCGTGGTGGAGCTTGACATCCTCGACATATAAAAAGGCATTCCTCTCCAGCCCGATATCGACAAAGGCCGCCTGCATCCCCGGAAGCACGTTGGCAACCTTCCCCTTATAGATGTTCCCGGCCAGCCTTTTATGAAAAGATCTCTCCAGGTAAAACTCCACGATCTTGTGGTTCTCCAGCACGGCAACTCTAGTCTCTTCCTTAGTCACCTGCACGATAATCTCTTTCTCAACTTCCTTTTGCATTCTCTTCCCCTCTAAATATCTTTCCTTCTAAATATCTTCTTCCCACAATGCCTTGATCTCGCCGAAGGGGTCTACCAGACATCCCTCCACCCGGCGGTAAATCCCGCAGCGCTCTACAAAAGCCGGTAGTAAGGAAAAGGGCAGCCCCGCCCTCTCCCCCAGCACCTCCAAAAGGCCGCGCAGGGGAACTTCCCCGCTACCGATCTTAAGAAGAAAGTCCAGATAAATCCCGGTGCTGTCAGCAAGAACACGGCACTCCAAGACACCGGCGGCAAGGTCGTATACCTTACCGTCGCCGGGTTTTCTGTAATCCCAGTTACCTTCAGAATCTTGCAGCTCCCGCAGCAGCGGTTGAAAAACATCCACTCCCGCTGAGCTGAGGGGAAGGCTTACCCTGTACCAGGCACAATTCACAATCTTCCCCAGCCCCGGATCATTAGGAGGCAGGAGCTCCAGACGCCGTCCCTCAAGACCTGAAGGCAGTTCGGAATTCAAGATTCTCAGGCTCTCCTCCGCTTCCACCACCCTGTTCAGCTCCACATCCAGGCATTCCTTCATCCCCGCCACCCCCAGGGCCAGGGACGGCCCGAAGGAGAGGCGCGGGCGCGGGTTGAACCCCCTGCTGTAAGCCAGAGGTAGTGCCGCCCGCCGCAAGGCCCTTTGAAAGGCGGTCATCACCTCCCGGTGGGAAAGGAAGCGCGCCTTTCCCTTTTTTGCGTACTCCAGCCGATACCAGGGCAAGGTTTTCATCCCCTCTCTCGAATCAGGATGGGTCTTACCTTAAACGCCGGACAGATCCCGCAGCCCGTACATGCTGCCGAACGGCAGTCGGCCGTGGGTTCTGCCTTCAGGGCACGCCTGTGCTCGTCGATGAGGAAATCCCTGCTCACACCTGTGTCGATCACATCCCACGGGAGCATCTCCTCATAGGAGAAAAACCTCTCCGCGTAGGCGACGGGATCGAGACCGGTCTCCCGGAAACTCTCTTCCCATAAGGAAAAGCGGAAGAACTCGGTCCAGCCATCGAAACGGCACCCCCGGCGCCAGGCTGCCTCCAGGGCGGCCGCCAGCCTGCGATCCCCCCTGGCAAAGACCGCCTCCAGGAAGCTCATCTCCACATTGTGCCAGTTGTATTCCCCACCCCTCTTATTGATCAGCTCTCGCAGAAAACTATGCTTATCGGCGAGAACAGGGCGCGGGTTCTGCCCCTCCCACTGGAATGGTGTGTGTGCCTTGGGAACAAAGGAGGAGGCGCTGACGGTTACCCGCAGCTTCCTCCTACCGGACTGCCTTCCGATCTGCCGCACCTTGCGGACGAGTTCGGCTATCCCCTCCAGGTCCTCCCGCTCTTCCGTGGGAAGCCCTACCATGAAATAGAGCTTGACGGCATTCCATCCGGCAGCGAGGGCCGCCCGCACGGCATCCAGGAGGTCGTCCTCAGTAACCCCCTTATTGATCACATCCCGCAGTCGCTGCGTTCCCGCCTCCGGCGCAAAGGTGACGCTGGTCCTGCGGCCGGGGAGCCCGCGTGCAGTCTCCACGCTGAAGGAATCCACCCGGAGAGAAGGGAGAGAAATACCGGTCCGGCTTTCCGAACAAACTTGAGTAAGCCGCGGAAGCAGCGACTCCAGGCCGCTGTAATCCAGGCTGCTCAGAGAAACCAGGGAAATCTCCTCAAACCCCGTATTCTCAATGATCTCCCTGGCCTGGCGCACGAGCACCTGCGGCGACCTCTCCCGCACCGGGCGGTAGATGATCCCGGCCTGACAGAAGCGGCATCCCCTGGTACATCCTCGAAAGATCTCCACCATCCCCCGCTCGTGAACGGCCTCCGCCAGGGGCACAACAGGCTTCACTGAAAAGTAAGCGCTGTCCATATCGAAGACCATCCTCCGCCGCACCCTTCGCGGTGCCCTGGGGTGCGTAGGGATGATATCCGCCACCCTCCCCTCGGGGGTGTATTCCACCCGATAGAAAGAAGGAATGTAAATTCCCGGTATCTCCACCAGCCTTTCCAGCAGAGCGCTGCGGGAAGCCCGGGATCGGCACCCCTTCACCTCCTTGACCACCCTGAGCAACTCCAGCAAGCACTCTTCCCCCTCCCCGACCACAAAGGCATCGATGAAAGGGGCGAGGGGCTCCGGGTTGAAAGCCGCAGGTCCACCGGCCAGCACTAAGGGATGCTCGTCCCCCCGCTCCCTCGTCCACAGCGGTATTCCGGCCAGATCCAGCATGTTCAAGACATTGGTGAAGGTCAATTCGTACTGAAGGGTAAACCCCACCACATCGAACTCCTGTAAAGGCCGATGCGACTCCAGGCTGAAGAGAGGTAGTCCCCTCCGGCGCAGCTCCTCCTCCATATCGCGCGCCGGAGCGAAAACGCGCTCCAGGAGCAGGTCCTCCTGCTCGTTCACCAGCCCGTACAGAATCTGCAATCCCAGGTGGGACATCCCCACCTCATAGAGATCAGGGAAGGCAAAGGCCATCCTCACGGAGATGTTCTCCCATTCCTTATGCACGGCGTTTACTTCGGTCCCTAAGTAACGGGCCGGCCTCTGCACGACCGGCAAGATTTCTTTGTTCAGGATCTCTTCCAGAAACGACAATTTGCCAGACCTCCCGATCGATGGTTCTCACCGGTTCTTCGCCGGGCATCTCTGGAGGTGGGGTAACAGCCACGGCCGGCCCCCTGATCTGAGGCGTCCTCGAGAATAGCCCTGTCCCACCGCTCGAGCAGAAAGAATTACTTCCCCCGTACAAAGGCCACCGGCTCTCTTTATACAATATATCAATAAACTATTTTCCCCTTTTTCTATAAAAGTGTAACCGAGGCAGTGAAAAAAGAAAACCTGCGGACGCAAGTTTCCCGGTGAATGCAAACCGCCGCAGCAGTGGTTTGGGACCGCAGCGTCACCGCTGCTGGAGCCTGGACAGCGGATCTACCAGGCTGTCCCCCTCTTTCAGCTCAAAGTGAAAAAGGTTGCCGGAAACGGCGCCGATGACCTGCCCCTGGGCCACATCCTGCCCCTCCTTGACCCCAACCTCCCCCAGTCTTCCGTAGAGGGTAGAGCCCGCCCCGCCGTGCTCGATGACGACGATCTTGCCCAGCGAGCGGTCTTCCGCTACCCTGCTGACCTTTCCGGGCAAGGCTGCCCGCACCAGGGCGCCCTCCTGCACGGCCAGCTCAATCCCTTCGGAAAAGCGCGGCCAGCCGCTGCCGTCCTCCTGCCACCCGAAACCCCGGACCAGCCTGCCGGAAACGGGAAGATCCGGCAGCGAATAGCTCTCCTCTCTCTGCGGGGCGGCTACCTCTACCTCTAGACCTTGCTTCCCTTGAGGAACCGCTGCCTCCCGGATGTCTTGAAGAACCCGGGCGATCTGCGCCCCATAACCGGCCAGATCGTAATTTCGGGTAAGGGCATAGTCGACTGCCCTCCGGACAAAACGCCCCGGCTCCCCTCCGAAGCCGGAGATCCCCAGGATCAAAACAAACAGGGCTGCTGCCGCCGCCAGGCGTAAGCAGAATCCCCGCGCCCGGCGGCTCCAATTCCGGCCCGGCAAATAGAAAGCGCTCCTCATCACGACCACTCCCATTAAATTGTATATGGCCGTGATTGGGGAAATATAACTAGAACAACATCTTTTCCCTGCGCAACTGGACGCTTAACACCAGGCCGACGGAGACCATATTGGTGAGCATGGAGCTCCCTCCATAGCTCAAGAAGGGGAGAGGGATCCCTGTAACGGGCATCAGCCCGATGGTCATCCCGATATTCTCAAAGATATGGAAGAGCCACATGGAGATGATGCCCCCCACCAGCAGTCTGCCGTAGGTGTTGCCTGCAAAGAAGGCGGTTTTGAGCGACCGGGAAATTAGAATGAAGTAAAGCAGGAGAACCAATCCGGCTCCCAAGAACCCCAGCTCTTCCCCCACCACTGAAAAGATGAAGTCGGTATGGTGGTCCGGGAGAAAGTTAGACTGAATCTGAGTTCCTCGGTAAAGCCCCTTCCCCATCAGCCCCCCGGAACCGATGGCCACCAGTGACTGAATCACCTGATATCCGGTATTATGGGGATCGCGATATGGGTCGATAAAGGAGATCAGCCGGTTGATCTGGTGCTCCTCCAGGGGCAAAGGGAGATGTAAGGGGGAGAAATGCAGGGCGAGAGCAGTAACCACCACCGCCAGACCGCCGCCAATGAGGCCGAGCAGGAGGCCGGGCCTGACACCGGCAAAGAACAGCATCCCCAAGAGGATGGCGAGAAAAACCAGCGCCGTCCCCAGGTCGGGCTGGGCCACGATCAGCAGAAAGGGCACGGAGAAGTAGAAAAACGAAGGCAAAAGATCGCGGAGGGTGTTCAGCTTCCCCTCCCTCTTCGCCAGGTACGAGGCGAAACTGATGATGATCATAACCTTTCCGAACTCAGAAGGCTGGATTAAAAATGAGCCTCCGACGACGATCCACTGCTGTGCCCCGCGCGAGGCATGGCCCTTCACCATCACGATGACCAGCAAAATGAGCAGGACGGCGTAAATGAAGTGCTGATAGCGGGCAAGCCTGTTATAGTCGAAGGCCATCATGAAAACGGCGCAGATCCCCCCCAATCCGATGGCCAACAGCTGCTTTTTTACAAAAAATAAAGGATCGGAAGAGATGTTGGCCGTAGCGCTGCTCAACACCAGCAGGCTCAGGGCCAGGATGCAGAAAATAACCGCTATCAGGAGATAATCGAGGTTTTTCAGAAGACGCTTGTTAAAAGGCAATGCCCGTCTCTCCCTTCCCATCCAGCTTCATTATAAGTTATTCAAGCCAGGCAGTCTATCGCCAGCGGGCAGGAAGATCCAGGCGAAAAAGTGAAACAGGCTCCTATGAAATCCTCTTCATCCTCACCACCGGGATGTTGGCTACCAGAGCAACGCATCCCTTTCCCCGCTCCAGGTCGATCTCCATGGCATCCTCATCGATTACAGCGTAGTCACGGATAACCTTGAGAAGGTCGGCTCGCAGGGCATCCAGCAACTGCGGGGAGAGGTCAAGGCGATCGTGCATCAGCACCAGACGCAGCCTCTCCTGAGCCACATTTTTACTCTTGGGCGTTTCTCTTCCGAATATCCGCTGCAGCAAATCCAGCAATGGTTATCCCTCCTAGTTAGCCGGTACGCATCCCCAAGAGCCGCCGGACACGTTCCATAAAACCGCCGCCGTTTTCCAGGTTGAGAAAGGGCACCTCTTCACCGGTAATACGCCGGGAGATGTTGCGGTAAGCCGCCCCTGCTTTGGAACTTGAATTCAAGACGGCAGGCTCCCCTCTGTTCGTAGAAATGATAATCGATTCGTCATCAGGGACGATTCCCAGCAGATCGATGGCCAGGTGCTCGATGACATCATCGACGTCCAGCATATCCCCCCTCTTCACCATCTGGGGTCGGATGCGGTTGATAATCAGAAGGGGGTCTTTCACCTCCGCCGCCTCCAACAGGCCGATAATGCGGTCGGCATCCCTCACAGCAGCCACCTCCGGGGTCGTCACCACAATTGCCCGGTCGGCCCCGGCGATAGCGTTGCGGAACCCCTGCTCGATCCCCGCCGGACAGTCGACAAAAACATAATCGTTCTCTTTTTTCACATTTTCTATTAATTCCTTCATCTGCTCCGGGCTGACCGCGGTCTTGTCCTTCGTCTGGGCAGCTGGCAAAAGAAAGAGGTTCTCAAAGCGCCGGTCGCGGATGAGAGCCTGCCGCAGACGGCAGCGGCCATGCGCTACGTCGACGAGGTCGTAAACAATCCGGTTCTCCAGCCCCATGACCACATCCAGGTTTCTCAATCCGATATCGGCGTCGACCAAAACAACCCGATACCCCATCATCGCCAGCGAAGTGCCGATATTGGCCGTGGTCGTCGTCTTGCCAACTCCGCCCTTACCCGAAGTAATCACATAGACTTCACCCATTTAAGCTCCTCCTTTATCATGTCCCCTGTGGTGCCGGTCAGAACCGGGCTGGTATTGTTCAATAATGACGATACCATCCTGCACCCGTGCTATTTCCGGGTAATACGGGCTGGAAATATCACCCTCAGGCGCCCGCGTAATGTACCCGGCAATGCGCAACTGCGAAGGTTCCAGGCGCAATGCGGCCACAACAGCGTCCTCCTTACCCATGGCACCGGCGTGGGCAACCCCCCGGAAGGCCCCCATGACGATGATATTGCCGCCGGCAATAACCTCCCCCCCAGGGTTGACATCACCCAGCACAACAACATTACCGGGGTAAAAAACCCGCTGACCGGACCGGATCGTCCGCTGGATGAGAATCGTCTGCTCCTGGGAAATTATATCCTCCCGACTTTGGCGTCTGGTGGTATAGCGGATCAAAGGGATATCATCCTTTTCCCCCGCAGGTTCTTTAGCGACACCATCCTCGACCACAGGAGCGCTAGCGGCGGCCTCCTCTTTACCCTGGAGAAGCTGCTGCGATCTGTTGACTTTTCTCCCCTTTTTTCGGGTGCGCCAGAATACCAGTTCCCTCTCCTTAGCCGCTCCCTGCTCCAACCTCTTCACCTCCCGTCCACGTGCTCGCCCCTTTTCCCTCGATGAAGCGCTACCCGCCAAAACCCGTTGCAAGCGCAAGTTGTTGGCAGCAAGAACTCTTCGCAAAGCATCCAGCTGATCATCCTGCAGATCCCTGGCACCGACATCGATACTGATCGCTGAGCCTTCTAAAAATCCGTTGGCCTCCTGGATTTTCTCCACAAGCCGGTCCAGTATTCTTTGGAAATCATCATCCTCGTCAAGTATTACCGTCAGTCCTGCGCGGCTTCCTTTAAATGTTACCAGATCTCTCATCTTCGGGCTGCAATCCCTCCAGTAGCACTCATCGGATACATAATTTCTACCTTCTACTTTTTTATTCCTGCCGTGAAAAATAAAAATCGGAGCAAAATATTCCTCGTTTTTCCAGCTTTTTTTGCTTCGCTTTGACAAATTATGTCTATTCGGAAGGGGGCTGCTCCCTCTCCTCGGGGAGGGCAGGAAGCGACTCCTGCACCCCACCTGGAGCCTCCCCTTCGCCATTATCCCCGGGCTCCGCCGGAGGCTCCTGCGGCACACCCGGTTCCCCGGCAGGAGGCTGGGCGATCCCCGGCTCCGTCTCATCCGTCGTTCCCTGGTCTTCCCGTTCAGAAGTAACAGGCTGTGCCGGCGGAGCAGCCACGGCATCCGGCCCTTCTTCAGCAACATCCTCCTGCTCCTTGATCTCTTCCTTGTTGAGGCCGAAGTATTCCCGGAAAACCTCTTTGGCCACGGGCCCCACCGACTCCGAGCCGTGGTACCCGTATTCAATGATGCCGGCAAAGGCTATTTCTGGATCGTCGGCCGGCGCAAAGGCCACAAACAAGCCGTGGTAGAGATCCTTCCCCCTGCCGGATTCGGCAGTCCCCGTTTTCGCCGCCACCTTGACGGGGAAATCTCCGAAAAGCCAGTAAGCGGTGCCCCCGGGCTCGCAGACCCGGACCATCGCCTCCCTGGTGAGCTCCATCGACCTCTCCGATACGTCCACCCTGTGCACAACCTTGGGGCCGAAGCGGGCGACTACTTTCCCATCAGGGGTCTCGACGCGCTCCACCAGGTAGGGGCGCATCACCTTGCCCCCGTTAGCCAGGGTGGCCACGTAATTGGCCAGGCCCAGCGGGGTGAATTCATTTCCGCCCTGTCCGAAGGACATATAATAGGTGTCGTAAGGCTGCCACTTAACGTAAACATTGTACTTGTCGTTGTACTGAGATTTCAGAAGGCGCTCCTCATCCTTTTTACGGTAGAGGAGATCCCGCCTCTCCTGTTCGCTATCGGCCTCGGCAAGCAGCCTTTCGTACTTTTTGTCGAGCTCCTGCTGCTCCTTCTGATACCACTCCTCCAGCCAGGGCAAATTCCGGGCCTTCTTTTTGGCCGGATCGAGAAAAGCGCCGGCCACCTCCCCGGGCAGATCGATCCCGGTTTTCTCGTCGAGGCGGAATTCATGGGCGATCTTAGAAAGCATCTCCACCCCGGCGCGTCGTCCCGCCTCAATAAAGAAAACATTGCAGGAAACGGCCATCGCCTTGAACAAATCGACGGTCCTATGCACCCCCCAGCACCCCGTATAGGGCGGCCGGGGGTATTTTCCCGAACAAAAAACGGTGTCCCGGGTGGAGATCGCCCCGGCCTCCAGGGCAGCCATAGCGGTAATCGGCTTAAAGGTCGAGCCTGGAGGGTATTTGCTGCTGATCGCCCTGTTCAGCATGGTGGGCTCAGTGCCCGGCGGAGGGGCGAGGTAATCCCGCACCGCTTTCATCGAAACCGGCGGAACAAGAGCATTGGGATCGAAGTTGGGACGGCTGGTCATGGCCAGGATCGCCCCTGTGCGGACATCGATCACCACAGCCGCGCCGGCCGTTTTCTTCTGCTCCGCCAAGGCCTTATCCATGGCCTCCTCGAGAACCTTCTGTAGATCGTAATCAAGAGTCAGCACCAGGTTATTCCCCTGCTCCGGGTTCACCGTGATCAGATCGCTGTTGGCGACAGGGCGGCCGGAAACATCCACCTCCACCTGCTGGAAGCCATCCTTCCCCCGCAGGTACTTTTCGTACTGGGCTTCCAGGCCGAACCTGCCAACCAGATCTCCCGGCCGATACTCGTTATTATCATCGGCCTCGAGTTCCTCTTGGCTGATCTCCCCGATATGCCCGATGATGTGGCTGGCCAGGGTTTTTTCGGGGTAATAGCGAACGATCTCCTTCCCGATGAGCACTCCGGGTAGTTCGCGCCTCCTTTCTTCCAGGCGCGCCACCACCTCCATGGAGATGTCCCTTTTGATAACAACGGGTTCGTAGGGACGCTCCTTATGTTCATCAAGTAGCTTCTTGATGTATTCGGCATCTATCTCCGGGTAAACATCCCCCAGCAGATCGGCCAGACGGTCGATGGTGTGCTCCAGCGTCTCCTGATCCGTCTGCTGCCTGAGCAGGGAGACGGTGTTGACGATTTTATTGGCCGCCAGCACTCTTCCGTTGCGGTCGACGATTTCACCCCGCGGAGCGCGGATGGGCAGGAAGCGAAAGCGGTTCTGCTCGGCCTTCGTTTTATAAACAGGCGCCTCCACCAGCTGCAGTGTCATCAACCGCAGCGCCAAAACGGCGAAGATGGCGATGACGATACCCTGACAGATTCTGTACTTTTTGATCAGGCTTTTGTCGACGATCATGCTCCTCACCTGTAAAAGGCATCAAAAAAATGGACGCTGCTCCTGTCGGAATAATCCCCAGCTGCCGGTAAGAAGAGGCGCAACAGTGGTTTATAGAGGACAACGGACAGAACCATGTTATAAACGGCCTCCAGCAGCATGCTTCTACCGGCATAGGAGAGAGAAAAGGGAAAAGAACCGCACAGCCCCCGGCCCAAGTAATAGACCAGGTCGTAGACAAAAGTGGCAATAAAAACGAGAATGACGGGCACCAGGGGGTTCTCCTTATAGAACCTGCTTTCCAGTTCACCCACCAGCCAGCCGACCAGCAGCCCGCTAAACGCACAAAGCCCCAGGTAGCGGCCGATGATCAGATCCTGTACCAAACCAGCAGTAAATCCCACAACCCCACCTGTAAAAGCACTGCTGAAAAGAGCGGTGAAAACGACGAGGACAAGGATCAGGTTCGGCATCACGCCCTCTATCTCGAGAAGCGGAAGGATCGTTGTTTGAAGGATCAGGGATATGATAAAGGTAAGCAAGACGAGTGTGGCACGCCAGAATCTCCCTTTCAACCTTTTCCTCTCCCGTTTTCTCGAAATGCCTTCCAGATAGCCTCAGGCGCCTTCAAATGCGGCGACATCCGGGTGTCTTTCAAGAGCGGCTGTTTTCGCGCCTCCACGAATAGCTTCAGGCCGGGGTGCGGGAAGAGCACCGCCGAAAGGTAAATCCTGCCTTCCGAGCGCTCTCACAAGCCATCAGCGCCGTCCGCCGGCTCCGGAACATTATGCACCTCGGTTATCAAAAATACCTTTTCCAAGCGGTTGAAGTCCACATAGGGGCGCACCACGGCATACTTATCGAGGGCGCTACCCTCCACCTTCTCGATCTCCCCAATAGGGATGCCTCCTGGGAAAATCCCACCCATCCCCGAGGTAACCACAACCTGCCCCACTTCCAGCTGGGCGTCATAGGGGAGGTCGACCATCCGCAGCAGACCGGGGCTCTCTCTGCTTCCCTCGATCACGCCTGGGGTGCGGGTTTCCTGAACGATCGCCCCGGCCGCGCACTCCCTGTCGAGGATAAGCAGAACCTTTGAAGTGCTCTCCCCAACTGCCACCACCTGGCCTACCAAACCGGCATCCGATACGGCGACCATATTCATCGTCACGCCGTCCCTTCCCCCCCGGTCGACCACCAGAATACCAGATTGGCTGTGCGGGGCGCGGCTTATCACCCTGGCACCGAGAAGGGTGAAGCGTTCCGCCTGGCGTTCCTTGAAGTCGAGCAGTTGGAGCAGTCTCTGGTTTTCGTAAACATACTCCTTGAGCCGGTTGTTCTCCCAAGTCAGCTCCCGGACGCGCTGCCGGAGGGCAGCATTTTCTTCGCTGATCTTCTTCGCCTGTCCCACATATTCAAAGGCGGCCTCCGCCCGATGCCAGATCTGCATTACCGTTCCCTGTAGAGGCGCCAGCAGCTCGTTTAAAAAAACACCTCCGGAAAAATCCGCCGTATAGCGCGCCAGAGCAAGACAGAGAACGGCTATCCCCAGCAGTATCCCCAGTTTCTTCCGCAGAGATAAACTCATCACAACGGTCACACACCCTATCGAACGTTGCGCGTAGCCATCACACGCTTCAGTATTTCAATGTTCTCCAGGGCTTTACCCGTGCCCAGGGCTACCGTGTACAGAGGCTCCTCTGCCATCAACACAGGTATCCCGGTCTGCTCACTCACCAGCTTGTCAAGGTTGTGCAACAAGGATCCGCCGCCTGCCAGAACGATCCCCCGGTCCATGATATCCGCTGCCAGCTCCGGGGGCGTCTTCTCCAGGCAGACCTTGATCGCCTCTACAATGCTCGCCACCGTCTCGGCAAGCGCAGCCTGCACCTCTTCCGCAGTGATTTCCACCGTCTTGGGAAGCCCGGTCACCAGGTCGCGGCCGCGCACTTCATAGGTTTCCTTCTTACCATCCAGAAGGGCAGAACCGATCTTAATCTTGATATCCTCGGCAGTTCTTTCACCAATCATCAGGTTATAAACGCGCTTGATATGCTGGACGATGGCCTCATCCATTTCGTCGCCGGCGATGCGAATGGACTTGCTGGTGACGATTCCCCCCAGCGAGATAACGGCCACTTCAGTAGTACCCCCACCGATATCGACGATCATATTCCCGGTAGGCTCGTAAACCGGCAATCCAGCCCCAATGGCAGCGGCCATGGGCTCTTCGATCAGGTAAGCCTCTTTAGCGCCCGCCTGGAGGGAGGCCTCTCTGACCGCCCGCTCCTCAACGGCGGTTACTCCTGAGGGCACGCTGATAACCACCCGCGGGCGCACCAGCAGGTTGTTTTTCTGGAGGGCGCGGCGAATAAAGTAGCGCAGCATGCTTTGAGTAACATCAAAATCGGCTATAACCCCGTCCTTCATTGGCCTGATGGCAACAATGTTGCCCGGCGTCCTCCCGATCATCTGCTTGGCTTCTTCTCCCACCGCCAGAATCTCCCCGGTATCCCGGCGGATGGCCACCACGGAAGGCTCCATAAGGATGATTCCCTTGCCCTTCAAGTGTACGAGGGTATTGGCAGTTCCCAAATCAATCCCCAAATCTCTGGTAAAAAGCACGATATTAGCTCCTTCCTTACAAAATAAGGAATCAAATCAGACCCTTTTCCTTGAAACTGACGAAAAGATGATCCCCAATAATAATATGGTCCAGAACCTCGATCCCTATCACTCTTCCGGCATCGGATAAGCGGCGCGTGATCTCGATATCCTCGCTGCTGGGTGTGGGATCACCGCTGGGGTGGTTGTGGACGAGGATTACACCGGCAGCACTGCGCTGCACCGCACACTTGAAAACCTCTCGCGGGTGCACCAGAGAGGAATTAAGGCTGCCTATGGAAACCGTTTCCACACCCAGAACCCTGTTTTTGGTGTTGAGAAGAATAACCCGGAAGTGCTCCCGGTCCAGGTAGCACATCTCCTCCATAACCAGATTGGAAGCCTCTTGGGGGCTCCGGATCACCGGCTTGAGGTCAGGCTCCAGGCAGAAGAGGCGCCTCCCCAACTCTAAAGCCGCCTTAACCTGGGCAGCTTTCGCCAGGCCGACCCCCTTGATGCTGCAGAGCTCGTCAATGGTCGCCTCTGCCAGGAAGCGCAGGCCGCGCGGCTCCAACAGAATGCGGTGCGCCAGCTCCAGGGCGGACTCCTCCTGAGTCCCCGTGCGCAGGATGATGGCAAGCAACTCCGCCGCCGACAGGGCGCCGGGGCCCACCCGCCTCATCCGCTCCCGCGGCCTCATATCCTCAGGCATACTCTTGATGGTCAGACGGTATTCAGGTTCGGGCACAGCAACTCCACCCCGAAATCCCGAAACATGGCCGCTAGCCTGCTCAACGGCAGGCCGACCACGTTGAAATAGCACCCGTTGATGCTTTCGACGAGCAACGCTCCATACCCCTGGATTCCGTAGGCTCCGGCCTTGTCAAAGGGCTCTCCGGTGGCAATGTAACCGTCGATCTCTCTCTGGCTTAAATCGCGAAAACGAACCAGGGTGGTTACAGCCTCAGTTCTAACAAGCCCTCTGCTTTCCTGCCGCAGAACCAAACCGGTGATCACCTCATGGATGCGCCCGGAAAGCAGCCGCAGCATGCGGGCGGCATCATCCCGGTCGCGCGGCTTCCCCAGGATCTGCCCTTCGCAGCAAACGATGGTATCGGCTCCCAGAACTATCGCCCAGGGGTAGAGCCCCGCTACGTATCCTGCTTTCAAATTCGCCAATCTCAATACAAGCTCCCGCTTCTCCAGGCCGGGTTCCGGGATCTCCTCGACCCGGCTGGGGATAACCCGGAACTTAAGCCCAATCTGCTCCAGAAGCTTCTTTCTCCGGGGGGAAGCGGAGGCCAAGATAATTTCCTGCAACGCCACCATCCCTTACAGCCGCCGGTAAATTAAAAAAGCCAGAACAAACCCGATCAAGCCGATAAGATTGACCCTCACGGTAAAGCCCAACGTCAGGGTGATCACATCCAGATCGAGTGTCGTTACAGGCAGTCCGATGCTCCTCGCCGTTCCCAAAAAGCCCAGCGCCGGTGTGCCGCTCAGCACATCCCCCACCAGGCTTCCGAAAACCCCGCCGAGGACCAGCAGTATCACCAGCAACCAAGGACTTCGATAACTAGCTGATACCTTCATTAAACGCTCCTTCTTTTCGCACAAACAGCCGTTATTTGTTTAAAAGTCTAACATTTTAGACGGCAAGATACAAGGCGGGTTCCCTATTAAGTATTCTCCACTTCTGGTCGAAAACGGTGAATAACCTGCCGCAAGGTTTTTCCGGACGGCACGGCGTTATTTCCTCTTAAGGCGTCTGCCGCCGCTACTTTTCTTCGGCCACCTCCTTTTTGATCTTTCCAAAAACGAGGTTAAAGGTCAAGACCTCCAGGTGCAGGGAAAAGTCCACATTGCGCACGATGACATCCCTCGCCAGATTAAGCACATGCGGTGAAAAGTTCAGAAGGGCTCTGACACCGGCCTTAACAAGGCGCTCCCCCACCTCCTGAGCTGCGCTTGCCGGTACGGTGATAATCCCTATTTCCGCCTTCTTCCTGGCGACCACATCCTCAAGCTGGGAAACATGCAGAACCTCGATCTCACCCAAATGCTTTCCCACGATTTTAGGGTCGATATCGAAAACCCCAACGATCCGAAAACCGCGGCTTAAGAATCCCTCATAAAGTGCGAGAGCAGAGCCGAGCTTGCCTGCACCAACGATCACCGCCGACCAGCACCTGTTCAAACCGAGAATGCGCCTGATATTGGAGCTCAGTTCTCCGGTATGGTAGCCGACACCCCGCGTCCCGAATTCGCCGAAGTAGGCCAGGTCCTTGCGCACCTGGGCGGGGCTCACCCCTGTCCCATCTGCTATGGCTGCCGAAGAAACGGTCGTAATTCCCTGTTTTTCGGCTCGCTCCAGGTAGCGCGAGTAGACGGCCAGCCGCATAATTGTGGCTTCCGGTATCTTCAGCGTTTTCAATAATATCCTCCTCTCACCGCGTCCTCTGCAGTCATTCTCTTCTTCCTCCACATTTCTCAAGTGCCAGCTGCTGCTCCTGAAAAATACCTCTCCAGCAAATACGCCCTGGCATCCGCCACCATATAAAAAGAACCCGTAACGCAGACCAGGTCCTCGTTGGAGGCCTCTTTAAGAGCGGCATCCACCGCCTCGGCTATCTTCTCGATGATGAACACCTGCTCCACATAGCGCTTGGCCTCATCGGCCAGCTTTTCCCAATCCCCGGCGCGAGGGTTCAGCGGCTTGGTAATGATCACAACCGAAGCCAGGGGAGCCAGTTCGGCCACCACCTTCTCTCTCTCCTTATCACCCAGCATCCCCATCACCAGGATCAGCCTGCGGTAACGGTAAATGTTCCTGAGGGCATTCTTCAGCATCCGAGAACCGTCATGGTTGTGGGTGACATCGACGATCACCTGAGGGGCACGGGAGATCATCTCCAGCCGCGCCGGCCAGCGGCTTTTCGCCAGACCCTGTCGAAGGTGATCGTCCCCGATTCTCACCCCGTGTCGATAGCGCAGCAGTTCGACAACCCCCAGTGCCGTAGCGGCATTTACCGCCTGGTACTGTCCTGCCAAAGGCACCTTGAGATTTTGATAGAAGCCCCAGGGGCTTCTTAAGTCAAAAAGGGTGGCCTCCGGCGTTGATTCCCGCAGCTCCCAGGTTATCTCCTTTCCAACCCGCAACAGCGTTGCCCCCATCTCCCGGCACCTCTCCTCGATCACCGCCAGGGCCTCCGGATACCAGGCTGCCGTCACCACATAACCCTTTTCTTTAATGATGCCCGCCTTTTTTTCGGCGATGGCGGTAATGGTGTTCCCCAGGTAATCCATGTGATCAAAGGCCACATTGGTGATTACGGAGACCAGGGGGTTCGGCACCACATTGGTGGAATCGATAACCCCTCCGAGCCCGACCTCCAGGACCACGTAATCAACCTTCTCCTCGAAGAAGTAGAGCAAGGCCAGGGCGGTACAGACCTCGAATTCCGTAGGGTGCTCCCGCCCTTCGGCCACCATCCGCTCCAAAAGGGGTTTCAACCGCTCCATGAGGCCGGCGAAGCGCTCCTGAGAGATAGGCCGGTGATTGATCAGATAGCGCTCGGTGTAGGAGTGCAGGTGAGGGGAGCTGAAGAGCCCAACCCGGAACCCTGCCGCCTCCAGGACGCGCGATACCATCACGGCCGTAGAACCTTTCCCATTCGTCCCCCCGACATGAATGACCTTCAGCGCCCGCTCCGGATTCCCAAGCAGGCTCATCAGATGTTCAATGCGCTCTAGACCGAAATTGATGCCGAATTTCGTGAGTCCGGTAAGAAAATCGAGTGCTTCCTGGTAATTCATTTGCCGCCCGCATCCGGCAGGTGTCCCCAACAAGTTGCGTCCGCTTAAGTCACAGCGGCTTTTCCGGAAACGCAGGCTGTCACCCGCCTTTTATGATACTTTTTTCACATAACTTCCTGGGATATTCGACAAGAAAACCGCATTTCCTGCTTTAGGATGCTAATAAGAAGCTACTATAATTAATTGTTCCCACTACCGGCTGCGCTTAAAGCGCCTTGCAACGGTAACGGCATCGGTACATATTATCGGATAACAATTTTCTTGCGGTCATATAACTTTTCCGTGCCGGGCAAGATAATCCCGCACCCGAACCGCAGAGGAATTCAAAACGGCATCCTCTTCGATGCCGGCCTGGACGGCTAACTGAACCGCCTCGCTGCAATCCCCGACCTGAAAGCAGATATGGGCATCGCTGTTGATGGCCACCGGCACACCGTACCGCCTGGCCAGTCTGGCCAACTCCAGACAGCGAGGGGCACTTTTGGGCCGCACCAGAAAGGAACTGTTGTTTATTTCCAGGACCTTGCCATATTCCTTGGCAGCCAAAACAACCTTCTTCAGATCGACCGGAAAACGCGGATTTCCAGGGTGGGTAATTATGTGCACCTTAGGGTTACGAAGGGCAGCAACCATCGCCCTGGTATTTTCTTCCACCGAATGGCCAAGATACCCGGCATCAGCGTGAAAACCGGCCAGGACTATGTCCATTCGGTCCAGCAGTTCCTCCGGGAGATCGACGCCCCTGACATCATCAACAATATTCGTTTCCACGCCCCTGAGCACTCTTACCCCTTGAATTTCTCTCGGCCAAATGGCCATGTTGAAAAAATATTCAAGATCTGGTCCACCTGGCATCCGGTTGTCGTGGTCAGTAATAGCAAGCATCTTCAAGCCCTTCTCCCGGGCAGTCGCCACCATTTCATTTAGAGTGCTGTATGCGTGTCCGCTGGCAATGGTATGAGTATGCAGATCCGCCTCCAGTTTCATGCTCAGTCCCTCCTCCCGTTATTCTGCTCCCGCTCCGGCCTGCTGCACAAAACCGCTGCCAGTTCCTGAGGTGTGGACACGAGATAATCCGGAGAAACGCTTTCTAACCTTTCCCGGTCATGCCAGCCCCAGGCAACACCAACGGTAAGAGCCCCCGCCTCCCTCCCTTCGACAATATCTCCTACGGTATCTCCGATATAGTAAGCAGGGAAAATGGAGTAAAGCTGCATAACCCTGCGGATCTTTTTTACCTTACTCTTCTCGAGTTCGGCTCCTATGACATCCTCAATGCAAGTAATCCCTCGTTTTTTTAAAACATTCCGCACCTGCTCTGAAATATTCGAGGTAATGATGACAATCTTATGTCGGCCGGCGATCAACCGAAGGGCCTCGGCCATCCCCTCAAAGAGGGGAATTTCCTCAAGATGGTTCTCAGCAATGGCTTCATAATCCCTAATGATCTTGTCCACCTTCCATTCCGGAAGCCCCAGCTTCATCATTTGTTCATAGCAGTTGCCGTCATGCAAAATTGCCAGGTCTTCCTTAGTATTGATACCATAAAAGCCGTTTGCCCGGCATGCTTCCGCGAAATCGCGCGCCACCTGATCGAAGGAATCAACAATAACTCCGTCATAATCGAACATCGCAAGGCCCATCACAATCCTCCTCATTCACTGCAGCCGATACATCCTAACCCTCACATCCGGTCTTTCTCATAACTGCTATAAAAATACAGCAAGTTCACCCGCCGGTCTGCCGCTCGACTCCCGATTCCAGGCCGGACAGGACGACGGCTCGCTTCGGGACAGCTCTGGGATGCTGCGTAACAAGTTGCCTGTCCTGTTACCCGGCCTTCCATAGGTCGCTCGCCGGTAGACCCGCCGGGTATTTTTCGTTCCTCTTTTGGTGCCGCTGATGGCGGCATGTTAGTCTACTACCACTTATAATCACACCTTCTCCTCAGTTTGCCCCCCGTTTGCTTCATAATCCATTTTAAACAATCAAAGATGCTCTTTCGATAGGTACGAGAATTAATCCGAAGAAAATCTCTTATAATTAATAAGATAGCCCCTCCTCACGGTGAGGAGGGGTTTTAATAAGGGGGGGTTGTTATCTCTCAAAGACGGAGTTAGAATTCGAACTTCTTCTGGCGGTAGGCCTTCAGATAGTTGACGCAGTATTCGTCCCTCCCGGCAAGGGCTTCGGCGGCGATGAGATTGGCCATCATCTGCTTGTCGAGAGGGTTGATGATGAGGCTGTCCAGCCCTTTGGCCACGGCCATGACGGCAAAGTTCTGGTTCAGAAGCTTCCGCACCGGCAATCCGTAGGAGATGTTGGAGAGCCCGCAGATGGTGTGAACCCCTTGGAATCTCTCCATGATCTCTTCGACTGCATTGAGAAACTCCACCCCAAAGGTGCTCTTCGTGGATACCGGCTGAACCAGGGGGTCAACGTAGATGTTCTCCAGTTTGACGTTGTTCCGCACCAGGCCGTCGATCAGCTTTTCGGCGATTTTCACTCTGTCTTCTGCGGTCTCCGGCATCCCTTCGTCGCTCATGCAGAGGGCCACAACTTTCAGGTCCGTCCCCGCCACGATGGGCAGAAGGGCGTCGTAGCGGTCCTTTTCCAGGGAGATGGAGTTGATCATGGCCGTTCCTTTATGCACCGCCAGCCCCCTCTCGATCACTTTGGGATCGGGGCTGTCGATGCAGCAGGGCGCATCCACTTCTTCCTGGACGTTCCTGATCAGCCATTCCATGTATTCGGCTTCTTTGCCCACGAAGATGCCGGCGTTGACGTCGATGTAGTCCGCTCCGGCTTCATACTGGTCCCTGGCCACTTTCTTGATGGCTTCCACGTCCTGTGCCTCTATGGCCGCGGCGATGGGCTTGCGGCTGGCGTTGATCAGTTCACCTACGATCAGCATTGGAATCCTCCTTCTCTCTGCTCTTTCCGGAAAGCAGTTATACTACTTAAAAACATCATCAACAACAAAGCACTTGGCTGTCATGAAAATACGTTTCGGTTTATCCTTGCGCTTGCTCCCGGATCTTTCGGTTTAACTCGCCCTAAGACTCGTCGATAGATAAGCAGCCGACCGGCTCCTATGCGCCTACCCTGGCACAGAGTCGCCTATCTCGACATCCTGTCTCGATTCGGCTGCCGTTTGTTGCTCCTTCGTCAAGGGTGAGTAACAACCCCCGTCAGGTCGCTGCGCCGGCAAGGATAAACCCTTTTTTCGTTCCTCTGTTGGTGCCGCCCCAGGCGGCGTGAGGGTCTGCCATAACATAACTTTACCACTTGCAATCCCCGGGGACAATACCTGGGAAGTGGGAACGGATCTTGGCGTCCAGTTCTGCCGGGAAGCGGGCGGGATTGTCCTGCATGAGAATCTTTTTGGCCTCTGCCAGGGCGCGGGCATGAGAGTCGGGGCGCCCTTCTTCCTCCCAGTGCCCGCGCCCCTGCCGGTTCGCCACCTTCGGCAGTACTGCTGTCGTTTTCATGTTCTTGAGCGTATGCATCTTGTCCATATAGTTCCCACCGGGTCCGACTTCCTTGATGAGATCCAGGCACATATTCTCCTTGCTGAATTCCATACCTCTTGTGATTCGCTTTAACATCAAGGCTATCTCATTATCGATAACCGCTTTGGCATAGTCAAAGGTCATCAGACTGCTTAAGAGTCCACCCATATTGAAAAGATCTGCTCCGGCCAGCAGAGCAGCGGTGACATTCATCCCGGTTTCATACCCGGACTGTGCGTCATTACAATGGGAGTTAGTAAGGCCGATATAGCCACCGGAGGGAACATTGTAGAATCTTGCCATCTCCGTGTGTGCCATCTGAAGAATACCGGTTTCGATCGCTCCGGGCGCATAGTCCCCTGTCCGCATATCCGCGACGGTGGATAGAACCGCATATATCATCGGAGCTCCCGGGCGGATTGATTGAATCAATGTACTTAGAGCAAGGAACTCGGCGTTGCCCAGCACCAGAGTCCCCATCAAACTCATAGGTGCGGACATCCCGGCATTAGGAACAATCGTCCCGTATACAGGGAGTCCCTTCTCGGTGAGGTAGATTATCGCTTCAGTGGATTCCACATCCATCGTGAGTGGTGAAACCACCGGGCAGTAGTGATGGTTGATAAATGGCCTTTCCATATATGCTTCTTTGCTCCCCGCGATGATCTCTCCCAGCTCCAGTACCATTTCTAGATCCTTAATGGTCGGTGTGTTGCTTCTCACCGGCTTCTTGCAGTTTTTCAAGGCGGGGTAGAAGCGGGAAAGGGCAAACTGGCCCTCAGGAGCGTCATCGGCAAGCGTAGAGATGGAAAAGACATCAAAGCCCGGCAGTTCGTTGATCAGATGGGCAATGTTGGCAATGTCGGTAGATGTCGCCCTTCTTTCCTCGCCGGTCTTGGGGTCAATAATATTGGGAGCAGAACTCCCGGTTACGATTACCGGCCTGTCATCGGGGAGGACGACATCATATTGAGGGTCTTGAGCAATGAATTTATAGTTAGGAACAAAAGAGCTCCGACAGTCCTCAACTACCTGACGCGGGATCTTAACCAGAGTCGTCTGGTTATCCACCCGGCATCCGCGCCGGGCAAAAACACTACGTGCCTTCTCATTGCGCACCAACAAACCAACATCTTCTAAAATCTCCAGGGAAGCCTCATGTATTTGTTCTATTTCCTCTGGAGAGAAGAAGCTTGCGAACCGGTACATAGTTCTCTCATCCCTTTCTCAAGGTTATTCCTGGAGACCTCGTGCTCAGGATCTCAAAATGACCCCGCTTAACATCTCTCGCACAGTTAACCCTGATTATTTCGCCAGCAACACAACTAAATTGCTTCAACCATGTCCAAAATCTCCTGGCGGTGCTGCTCAACCCAATTCATACACTTGACCTGGTGCTGTAGATATGCCAGGTATTCATATACATTAAGGCTTAGGTCATCATAATAAGAACGCAGACACCAGAATATCAAATAGATGTTACCGGCGTTCAGCATTTCCGGCAAATACCGCTTCTCCGTCTCATTAAGAGGAGGGAGGCCACCCAGTTCCCGCAGTTTCTTCTGATAGGCCTGCAAAAAGACCTTGCAGCGATCCAGGTGGAGAACCCCATCCAATTCGTCCACCCAAGAACTGCAGCAATAAACAAGAGCCAACCCTATCTCGAATATTCGCAGATCGATCTTAGACCAATCAAAATCGAATATTCCCACCACTTTATTATCTTTGAATTTTAGGTTACCAGGATGAAAATCACAGTGTATGGGGTTAAGCGGCATCTTGGCGACATCTTCAGCAGGGATCTTGATCTTATTGATGACATCAAGGATGGCAGGCAAATTTTTCTTAAAGTAATCGTGGAACCGGTTCTTAATGTCCATTGCTGCATAACTTTCAAAGAGCTTTGGGAGCGTAGGCAGCAAGTCCAGAATTTTTAGCTCCACCCTTTCCAGCCCCTGGGGATCGAAATTGCGTACACTGTTGTGAAAAACAGCCAGAACTTCAGCTGCGCTCTCATATTCTTCATCTGTGCACTCGTTCTCTACCCAGGTGTACTTGTCTTCTCCCTCCAAGAAATCATAAACAGCGAAGTACCAGTCTTGCGAGTTATCATCCAGACCTTCTGTCAATTTGACAAAGGTCCGCCCATTTTTCGCGGGTATGAGCCCGGCAGCGATACTCAGCCCGTTAGCCCTTGCACAGGTGATAAGATTATGCTCCAGCATAATTTCTTTTTCCTCAATATCCTTTTTGTACTTGCGCACAAAGTATCGATATCTTTTCCCCTCTTTTTCGGTATAGATCCCGAAACTCCGGTTAATATAGCCACCGAAGATCTCAAAAACATCGGTCACTTTCCCAATGTCATAATATGTCTCCACCAACTCCTTGATCTGACTGTGCAGGAAGGAATGTTCCAGGGTGGGAATCAGATCCTCGACCAGACTGTGCAACTTTAGGCCGTAACCGAGCAACTTAAATGTTTTATCCGCATCCAGCAGCTCCAGACGCCGCATTCTACTTGCATCCAATGTCCCTTCCCCCTTCTTATTAATAGAAAAAGATAAATCGCCAACTCTAAGAGCACCCATCATGGACGGCGACAAAAGCCGTTCATTAATTTAGGGTTGTGGAGACTGCGATGATCCCCCATCAGCGGTGCTGCTTCCAGAATTTCCAGAGGGTGTTCCAACCGATAGCTTCCCGGTACTACCTGTCAGAACACCCCTTCCTTTCATTACTTCCAGATAAACTAAGCAACCCCCATCAGCTTTTTGCAGAGCTCCGTTGCCGATGCAGCCTCGGGTGCATAACCGTCTGCTCCAATCTGATCGGCGTAATTCTGAGTAACAGGAGCGCCACCAATGATGATCTTCACCTGATCACGCAAACCGGCCTCTTCAATGGCCTCGATGGTCTCCTTCATATAAGGCAGAGTTGTGGTGAGCAACGCCGACATCCCCACGATATCCGGTTGATATTCCTTTATGGCATTCACAAATTTCTCGGGATCAACATCAACACCCAGGTTTATCACTTCAAATCCGGCGCTTTCCACCATCATTGCCACCAGGTTCTTTCCTATATCGTGAAGGTCACTCTTAACCGTACCGATCAATAACTTACCTGCCGATTGCACCTTCCTGCCGGCAAGCCTGGATTTGACTAGCTCCATACCGGAGCTCATAGCCTTGGCACACATCAAAACTTCTGGAACAAACATATCACCGGCTTTGAAGCGCTCTCCCACAGTGTTCATTCCTACAATCAGGCCCTGATTGATGATCTCCAGCGGATCAATGCCCGATTCTAACAAGCTGGCGGTCAAATCTTTCACCTTATCAACATTTCCCTCGATGACGCCCTGAGCCACATCATTCATCGATGCCATATTTCTTCCTCCTCAAAATGAACTTCTTATTTAACCAAAGAAAACAAGGAGCTCACTCTATCCCTCGCAAGAACCCTTATCTTGATACACCAACTCATCCACTTTCCACCAATTCCTTACCCCCGGCTGCAAAACCGCTCTCTCACTGTTACACTCCACCTGGCTTTTTGAAGCGAAAGATGCCTGATGTACCTGTAACGAATACTGTAACCAGACGCCTCGAGATCTACCCCCTCCTTTCGTAACAACCTTGCGAGCGAAGTAATTATTCTCTCTGTAATATTTTTCTATATAGCCTTAATTACTATTTCCATCAGTAGCCTTAAGCGTTGCAAATTAAGTATAAAAATGAGCTCCGGGGCCAATTCAAGAACAGCGCTCTATTTGCTCTGGCCATCCCGGTGCATTGGAGTCAAAATTCCCTGCATTAAATTCACTAACTCCTGATCCCTTTAGGCCCCGGAAACAGAAATCGCTGCACCATCAACTCGCAGAGCATTCACGGGACCGGCGTACAATAAAGCCGGGCAGCATAAAATGAACAGCAAGAAATACTGGGAATGCTGGCAGCTCGTTGTGGTTTTCACGAACGGAGCGCTCAGAAAGCGCTAAAACTTTAAAGTTGTTTCTGAAAGAGGCTCCGCTGCATTTTTCATCAGAGCTCCGACTTTCCCTCTCGAAAGCAACCTAAACTCGCCCGCTCTGGTGAAGACGTCCCAACACTCCGAACGAATCAGCGGGGCGGTAGAAGAGTTCTCTACTAAATATATTATAGTTACTTCTAGAAATATTGCAACACTCTTTCTTGACACTATATTTCACGGAGTACTCTTATAAAAATAAATTCGAAAGGTCGGCTGCAGAAAGATCACCGCAGTCGACGAAAGCTGTACTCGTTCGGGTTAGCGTTAGCTGGAAAGGCGAGGCAGTCTGAAGTTTTCCCGTACCTGCGGGAAGCAGCAGCAGATGTTATAAGTGGCTGGTGAAGAAGGACGGGCAGAAAGAGGGAAAAGACCAACAAAAAAGCCCCCTCTTCATTCTGAGCGGGGCTTATTATTACTCCAGATAATCTTTGAGCTTCTTGCTGCGGCTGGGGTGGCGCAGCTTGCGCAAGGCCTTGGCCTCGATCTGGCGGATGCGCTCCCTGGTCACCTTGAATTTCTGTCCGACCTCCTCCAGGGTGCGCGCCTTGCCGTCCTCCAGGCCGAAGCGGAGGCGCAGAACATCCCTCTCCCGGGGGGTTAGCGTCTCCAGCACTTCCTCCAGCTGCTCCTTGAGGAGGATGAACGACGCCGCCTCCGCAGGTGCCAGGGCATCCTCATCTTCGATAAAGTCCCCCAGGTGGCTGTCTTCTTCCTCGCCGATGGGGGTTTCCAGGGAAACCGGCTCCTGGGCGATCTTCATGATCTCCCGCACGCGCTCGACGGGAATATCCATCTCTTTGGCGATCTCCTCGGGCATGGGATCCCTTCCCAGCTCCTGCAGAAGCTGACGCTGAACCCTCACCAGCTTGTTGATAGTCTCCACCATGTGCACCGGGATGCGGATGGTGCGCGCCTGATCGGCTATCGCGCGGGTAATGGCCTGCCTGATCCACCAGGTGGCATAGGTGCTGAACTTATATCCCTTCCGGTAATCAAACTTTTCCACCGCCTTGATGAGACCCAAATTGCCTTCCTGGATCAGGTCGAGAAAAAGCATCCCCCTGCCGACGTAGCGCTTGGCGATACTCACCACCAAGCGCAGGTTGGCTTCGGCCAGCCGGCGCTTGGCCTCTTCGTCACCCTGTTCGATCCTCTTTGCCAGCTCGACCTCTTCCTCTGCCGTCAGCAAAGGAATCCTGCCGATCTCCTTAAGGTACATCCGGACGGGATCATCGATGGCTATACCTTCGGGGATAGAGAGGTCGACGTCAGCCTCCTCCTGCGCCTCCCCGTTCTTACCTACCGCCGCCTCCTTGCCGTCCGGGCCGACCTCAATTCCGATGGCCCCGAAATGCTCATAAATGCTGTCTATCTGCTCAGGGCTCAGGTCGAAGCCCTGCAGAGTGTCCATGATCTCCTGGTAGGTGAGGCTCCCTTTTTGCTTCCCGCGCTCAATCAAGTCTTTCACTGCATCAATTCTTGATTGTTCCTCATTCACGTGTTTTCCCTCCTTTCCTGGCGCGACTTAAAATCCCTACCAACATCGCCTAACCTTTTAGTGTCTCCAATTCCTCATATAGAGAATGTAATTCTGCCAGCAGTGTTTTAATTCCTTCCTGTCTCCCGTTTTTTTCACATTCATTTAAAGCAGCCTGTTTTTCCCCGATCTTTTGGGAAAGCTGCTCCTTTCTTAAGACCTTGAGGTAATCCTCCAGCATTTTTTCCTGCTGCTGTTTGCTCAAGGAATGCTCTACCCCGCCCATTAAAATCCCGGCCAGCTCTGCCTTGTCCCCATCCTCAACTCTGTCCAACAGTTCGGCCGGGCTCTCCCAATCCAAACCTTCGAAGAGCCTGATGTAATACCCCAGCCTGTCGGTGAAAACGGAAAACCCTATTTCACCCCGAACCCGTTCCCAGATGCGGCGGTCCTGACACATAAGTCGAAAAATCCCGGTTTTTGCCGCATCTAATGCCGTAAGCCTCCTGTTTTCGAAAGTTTGTTTGCTTTGTTCCATATTATATCTATTATTCTCATTTTTATCCTTCTGAACCCGCCTTTTAGCCAGATGGCGCATAAATTCCAGGCGTACCGCCTCCTCGGAGGTATTCAGCCTCCTGGCGATCCCCCTGAGGTAACCCTCACGCACCACGTGATCGGAAATGCGCTCCAGATCTGCCATCAATTCCTTAACAATCTCCGCCTTCTTGAAAACATCCCTCAGGTCAGAGTCGCTGAGAAGCCGCTCAAGCTTGAACTCGAGAAAGGGAACGGTGCGTTTTTCTAGAGCCTCTCGGAAGGCCTCCCTCCCTTTTAATCGCAGAAACTCATCGGGATCTTTGGCATCCGCCATATCCAGCACGTAGACCCTGCCACCCAGTTCCTGGAGGTAGCCGGCGCTCCGCATGGCAGCCGCCGAACCGGCGGCATCCCCGTCGAAGGCCAAAACCACCTCATTGGTGTAGCGCAGCAGCAGCCTTGCCTGATCCTGGGTGAAGGCCGTACCCAAAGAAGCAACCGTATTGGTAAAACCGTTCTCCTGGGCAGCGATGCAGTCCATGTAGCCCTCCACGACGATCGCCCTCCGCTGCTCCCGGATGGCCGGCAGGGCCAGATGCAGCCCGTAGAGATTGCGGCTCTTGCTGAAAACGGGGGATTCCGGAGAATTCAGGTACTTCGGCTCCTCATCATCCAGCGCCCGTCCGCCGAAGCCCAGGCAGCGGCCGCGGGCATCATAGATGGGAAAAATGATGCGCCCCCGGAAACGCTCCCTCAACACGCCGTAATGCTCCGTAAAGAGACCGGAAGCCACCAGCGCATCCCCGTCATAGCCGTTCTCCTTAAGAAACCCCTCCAGCCCCACGCCCGGCGCAAAGCCCAGGCAAAACCTCTCCCAGGCAGAGGGCCGAACGCCGCGCCCCAACAGGTACTCCCGCGCCACTTCTCCGGCTGCCTCGTGCATTAATATTCTATGATAATACCTGGCGGCATGACTGTTTAAGCGGCTGTGCCTTTCCTTAAGGCTCCATTCCTTGCCGGCTGTTCGGGAACGGGGTACTTCCAGACCGCACCTCCGGGCCAGGGTCTCTACGGCCTCCGGAAAGGTAAGCCCCTCTATCTTCATCAAAAAAGAAAAAACATTCCCCCCCACACCGCAGCCGAAACAATAGAACATCTGCTTGCTGGGAGACACCGTGAATGAGGGGGTCTTCTCGCGGTGGAAGGGGCAGAGGCCTACATAATTCTGCCCGCTTCTCTTCAAAGGAACGTATTCACCGACCAAATCGACGATGTCCGTTCTGTTGCGGACATCGTCGATGAACTCTTCAGGTACAGGACCAGGCATATATCCCGAGCCCCCAGCTCTCAATAATCGAGACCCTATTAAATTCTCTTCCCGGAAGTAATTTTCCTGCTCCGCTTAAAATCATGTTGCCCAGGCAGAAGGTATGAACAGCCTTTCAAAGGTCTTCATGGCAAAACGGTCGGTCATCCCCGCGATATAGTCCACAACACATCTTTCCAGCCCCTCGGAATCGCACCTCCGCTGGAGTTCCTCAGAGAGGAAATGGGGGTTCTCCAGATAAAACTCATACAGAATTTTAATAATTCGACGCGCCTTCGATTCTTCCTTCTTGGCCGCCGACCCGATGTAAACCCTTTCAAAAAGAAAGCTGCGCAGTTTGTCTGTGGCCTCCTGGACGGCGTCGCTCATCCGGATCACCGGCTTTCCCCGGCTCTCAGAGATGATGTCCATCACCATGGTGTTAATCCTCGTCTTATGCCGGTTGCCGAGAAGGCGGACACAGTCCGGAGGGAGGTCGTCCTCCGAAATGATCCCCGCTCTGATGGCATCGTCGATATCATGGTTGATATAGGAAATCCGGTCGGCTTTTCTGACGATCTGCCCCTCCAGGGTGGCAGGAGGCTCCGGCCCTGTGTGATGGAGGATGCCGTCGCGCACCTCCCAGGTCAGGTTGAGGCCGCCATCCCCTTCGAGCACGTCGACCACCCGCAGGCTCTGCTCATTATGGCGAAAACCGGGAGGGTACACCTCGTTTAAGGCATACTCCCCTGAATGTCCAAAAGGGGTATGCCCAAGGTCATGCCCCAGAGCAATGGCCTCGGTAAGGTCCTCGTTCAATCCGAGGGCGCGGGCTATCGTCCGGGAGATCTGGGCCACCTCCAGGGTGTGTGTGCTCCGCGTGCGGTAATGATCCCCTTCCGGGGCGATAAAGACCTGGGTTTTATGTTTGAGGCGGCGGAAGGCCTTCGAGTGGATAATCCGGTCGCGGTCGCGCTGAAAAGCCGTTCTGACGGGGCAGGGTTCCTCAGGCCGAAGGCGCCCCCGCGTCCTGCTGCTCAGGGTGGCATAGGGCGCAAGGTAGGCCTCCTCTCGCGCCTCAATCTCCTCTCTGATGCACACTTTATCTCCCACAGGCACCATCCCCGCTAGCGCAAACGCAAATCAGCGGTAACCCCCGCCACCTGAACAACACGCCTCCCGAGGATGCGAGCCCTTCTGCGCCCGTTGTCATCCTCGCCGGCAGGCTGCTGGGCGCAGGCACCGTGGTGGCCGCAGTCAAACTCCCGCAAACCGCCCCCAACGACGATCATCCCGTGGACAAGCATGATGTCGTGGATGGCCCTGAGGGCTGTTTCCTGGCCGCCGAAGCGCGCCCCCGCCACGGTGATCCCCCCGCCAACCACGTTGAGCAGGGCCTTTTCCCTGCGCAGCACCCTCGTCTTATCCCAAAAGGCCTTCAGCTGTCCGGAAACGGTTCCGAAGTAGACGGGGCTGCCAACGATGATCCCATCGGCGCGGCGCATGATTTCAAAGGCCTCCCCTAACCTCTTCCCTTCACCACAACTTCCATCGCAGGGGGAGGTGCAAAGCTCACAGAAAGGGGAATCGAGCTCCGCGATGATCTCTGCGACCTGCAGCAGCTGCGTTTCCGCCCCCATCTCCGCGGCCGCCGCCAGGGACTCCCGCAAGAGAAAGGAGGTATTCCCGTTGCGGTTTGGGCTGCCGTTAATCCCCAAAATCAACATCTTCTTCACCTCCTGCCTTTCGCTAAGAACGAATACTTTAAATAGTATATACTCCTTTTGCGGCAGATGTTCCTTCAGGATGAATTAAATTCCAGCTTTAAATTCCTAGAGCAAAAGGAGGCAATCCCCCGGATTGCCCCACACCAGCCATCTTCTTTGGCACCCGCTTTCTAAAGGCCGGTCCCCTTGATGAATATGATTAAAACCAGAAAATCATCAAGTTAGAAGCAACAAAGTTCCAATAATTAAAATTATAGCTGTAGTGATTATCCTGGTAAGACAGCCTCCTTTTGTTAAACCCGCCAAGTCACCTACCATTGAGCGGTTTATGGAATCCGCCAAATTAATCATGGGATTCTTTTTATATTCTTCTATTTGGCGTCGATCCTGTTCATCTCTACCATCCATAATTTCACATCTCCCTTATTAAAAGTCCAGTATATCGTATTTTATCAATACTGTTCTTTTTTGTATACTGCTCCAGATAATCTTAACAAGCAATTGCAGCCGGCACTGATTTTAATCCTCTAATGTCACTCGGTTGCTCATTCCTGCTAGCCAAACTCATTAAAATAAGAAAGGGTACTGTCTCTGAAAGTCACTTTTAAGACAATACCCTTCTCGTGACCTCCTCCCACTCCTAAAGGGGTGGGCTTCCTCTTTCATCGAGGGATGACTCCCTCTCTGGAGGCTTGACTTCGGACTGGTCCGGCCCTAGAGCTTGTGCTAGAAATATTATACTACAGGGCCGCCTTTCATCCCACCCTTAAAAGGGTGGGCTTCCCCGGCGGGAGATCGTAACGCTTTCTAACCCTTGAAGTATAAGCTCCAGAAAGCTATGTCGATACTACTTCTTTCGTTTGGCTGACCTCGGATTTTTAACCTGGGCCTGAGCAGCAGCCAGCCGGGCAACGGGCACCCTGAAAGGTGAACAGCTCACATAATCCAGCCCTGCCAGGTGGCAGAACTCGATGGAATCGGGGTCCCCGCCGTGTTCTCCGCAGATCCCCACCACCAGCTTGGGGTTGGCGCCGCGGCCCAATTCAACACCCATCTTCACCAGCTTGCCCACACCATCCCTGTCGAGCACGGCGAAGGGGTTGTCAGGCAGGATCTTCTTCTCAATATACTGGGGGATGAACTTCCCTTCGGCATCATCCCGGCTGAAGCCGAAGGTGGTCTGCGTCAGGTCATTGGTGCCGAAGGAGAAGAAGTCAGCATGTTTGCCTATTTCATCCGCCAGCAGGCAGGCGCGCGGCAGCTCGATCATGGTGCCGATGGGGATCTCCAGCCGGACGCCCGTCTCCTCCTCAACCTGCCGGATAACCTCCATACAGAGGCCGCGCATAATTTCCAGCTCTTTGGGAGACATTACCAAGGGGATCATGATCTCGGCCACAGGATTGTAGCCCTCTTTTTTCAACTGCACTGCGGCCTGAACGATGGCCCGCACCTGCATGGCGTAAATCTCCGGGGTGGTAACCGCCAGGCGGCACCCCCGGTGTCCGAGCATGGGGTTGAATTCCTGCAGACTGCGGGCTTTTTTCAGGAGCTCCTCCTTAGCCGCTATTTCTTCGGAGGCCCCACCGCTCAACTTCAGGGTGTTCACCTCTACGGCCAGTTCCTCGACTTTGGGAAGGAATTCGTGGAGAGGCGGGTCGAGCAGCCTGATGATAACCGGGAGGCCGTCCATGGCTTTGAGGATGCCGTAAAAATCCTCCTGCTGCACCGGAAGGAGCTTGGCCAGGGCCTCTCCCCTCTCCTCGGCGCTTCTGGCCAGGATCATCCTCTGCACGATGGGAAGCCTGTCCTGGGACATAAACATGTGTTCGGTCCGGCAAAGCCCGATCCCTTCGGCGCCGAAATCCCTGGCGCGCCGGGCATCGTCCGGGGTGTCGGCATTGGCAAGCACCCCGAGTTTTCTGATCTCATCGGCCCACCGCAGCAGCAGGCGCAGCTCCTCCCCCAGCTCCGGCGAGATGAGAGGAACCGCTCCCATAATCACCTTCCCGGTGCTCCCGTCAATGGTGATCAGATCCCCCTCGCCAATCACCAGGTCACCGACGGTCATCCTCTTCTCCCGGTAGTCGATACTCAGCGCTTCGCAGCCACAGACGCAGGGCTTCCCCATACCGCGGGCGACAACCGCGGCGTGGCTGGTCATTCCGCCCCTGCTGGTCAGCACCCCCTGGGCAGCGACGACGCCGTGGATGTCATCGGGGGTGGTCTCCAGGCGGACGAGGATCACCTTCTCCCCTTCATTCCCCCTGCGCTCCGCCTCATCGGCATCGAATACCACTGCTCCGCAGGCGGCACCCGGGGAGGCGGGCAGGCCCGTAGCGATCACCCGGATTTCTGCCCTCGGGTCGAGGCGCTTGTGCAATACCTGATTCAGCTGAGCCGGCTCCACCCTCATGACGGCTTCCTCTTTGGAAATCAAGCCTTCCTTCACCATGTCGACGGCCACCTTAACGGCGGCGGCAGCCGTCCGCTTGGCGGAGCGGGTCTGCAGGATGTAGAGCTTCCCCTTCTCGATGGTGAATTCGATGTCCTGCATGTCCCGGTAGTGCTTTTCCAACAGTGAACAGGTCTTCTGAAACTGCTCGTAAGCCCCGGGCATTTCCTCCTGCAGCCTGGCAATAGGGTGAGGCGTTCGGATACCGGCCACGACATCTTCACCCTGGGCGTTAACCAGGTACTCCCCGTAAAGGGTGCTCTCCCCTGTTGCCGGGTCGCGGGTAAAGGCAACACCGGTTCCGCTGTTATCCCCCATGTTGCCGAAGACCATGGTCTGAACGTTAACGGCGGTCCCCAGGTCATCGGGAATACGGTTCACCTTCCGGTAGACTTGGGCGCGGGGGTTGTTCCAGGACTCAAAAACCGCCCGCACCGCCCTGTTCAACTGTTCAAAGGGGTCCTGGGGGAATTCTTCCCTGACCTTCTCTCTGATGAGATTCTTATACTCCTTGATGATCTCCTTTAAGTGTTCCGGTTTAAGCTCATGGTCGTATCTTGCCCGGTGCTGCTTCTTGTGCTTTTCCAGGATGCTCTCGAACCCGTTGAAATCCACGTGGAGAACGATGTCGCCGAACATCTGAATAAAGCGGCGGTAACAGTCGAGGGCAAAGCGCTCGTCCCCGGTGACCCCGGATAAGGCGCGAACCGTCCGGTCATTGAGGCCGAGATTTAAAACAGTATCCATCATTCCGGGCATGGAGACCTTGGCTCCGGAGCGCACCGACACCAGCAACGGGTTTTCCAGGCCACCGAAGGTCTTTCCCGTCTTCTCTTCCAAAACTTTCAGGGCATCCCGAATCTGTTCCTCCAACCCATCGGGGAACCTCCCGGTGGCGCTGTACTCATTGCAGGCTTCGGTTGTAATGGTGAAACCGGGCGGAACGGGGAGACCCAGATTGGTCATCTCCGCCAAACCGGCCCCCTTGCCTCCGAGGAGATCCCTCATCGAGGCATTTCCCTCTTCGAAAAGGTAAACATACTTCCTACCCAACTTCTCGCTCCCCCTTATAATAAATTTCCAACACCTTGCTTGCTGTTTCCTCAACCGCCTTATTGGTAACGTCGATAACCGGGCAGCCCAGCTGAGCCATCAGCCGGTCGGCATAGGCGATCTCCTTCCGGATCCGCTCCATGCTGGCATATTCCGCATCGGCTGCCAGCCCCAGCGCCTTCAGACGCTCCCTCCGGATCTCATTGAGCGGCTGGGGCTCAATGGTAAGTCCGATAATCTTCCGGGATGGAATCTTGAAGAGTTCGGCGGGCGGCTCGACTTCGGGCACAAGGGGAACATTGGCGGCTTTGATCTTTTTATGGGCCAGGTACATGCAAACAGGGGTCTTGGAGGTACGGGAAACGCCGATGAGGACGACATCGGCATACAACAGCCCGCGCGGGTCCTTACCGTCGTCATACTTGACCGCAAATTCGATGGCCTCCACCCGGCGAAAGTACTGATCATCCAGTCGGTGGAGCAGCCCGGCCTCCATCTTCGGAGGCTCTGCAATGACCTTGGTAAGGGCTTCCAGCATCGGACCCATGATGTCGACCGCAGGTATCTTGTGGCTCTGCGCCAGCTTCTCCAGCTCCTCCTTGAGCCCAGGGATCACCAGAGTATAGGCAATGACGCTCACGGTGCCGCTTGCCTCTTCCACAACCTCCCGCAGCGTCTCTTTGTCGTTCACGTAAGGAACACGCCGGATTTCAAACTTGCGGTCGGCATTAAACTGGCTGGCAGCCGCCCGTGCCACGAATTCTGCGGTTTCCCCCAGAGAATCGGAGATAACGTAGATTACCGGACTTTCCATAAAACTCCTCCTTTCAAGGCTTACCTTTTCTCCCCCAACTCTACGAAGACCCGTGCAACAGTTGTTTTTGTGAACCTTCCGGTGACTTTCAGCCTTTCTTTCTTATCATCCTGTGGGACCACTTCTACCACCGGGAGAGCATCCACCTCATGTTCCACGAGCTTGCGCGCCGCTTCGTACACGGACTCCTCCCCGGAAACGGTGACCACGTTGGGTACCCTGGTCATCACTACCTGCACGGGAATCTTGTGAATGTCCCCTTGCCCCAGGGTCACCTTGAGAAGATCTTTGCGCGAAACGGCACCCTCCAGGCAGCCCTCCTCATTGACGATGAAAATCGTTCCCACATCTTCGGTAAACAGGGTAACAATGGTATCGTAGACCGAGGTATCCCCCTTAACAACAACGGGGACCGACTTGACATCGTTCACCTTTAAGTGGCGGATCTCTTCTGCTATCAGCATGTAAGGAGTTTTTCCGGTATAGAAATAACCGACTCTGGGGCGGGCCTCCAGCAGTCCTGCCATAGTCAGTACAGCGAGATCGGGGCGCAAAGTGGCACGCCGCACGTTGAGCATCTTGGCGATTTTCTCCCCCGTAATAGGAGTATTCTTTTTTACAATTTCTATGATCTGCTCCTGGCGCGGCGTCAGTTCGATAGAGAACACCCTCTTTCTCCCGCAATGACCGGGGCTACCCTCGAGCAAGGGGGCAGACCCGGTTTGCTTTATTAATATTATTTTATAATAAAATCTGTCATTCTGATCCCTGTAAATTAAAATAATGTGCCATACTATTATCGGATTACGCCGTATTATAACGAATTCCTTCCCCTTTTAGGCAAACTTTTTAACTCGATCTGACGATTTTGTCCAGGTCTCCCAGCATCCTCAGGGTTGCGGCGATATCCTTGAGGATCCCCAGGCGGTTTTTCCGCAGGGCTTCGTCCTCCACCATCACCATCACCCTGTCGAAGAAGCGGTCGAGGTGCTCGGTCAGCCGGGCTCCCGTGAGCAGTGCTTCCCTGTACTTCCCCCCGGCGACCAGGCACAGCAGATCATCCTTGATCCGCAGCCAGCTATCATAGAGCTCTCTCTCCTCGGGCTCCCGGAAAAGCCCGGGGTCCACCTCTCTCCCCTCACCCTGACGGGCAAGGCGGGATGCCCTCGTGTAGGCCGTCAAGAGAGAATCCATCTCCGGCTCCTGCCGCACCGCCGCCAACGCCTCCAGCCGTCCCCGCACGGCCTGGATGCGGTCGGAGGAGGGCCCGAGGGCGGCATCTACGAGGTCGTAAGGGTACCCCCTGTCCAGGTAGAGGCCGCGCAGGCGCACCCGGAAGAACTCCTCCAGCCTGTCCTCAACCTCTGCCAGGGAATACCGCAGCTCCATCCCCTGATAATTCTCGTAAGCACGGGCAACGAGCTCCCGCAGGGAAAAGTCAAACCCCTGGGAGAGGGCGATGTGCAGGATCCCCAGGGCCTGCCTCCGCAGAGCGTAAGGATCCTGGGAGCCGCTGGGCTCCAGACCGAGGGCAAAACAGCCCACCAGCCCGTCTATCTTATCGGCGATGGCCACCACCGCACCAGGCTTCGTCTGGGGCAGCTCATCACCGGCAAAGCGCGGCCGGTAGTGCTCCTCGATGGCCCGGCAGACCTCTTCCCTTTCCCCGCCGGCCCGGGCATAATACCCTCCCATGATCCCCTGCAGTTCGGGAAACTCGAAGACCATGCTGGTGACCAGGTCGGCCTTGGAGAGGTAAGCCGCCCTTTCTGCGGTCTCCCTCTGGCCCTCCGTCAGCCCCAATACCCCGCAGAGGTAGCGGCTCAGGGAGACCAGGCGCTGCACCCTGTCGTAAACCGTTCCCAGGCCCTCCAGGTAGACGACCTTCTTGAGCTTCTCTATCTTCTTTTCCAGGGGTGTGCGCAGGTCTTCCTGATAAAAGAATTCGGCATCCTGGAGACGGGCGCGTAAGACCTTTTCATTCCCCCGGCGAACGAGTTCCCTGTCCACAGGCCCGTTGGCAAAGGCGATGAAGCGGGGCAGGAGCCTCCCGTTCTCATCCCAGACGGGAAAGTAGCGTTGGTGCTCTTTCATGGGAGTGATCACCACCTCCGGAGGCAGCCTCAAAAAGCGGGGATCGAATTCCCCCACGATCGGCAGAGGGCTCTCCACCAGGTGGGTTACCTCCTCGAGCAGGTCGTCATCGGGAACCACCCGGCCGCCGAGCCTCCCCGCTTCCACATCCAGCGCTTCCCGGATCATCTCCTTGCGCCTCTCCTGGCTCACAACGATGGATGCTTCCTGCATCCTTTCAAAGTAATCATCGGTATTCCGGAGTTCGATGGGACCGGGATGAAAATTGCGCAGCCCATAAGTTACCCGCCCGGGGCGCAGGCCGCCCAGTTCGAAGTCCACCACCTCGTCACCCAGGATGCTGACCAGCCAGCGTATCGGGCGTATGAACCGGAAGTCCAGGTTGCCCCAGCGCATGGGGCGGGGGAAGGAAAGGCCGCCGATGAGGGCGGGAATCTGCTCCCTCAACACCTCTGCAGTGGGCCTCCCCTGGATGCGCTTGCGGGCGAAAACGTACTCCCCGGCGGGCGTCGCCCGGACCACCAGATCGGAGACCGCAACACCCTGGCCACGGGCGAAGCCATGGGCGGCCTTAGTCGGCTGTCCGGCCTCGTCGAAGGCCGCTCTACGGGGAGGCCCCTTGACCTCCTCCACCAGGTCGGTCTGCACTCCGGCGATCCCTTTAACGAGAAGGGTAATCCTGCGGGGTGTAGAATAAACCCTGACTTCTTCAAAAGCGATCCTGTTTTCCCGCAGCATTTTTTCCGCCAGTTCCCGGAACTGGGCTAAAACCGGGCCCGCCAGGCGGGCCGGGAGCTCTTCCACTCCGATCTCCAGCAGATAATCCATTTCCTATGCCCTCTCCTTTCCGGCAGTCGTTGTGTTCTCCAAAAGCGGCAGGCCGAGGCGCTCCCTTTCCGCCGCGTCCTTCAACAGGGGGTAACCCAGCCGGCGGCGCTGTTCCAGGTAGACCTGGGCGCAGAGGCGCGCCAGGTGCCGCACCCTTCCTATATAGGAGGTGCGCTCCGAAACACTCAACGCCCCCCGGGCATCCAAAAGGTTGAAGGTATGGGAGCACTTTAAAACGTAGTCATAGGCGGGCTGGGCCAGGCCTTTTTCGGACAGCCGCACCGCCTCCCTCTCATACATTTCGAAAAGGGTGAAGAGCATCTCGGTGTCGGCCTCCTCGAAATTGTAGCGGGAATAGTCCACCTCGCTCTGGTGGTGGATGTCCCCGTAGGTAACGCCATCGGTCCAGACGACATCAAAGACGCTGTCCACCTGCTGGATGTACATGGCGATCCGCTCTATCCCGTAGGTGATCTCGGCGCTCACCGGGTGGCAGTCGATCCCTCCGAACTGCTGGAAGTAGGTGAACTGGGTGATTTCCATGCCGTCCAGCCAGACTTCCCAGCCCAGCCCCCAAGCGCCCAGCGTAGGGGACTCCCAATTGTCCTCGACAAAGCGGACGTCGTGGGACTTAATGTCGATACCCAGAAAGGAAAGGCTCTTGAGGTAGAGATCGATGACATCGTCCGGCGAGGGTTTGAGGATCACCTGGTACTGATAATAATGCTGAAGCCTGTTCGGGTTCTCTCCGTAGCGCCCGTCTGTGGGGCGGCGCGACGGTTCCACATAGGCCACATTCCACGGCTCGGGTCCCAGCGCCCGAAGGGCGGTGGCCGGGTTCATGGTTCCGGCTCCCTTCTCTACATCATAAGGCTGCTGGATGACGCAGTAACGGCTCCAGTAGTCGGTCAGTCCCATAACTATCTCCTGAAAGGTCCAGATGGCCACAGAAAAAACCCCCTCAGTATAAAATAAAACCCGCCCCACGCAGCAAAATCGGCTACAGGGACGGGATTTCCCGCGGTTCCACCCTGTTTGGCGCTTAAACCCTTTAGTTCAAGCGCCCACTCATTATCGGCAGGCTTTACTCCCCCGGCCCGGGGTTTCCTCCTGCAGCTCCGGAGCGCCTTCACCACCCGGTATCGGCCGGCTCGCACCCAACCCGGCTCTCTTGGCGACCCTCAGATGGCTACTACTCCCCTTCATCACCTGTTTTCTCAAATTTATCAATTTGTCCGTTTCCTGTCAAGACGGTTTCTATCCGGCCGGGCAGCACTTCCTTTCGGGTCTTCTCAGGCATCAACAGCACCTTCCCCCGAGCGGTCGCCGCTTTCCTCCGCGGCGACTTCCAGGCTGCAGCCGTTGAGCAGAGCGGTTATCGTTCCCACCGCCCCCAGCACCGCCAGCTCCCCGCTCACCAGCATCCCGACCAGCCCCAGAACTCCGGCGCTGGCCGGGATCTCCAGAAGCGTGCGGTCCCCCCTTTTCAGGCGGAGCCTGCTGGTAGCACTTCTCGCCCACACCGCTTTCAAACGCCCGACCAGCTTCCCGGCCCTTTGCTTCTCCTTCTCCTCCTCCAGCATCACCAGGGCGGAAACGACGTCGCCCCCCGCCCTCTCCAAAGCCTCTTTGGCCTTTTTATAGCTCACGTCCATCCGCTCGCGGATGATATCGACCTTCTCTAAAAGACCGGCAGCAGCCTCATCCATTCGCCTCACCCGCCTTTTTTAAATAATCTTCCCTACCCAGGTCTTTTTATGCCCGGTAAGGCGGTTCCTCTCCGTTGCGAAGAGAAATCAAAAAGTTGCGGGAGCGCGGGTGCACTTCACCGTGATAGGCCAGAAAGCCCTGCAGAAGAGAGGCCAGTTCCCGCAGGCTCCTCCCTCCGAGGCGCGCTCTGATGGCCCGCTCCAGAGGCACCTGCAGGAAATAATTCAGGGCTGCGATGGTCTCCGGCGAAAGGGAGACCTTATCCTTACAGGAGGTGGCACAGGCGGGGCAGAGCAGCCCTCCTTTGGAGATGCTGAACCAGATGGGACCGGGAGCCCCCCCTCCCGACGGCTGCAGGGAATGGTTCCCCTCTACACATCCCGTAAGGCGCGGGCGGTAGCCGAGCAGAGAGAGCAGCTTCAGTTCGAACACCCGGGCGATCAGTTCCGGGTCCCCCTTTTCTAAAGAGCGGAAGGCGGAAAGCAGGAGAAAAAACACCTGGGGGTGGGGCTGGTTGGCTGCGGTGAGGCGGTCTACCAGTTCGGCACAGTAGCTCGCCGTGGCAAAGCGCTCCAAATCCCTTTCCAGATAGAGGAATTCCTCCTCGGCCTCCCCCTGGGAAATCGTGTCCAGGCTCTTTCCAGTATAGAGCACAAGACGGGTATGGCTAAAGAGCTGCACGGCTCCGCGCAGCCGGCTTTTGGGTTTGCGCACCCCCTTGGCAATGGCCGACACCTTACCCGCCTCTTTGGTGAAGAGGGTAAGGATGCGGTCCGCCTCACCGTAGACGCGGCTCCGCAGAACAACGGCATCCGCTTTATAGATCCCCATCAACTTGCGCCTCCTGGGGCAATTATAGCAGATGTTCGTAGAAGGTACAGCAGCTGTAAGCAACCGATCGCCAGCGGCGACCGGGGGCACAGATAAAATAAGGGATAGATACACAGGTTTTATGGCGATCTATCCCTTAAGCTCGTTTAAAATGATCTTAAACTGCCTCCGGTCTCCCGGCCGGCCTGCAAAGCTCTCCGCTACCGGGCAGCGGCCAAATCCCTAACCCCGGCAGTAAAGAGCGGCGACGGGAAACATAAATTATCGTCCGCTTCGATTATCCTTCCAGGCCCAGCGCCTTGCGCCTGGCAGCGATGTGCTCGAGAATCAGGTCCACCGCCTTCTCCGGATCGGTTTCTACTGCAAAGGACGCTCCCAGGACGCTCCGGGCACCTTCTGTTAAGAGCTCCGTCAGCTTCTTTCCGCCCAGCACCGGAGGAATCGAGCCGAGCACAGTGAAGACACCGGAACCCACCACATAGGCCCCTATGGAAACCGCCTTCTCCGACATCCACTCCGGCGCCGCACCGGCCACCGGGAGGTCGCTGATATCCACTCCCAGAGCGTTGGCTATTGCCGCAGCGGTTACCAGGATCCTGCTGATATCCACGCAGGACCCCATGTGCAGAACCGGAGGAATACCCAAGGCCCTGCAGACCGCCCCCAGCCCCGGTCCTGCCTGAGCGGCGGCCTCCGGTAGCAGCAGGCCGGCCTTGGCGCAGGCAATGGCGGCACACCCGGTCTGAACGACCAGGACATCGCTCTTGATGAGTTTTTCGGTCAGGAGAAGGTGTCCCCGGTCATGGGGGATCTTCGGGTTGTTGCAGCCCACAACGGCGGCAATTCCCTTGATCTGCCCCGCCTTGATGGCATCCAGCAAGGGGTTCAGGCTACCGCCCAAAGCCTTGAGAACGGCCTCGACGCTGAACCCCGCCATGTACTCCATTTCCTCCTCCGGGATCCTGACGAACTCCTTCTTCCGGCGGGGGTAATTGTCTACGGCGATTTGCACGATCTTTCTGGCGGTATCGAGGGCGTGATGCTCATCGAAAGGAATGTGCTCCGCTCCTTCAAAGCGCGCCTTCGGGGAGGTGGAAATGATCTTCGTGTGGTAACAGCCGGCGACACCGGTAAGGGCAGGCATCACACACTGGACATCCACCACCATGGCATCAACGGCCCCGGTCACCACTGCCAGCTCCTGCTGGAGAAAGTTGCCGGCCACCGGCACCCCGTGGCGCATCAAAATCTCATTGCCCGTACAGCACATCCCGCAGATGTTGATCCCCGCCGCCCCCTTTTCCCGGGCTGCGGCCAGCAGTTCCTCATCCCGGGCGGCCAGGACGATCATTTCAGAAAGGGTGGGTTCGTGACCATGAACGATGATGTTCACCTGGTCCTCTTTCAAAACGCCGAGATTGCTCCTACCTCTTACAGGTTCAGGGGTGCCGAAGAGAATATCGGAAAACTCGGTGGCGAACATCGACCCACCCCAGCCGTCGCTCAAACCTGTGCGAACCCCGTGCAGAACAAGGTTGACGTAATCGTTGTCGACCCCCATATGCGTCCGGTGCATGCACTCCACGATCTCCCGGTCAATACCGCGAGGGACAATCCCCGCCTTCTGCCAGACTTCCCTCCTCTTCTGCGGTGCCCTCTCCAGAAACTTCAGGGCTCCCTTAACCATCCCGAACTCCTCCATGGCCTCCCGGGCGAGGTCGCGGGCGATCTCCTCCTTGCTCCTCCCCTCAACGGGAATCCCGAACTCGGCGGCCAGGGAGCGCAGCTTCCCCTCATCCTTGATCTGATATCCCTGGGCCTCCCCTGCTGCCGTTTCCCAAAGCGTAGTCACAATGTCCCGCCCGTGATCGGAGTGGGCAGCGGCGCCCGCGGCGATCATCCGCAGCAGGTTGCGGGCGGCAATGGTGTCGGCGGTCGCCCCGCAGATCCCCTCCTCAGGCCCATCGCCGAAGGGGTCGATCCTGCAGGGGCCCATGTTGCAGTTGCGGCAGCAGATCCCCAACAGGCCGAAGCCGCACTGGGGCTGCTGTTTTTCATAACGCTCCCAGGCAGTCTCTATTCCCTCTTGAGCGGCTTTCTTAAGCATCTTTATGGATGCCTGATCGACACTTCTCTCTCCCACAAAACATCCTCCCTTCATCCCATGATTAATTGATTTCCTGCGCTGGTAGATATGCCGGCCTACACCCTTTTTTGGTCCGGCGGAAACGACGCTCCAACCATGCACTTGAAGGAGAAAAATCATGCTTCCGGAATTCAACAAGGAGTGTGAGCGGATCGAGGGGCAAAAGGTCAGTCTGCGGGAAATACTGCGAAAGTCCAAGACGAAAAGCTAAAACCCGACAACACCAAACAGACTACCTACGGCAAACACATCTGCCGGGCTAATTGCAGGCGCTTTCTGCGCTGTGCCTCTTCAGGAGTGATAAAGAGAAGGGCACCGGTAGGACAGGCATCAACACATGCCGGCACCTCCCTGTCCGGGCAGCGGTCACACTTAGCCACAACCTTGCTTCCCGGTAAACGGGTAATGGCTCCGAAAGGACAGGCCAGCTCACAGAAGCCGCACCCGATGCAGCGGTCACGGTTATGCAGCACAGCACCCGTCCTCTCATCCCGGTACATGGCTCCGGTAGGGCAAACGCCGACACAGCCGGCCTCTTCGCAGTGCCGGCAGTTGACGGGAACCGCAGCCGCCCCTACTCCCTGGACGTAAATGCGCTTGCGTGGGGGGGTATCCTCAAAGATTGCGCCGAAGAGCTCCTGCGACAGTGAGTGGGAAACCGCGCACGCCATCTCACAGGACTTGCAGCCTAAACACTTACCCACATCGATCTGTACCTCTTTCAAAGTCTCACCTCCTCGGGAGCTAATCGGAAAGTTGACCCAACGATCTATTTCTCCGCTCTGGGGGAGATCCCTGCTCTCAAGCGGCATTTTTCTTGGAGGCCGCCCGCCTTGCGAAGCCGCAGACGTGCCCCGGCGGCCTTATGACACCGAAACGATGCTTTAAGGCAAGGAAGGCAATGGCCGCGGCCTTAAGGTCTCCTCACCGCAAAGCAAAACCCCGCCTCACTTATTCGAGCCGGGGTTGATCGCCAAATCTAGCGCCTGCTGTCATCCCCTTTTTCCTGTCTGCCGTCCTGCGGCACCTGAAAAAACTCCCCCTCGAGCAACTCCTGCAGGCCCTTCAGAGCACCGCCATCGCTTCCGGCAGCAATGATGTTTTCAGCCCGGATCTGTTCGTAGATTTCCAGGCGGTGCACCGGAAGCTCCTGCGGCGCCTCGACTCCGAGCCGTACCTGATCCCCCTGCACGTCCAGGACGGTTACCTTGACGGTTTCCCCGATCATAATGCTCTGGCCTCTTTTGCGGGCAAGAACCAGCATGAAAGCCCACCTATCTACAGGCGCAACGCCTGGCCGGCTCCGGCACACCGCGGAAGAGCGGATGTTTGGTGCGGTAACCGCTCCCATCCAAGATAACCTGCCGTCCCAGGGCCTTCCTGACGTTGATCACCACAGGGGCAAGAAGATTCGCCGTCATCCCCCGCACCCCGTCGGGAGGAATGGTAACTACCGTCAACAGAGTCGCCTCATCGGGGTGGCCGAGCTGCAGGAATTCACAGTCGGCCTCACTCAAATGCACATCATAATCAGGGAAGAAGATAAAGGGATCGACCATCAAAAAGGCAATTTCGGAGTCATCTAAGGCCTGCAACCAGACAAAAAGGTTATTTTCCGGCACCGGAACGAAAAAGTACCTCTGCAAATGGGGGAAGCCGACCATACCCTGCGGGAAAGTCAGCAGGCGTTCCCGGTCGACATCCAGGACGCCGAAGCGCGCCGTTTTTACCTGCATCTTTCTTCTCCTCACTTTTCCGACGAAGATCTTCCGGCCTTCCAGAGCCCCTTAAGGCTTGCGGCTGCCCTCCTTCGGCCACCGCCGGCTGCTTTCCGGCTCACTTCATCCTTCATCTCAGGAAATCGATCAGCGTCGGCATAATGATCCTGGCGCCTGCCGCCAGAGTGACCCGGTAAGCATTCTCCCGGTTCTTGAGGTCGATGATGGCGCGGGCGATGTCCGCATCCTCCGCCCGGGAGAGGAGATCCGTCTGCTCGAACCCGGTCTGCTCCAGGCGTGCCAGGGACATCTCCAGCCGGTTGACCCTGGCTCCGATTTCCCCTCTGGTGGAGATGAAGCTGTCGAGGACCCGATCGATCTCCCCGATCATAGAGGATATATCGGAACCCGTTTTGCCGGAATCGCCCAGCAAACCGGCCAGCTCATCGAGCACCTGAATTGCTCCCTTTACCGTTTGGCCTTCTGAAGTTTGCTTCTCCCAGAAAAGCTCCATTCCCGGGATATTTACCTGCATCTCCACTTTGGGAGCGATCGCAAACTTGATTTCACCACCATTGCCCTGCCAGGTACTACCATCATAAGGAGTTTTATGCGTCTTCGTCCCGCCGAAAATATACCGGTCCCCGTAAACGGAGTTGGCGATCGTGCCGAGCTGCTCTTTTAATTGTTCAACCTCTTTTTTCAGGGCATCTCGCGACTCCTGCGGCAGGGTGTCGGTCGCCCCCTGAACGGCCAGATCCCGTGCCCGCTGGAGAACCTCAATGGCGCCGGCCAGCGCCCCCTCCGTCACCTCCAGCCAGCTCAGGGCATCCTGAATGTTGCTCTGATACTGAACGGTTTCGCCCAGCCCGGCGCGCAGGCCCATGGCGATGACGGCCCGCACCGGGTCATCCGAGGGGCGCCGGATCTCCCTTCCGGAGGCCAGGCGGTCCTGGGCGCGCTCCAGTTCACTGAGGTTGGTGTGGATGCACCTGAGCAGGTTGTTGCTTATCATCTGATTAGTGACCCGCAAGAGCTCCCCCTCACTTCGACGAATTTTTTATCTTACTATTTTTATCGTCACCAGGATCAAAATATTAAAGGCCGTTTTCCGTAATATTCCCCGGATTTCACCCTGTAAACGGCGTCTGCGCTTCTAAAATGGCCAAAACTGCCTCCAGTAGCAGCAACATCCGGCGCCGGCCGTCCTTAGAGATCAAAATCTTGGGGAGGAATTCGCCTCATCGTTCACGAATGTAAAAAAGGCCAAAAGGTTAAGGGCTGAAATTGAAGCCTGATAACAGCTCTTTAAAAAGAAGGGATTCCAGTGGATGAGGTGCCTTTAATCAAAAACTTGCCTCTGTCGGACTACTTCACCAGACTGGCGGAGGACTCCCTCTATCCGAGCGCCGGTTCCTCCGCCGCCATGACCGCCGCCCATGCCGCGGCCCTCTTCGCCATGTTCTGCCGGGTGAACCTGCGCAAGGCCGAAGAAAGCAGAGCGGATCTCCCCGGCAACGGGGAGGGGGCTGAAAAGAGGGTAGACTTCTGGAAGGGGATGCTGAAAAAAGCGCTGGCACTGACAAAGCGCTCCTTCGCCCTGGCGCAGGAGGACGGGTTTGCCATCAGGGATTTCGTGGAGGGAAACCCCCTGGGGCCCTTCCGGATGATCGAGGTGCCCCTGAAGATCGCCCGCTGCGCCGCCGAGATAGCGGCAGCGATCCACCGGGCTTTTCCCGAGTCCTATCCCCCGGTGCGCGCCGATGCCGAAACCGCCCGCTGCCTGGCGGAAGGAAGCAAAAAAGCGGCACTGGCAGTAGCCCGGTACAATCTCCCGCTGCTGCCCGACGCCGCCGACCGCCTAACTTATGTCAACCAGATCGAGGAGCTGGAAAAGGATGATTAACGCCCTGCCGGACAATTCATGCTGCCGGAACGTCCGCAGGTTCTGAGGAGGCCGGCCATCTGCCCGGCCTCCTGGAGGCGGCATTGAGGCCGGAGAGGGTAAAAGCCTCCTTTAACTCGAGTTATCAGCGACCGACAACTCCCATGCGGTTGATGATGATCTCCAGCATCTCGTCCAGTGCGGTGATCAGGCGGGAGGCGGCGCTGTAGGCGTGCTGGAATTTGATCATATTGATCATCTCCTCATCGAGGGAGACTCCGGAGACCGCCTGGCGGCTGTTCTCCAGCTGGGAGACCAGCAGCTCCTGATTCTCCTTCATCCGCACCGCCTGCTGGGCGTCCACGCCCAGCACGCCGATCATCGAGCGGTAATAGTCGTCGAAGGTGGTCCCCAGCCCATCAATGGTTTGGTGCTTCAACCCGGCCAGGTCGAGGGCATTGCTGCCGTCGCCGGTATCCCAAGTATACCATATATTACTGATTTCTATCTTGTTCTCGTAGAGTTTTGGATCATCTGTGATTTCAACAAAAACAGCTGCTGCAAGCTTCAACGGGTCTTCAACAATATCCTCATTTATACCGATATTCCCGGCAGTAATACCGTCGCCTGTATTATCATCCTTATTAATAAAAAAGTTCATTCCTGTGTCACCGTTCACTCCCGCACCCTGACGGTGGATCTCATTAAATTTTATTGCAAACTCAGCGGCCAGATTATCCAACTTCTCCCTAAGATCGGGAATATAATCATCGCGCATATCCAACAGCCCACCCAGGTAGCCCCCGTCGACGGCGGCCTCCCGCCCCTTCGGCGTTTCCCAAACCACGTCGTAGACACCGGGATCGTTCTCAACGGCCAGCCTGTTGAGCTGTGCGCCCTCCACCAGCGGGCAGCCCCCGAGGGTGACCGTGAATACACCGCGCCCGTCCTCCTGGACCTGCACGGGAACGATCTTCGCCAACTGGTCGACCAGGAGGTCGCGCCTGTCGCGCAAGTCGTTGGCCCGCGCCCCCATGACCTCGATCTTTAAAATCTGCTGGTTCAAATCGGCGATCTGCCGCCCTAAAGAATTGATTTCGTCCACCTTGATCTTGACGGTGGCGTTGATGTCCTGCTGGAGTTCCTGCAAACGGGAATCGAGGTGGTTGAAGGTCTCCGTCAGCGTCTGGGCGCGCTCCAGCACCAAAGAACGGGCTGCCAGGCTCTCGGGGTTTTTGCTCAACTCCTCCAGTGACTGCCAGAAGAGCTCAAAGACGGACTGCAGGCCGCTTTCAGAGGGTTCGTTGAAGATCCCTTCAATCTTGTTCAGATTCTCCTGGCGCGCCTCCCAATAACCCAAACTTATGCTTTCATTGCGTATCTGAAGGTCGATGAAGCCGTCCCGCAAGCGCCGGATGGCGGTTATCTCCACACCCGTCCCCAACTGCCCGGCTCCCGACGGCATGTTGAGCGAGGGCACAGGGATTGGATCAGCAGCAGCCATCACCGCCTCCTGGCGGGTATAGCCCGGCGTGTTGGCGTTGGCCACATTATGGGCGGTCACATCAAGGGCGCGCTGCTGGGCTTGCAGACCGCGCCGGCCGATCTCCAGGCCGAAAAAAATAGAGCTCACCGTCATCCCTCCAGACCTTTTTCCTGCGCCGCTATGCCTGCCGGTCGAAGCGGCTTCTCCTCGCGAGCACCTTTTCAACCTCTTCCCTATTACCCACCTGCCGGTAGGTTTCACCCTCCGCGCACCTCCGGAGAAGGGGCAGAGCGGAACCCACATAGGCCATCAGGCCCTGCAAAAGCAGCCCGTTTTTCCGGTTTAGGTCCTGCAACTCCTCCAGCGCCGCCCGCAGGCGGACACTGCCGGAGACCTTCCCTGCGGCGTCAGAAGAACCCCCTGCGGAGGTTCCGCCTGAAAAGAGAGGGACTCGCTCCGCCAGAGCACTTAACCCGGGCAACAGAGAAGCCTCCTCCTTTTGAATCCGCTCCAGCTCCCCAACGCCTTGCTCGCCCATCAAACCGGCCAGCAGGAGGTTGCGTTTCTTTAAGGCGAGTTCTCTCAAGCGGGCGCAGAGCCGTTCTCCCTCTTCGATGAAAGCGGCAGGATCTTCCCGCAAGTTCGCCCTGCCGCTCCCCTGAGGAGCCTGCAAACCGGACATCGCTTCCTTACCCTTTCTCTCGGAGCCGGTCACGGCTTAAAGATCGCCCGCCGGGCGCTCCAGCATCCTGGCGGCAACATCCTCAGGTGCCACCCGGTAATCACCTTTGGCCAGAGCATCCCTGATCTCCCGGACGCGGTCCTCCCTGATTTCCGGAGCCGCCAGCACCGCCTCCTTGATCTTCCGGTAATCGAGCGCCTGCGGGGACAGCTCGGCCCGGTCAAGCCCCTGTTCACCTTGCGGCTCCACCGCCTCTTCCTTTTGCTGCTGCCTTTTCAGGCCCTGCGGCCGCTCCGCGCTCTGCGTTCCGTAAAGGCGCAGCGCCACCTCCATCTGTTCGCCGGAAATGTTCAAAGCCCTTCCCCTCCTTACAAGGGCTGAAACTCCGTAATTTGCTCCGCCGGCGGCAGCAACAGCCGCCGGATACCGGAACGTGACGGTTAAAACCACTTACAATACTCTATTCGTCAATAAACAGAAAAACTTGAGATTCATATGAAGCCAAGTTCTGCCCATACACCTCAAAAAAGGAGAAATACGACAGTTTACCGGTCACTTGCGCGGCTTAGCCCGGCCGTATGCATCCGGGCTTTCTTCCAACCCTGGGGCCGTTCTTCCTCCCCGGCCATCGGCTTCGGAGACACCGCAGAACTCCCCTTTAAGGAATTCGCCAGAATCGCCCGGCAACTCGCACAGTAACGCCCGCTGTCGATCGGTTTCCCGCAGCGCTCACACTCCAGCAGACACGCCTTCCCTCTGACTATGAGCCTCCCCTCCCTGAGCAGTGAAATTATTTTCTCCTCAGGGACTTCGGTAGCGTCGCTGATCTCTTTTATTGTCGCCCCCCCTGGCCCGTCGAGATACTCCTGAATCCTCTTTACGTATTCGTCTTCGAGAGCAGCACATTCCGGGCATAGATTACGGGAAAGGAAGGCGAACAATTTTCCGCATTCCGGACAATTCCTCAATTCCATAGCGATCCCCCCCGGCACGCCATCATTCGGCAGAAAACGCTCCATCCACCTCCAGTATAACAAGAGGCGGGCGGTTGAACAAGATAAGGAAAAATGCCCACCCGGTATTTCTCAACCCTCCGGTATCCCCGCCAGCAGCCCGGCCAGGTGAAGCTCGTGCCTCTTCACAAAGGCATCCCTTTCCGCCTCCTGCAGGCATCCCCCCGCTTCAAGGGTGGAAAGGATGGTTTCAAAACACTCCACCAGGTGAGCGTTAGCCCGCCTGAAGATCTCCGGGGCCTCCGGGGGCGGCTGCACCCTGCCGCTCCAGACCCCCGACAGGCGGGTGAACAGGAAATTGGTGAGGCCCCTCATCACCTCCGCCAGGCAGGCGACCCCGTCGTTTTCGTAGACCGCCGTTCCTTCATAGGGATTGTCCGAAATCCTCAGACGCCCGCTTCTATCCAGCTCCCGGTAGGCGGGGGTGCCTTTCAAGACGATCTGGTGGTGGTAGAGCACGTTGGCGGTGATCTCCAGCTTTTCCAGCAGCCGGTTTCTCTTGAGAAACTCGAAATTGGCCCGTACATCCTCCAGGGTGGAGTCGGGCTCGAACATGATAAAGCCGACGTTGGGCTCGATGCCGTGCTTCCTGAGGATCCGCAGGGCAGCTTCGTTCTGGGCGACGGTGGTTCTCTTGTTCATCCTCTGCAGGGACTCGTCCCGGCCGCTCTCCAGCCCGATCAGGATGCTCCGCAGGCCGGCGGCGACAAGCGCCCCGATGGTTTCGTCACGGATGTCGTTCACCCGGGCCTCGATGCCGAAGCGGACCCCCCGGTCTTTAAGGAGAGAAGCCAGGCGCAGCGCCCTCTTCTGGCCGCGCTCCCCGGGGCCGAAGAAATTGGGATCGGTGAAGTAGAAATCCCTTTTTCCCCATTTTTCCAGGATCTTGTCGATCTCGGCGGCGATATTCTCCGGGCTGCGCCCCCGCCAGTGCGAACCCTGCCCGTAGAAGGGGTTGATGTAGCAGAAGGTGCACCCCCCGTAGCACCCCCGGCTCCCCTGGAGGTTCACCTCGGGAAGCCGCATCATGGCCGGGGTGCGCACCGGGAAGGGGAGCCGGTCCAGGTCCTTTACCGGCTCGCGTCTGGTGCACCTGATTCCTCCGTCCGCATCCCTCACGGCAAGGCCGGGAATCCCCCCGATCTCCCCACCCCGGGCAAGCCGCCCCGCCAGCTCCGCGAAGGTGAGCTCCGGCTCTCCCACCACCACCGCATCCACCGCCGTGCACTCCCTTAAGACGGCATCAAAGGCAAAGGTGGGGTAATAGCCGTACACCGCGATGTAGGGGACGGCCCCGGAGGCCTTCAGGCCCTCCAGAAAGTCGAACAGCAGCCGGTCCCTCTGCCACTGGTAGACCATGTGGACCCCCAGCAGGCCGGGAACGGCATCCCCGATCCTCCTCCCGATCTCTTCGTAAGATAGGTGATCCAGGTAGCCCTCCACGATCTCCACCTCATGCCCCGCCTCCTGCAGCACCCCGGCCGTGTATCCCGTCAGGAGGCAGGAGGCAAGGGGGGTATTGGCGATGTCGTTGCACCTCTCAGGCACGACCGCCCTGGGGTGTTCCAGCAACACTACCCTCATTTTCGGCATGTACCCCCTTCCACATGAATACATTCCGGTAGAGGCTGAGCGTCTCCAGCCGGTACCTCAAGGTGTCAAAAGGTTTGGGATTGTAATAGACGGGGTAAAGCAGGTCGGTGTCGGGCCCGATCACCCCTTCCGCCCTGGCGATCCTTTCGATCCCGGTGCCGGGCAGAATCCGGATGTTGTTCAGGACCACGGTCCCCAGGTTTTTCCCGGAGGCGTGCAGGTCGTAGATCCGTTCCAGCATTTCGATCCCCCTCCGGCAGGTCTCTTCGGTTTCTCCGGGCACGTTGACCATGAAGTGGTAGACGCTGAGGGCCTCCCTTCTGGCCGCCAGGCCGGCAGCCCGCAAAATGTCCGCCTCGGTCAGCTGCTTCCCCAGCACCTCCAGCGCCTCCTGGCACAGGCCGTCCGGGGAAAAAGAGAAGCACTCGCAGCCGGCCGCTTCGAAGAGGACGATGTTCTCCTCGTTCAGGTGGTCCTCCCGGAAAAAGCCGTCCCACCGCACCTCCAGCTTTCTTCTCAGGATCTCCCGACAGATCTCCTCGAGGTGGCCCGGGGGGATGTTCAGCACCGGATCGGTGAAATGAAAGCTCCGGATCCCGAATTCCTTATGCAGGAATTCGATCTCATCCACCACCGAGGCGGCGGAGCGGCAGCGCAGCCTGCGGCCCTGGAGCTGCGGGTAAACGCAGTATGTACAGGCAAAGGGGCAGCCACGCTTGGTTTCGACCCCGATGGCGGGGACATAGCTGTTGATGCCGGCATAAGGAGCGGGGTCCCACAGCCTCCGGTCCGGCGGCGTATAGCCGGCCATATCAAAATCCCGATCCGGCGCCATCATATATACCGAACCGTTATCCCGGTAGCAGAGCCCCGGAAGCGGCGGCGGACTGTCGAGGGAGGCCAACAGGGCAGGGAATGACCTCTCCCCCTCCCCTACAATCCCGTAGTCCAGCTCCGGCACCTCCCGCATAATCCGCTCCGGGAAAAGGGAAAAACCGGTGCCCCCGGCGATCAGCCGGGCATCGGGAAGAAGTGCGGCCACCATCCTGGCGGTGACGATAAACTGGGGAATGAGGGAGCTGGTTTTGTTCCCCAGGGGATCGATATTTCTTAAAGAAAGCCCGACCACCTCCGGCCGGAAGTCCAGGAGCTTCTCCTGAAGCTGCCCGAAGGGGTCAGGATGCAGGTTCATATCCAGAATCTGCACCTCGTGGCCGGCGGCGCGCAGGTGTCCCGCCAGGGAAACGATCCCGATGGGATAAACCTTTTCGGCGCTGAAAACCTCCACGGAGGGGGTCTGAACAAGCAACAGGCGCACGGCTCTTCACTCCAGCAGCAGCAAGGCGAAGTATTTGACGTAATCCCGCCGGTCCTGCAGGGTTCTGAGGGAAAGGCCGGCCCTCCTCACCGTCTCATAGACATCGATCCCGCACCCCTCCATGGAAGGTCTGGCCTCCCCGGGGTGCCGGCAGGGGCCGGACTCCGGGCAGGAGGGGCAGAAGGCGCAGGGCCCCGCCCAGAACGCCAGGGCCTTATAGTACCCCGTCCGAAAAGCCTCCCTCTCCGCGGCCAGGACCCTCCGCTGAAAGTCCCGCGCCGGGGGCTCCCCTTCCAGCAGCAGGGCTGTCGAAAAATCCCTCAGAGCGGCCCGGGTTTTCTCCGGCGGCGGGGTGTGGGGAGGGCAGTGCGGCCTGCCGTAGTTTTCGCAGCCGTAGCGGCAGCGCAGGTCCACCCAGTCGGGAACATGCACCTCCGCCGCGGGGATGGAGCGAACCTCCCGGAACCCCAGGGACCTGATGCGGGAGATCAGGCGCTGCTCCGGCGCCAGCCGCAACCTCCCCAGGGCCCCGGCATCCCGGGCGGCGATCACCAGGGCGGTATCGGTCCGCAGGGGCACGGGCTCAGTGCAGCAAAGCCCCCGGGCCTCCAGCTCTTCCCGCACCCAACCGGCGGACAAAACCCTGCCGTTGTAGGTGTTGATCAACATATTCAAATCCAGCAGCGCCGCCTTTTCCGGCCGGTGCTCCGGAAAGAAATCGTGCACGAGCAGGTAGCCTCCGGCACCCAGGCACCCCGCCGCCCGGGAAAGCAGCAGGGCGATCTCCCGCTCCGAATAGGCGTGGACGATGTTGGACAGGATCACCAGCTCGAAGGGCCCCTCCGGAAGCGCATCAGGCTCCAGGATGTTCGCCGGGTGGCAGGTGAACCGGCCCCCCAGCCCCCTTTCCTCCAGCATCCCTTTAGCGAATTCCAGCACCTCGGGGAGGTCCACCAGGGTGGCCGTAAGCCCCGGGAAACATTGAAGGAAGCCGGCAGCCACCGCTCCGGAGCCCGCTCCCACGTCCAGGATCCTGCCGGTGCCGAAGACCCCTTCAAAAACCGGCAGAATTTCCCGCACCTTGGTTCCGGCCACGTCGTCCATCGCCCGGATGTACATCTCCACCCGCCGCCGCATGTTTTCCCCGGATTCCTCCGGCGGGGGGTAGGCCACCCTCCCCCCCGCCTCCAGGCATTCCCGCAGGCCGCGCCAGGATTCCCTCAAGTATTTCCTCCAGAGGATGGAGTTCCCCTGGTAGTGCTCCCTTCCCCCGACCAGGTAGGTGTCCGAAAGCCGGGTATTGAAGAACACGTCTCCGTTCCGGCCGAGCAAGCCCAGGGTGCAGAGGGCGTTCAGGAAGCGCTCCGTCCCCGCCGGGTCGAAACCGAGGGCTGCAGCGATTTCGGCCGCCCTCATGCCTCCTCCGGCAAGGAGGGTAAACAGCCCGGCCTCCACCGCGGTGAAAAGGACCTCCGAAAACCAGTAGCCGGTAGCCAGATCCTCGAGGTACTGCGGGGAAAGATCCTGCGGGTCGTGTTTCAGAAAACCGTTCTTCATACCGCATACTCCCTGGACTTGTTCCGGGCAACCCCGGCCTCCTCAAAGGTAAGCATCTCGCGGATCACCCGCGCCGCCCCCTCCACAATGCACATGGCCAGGGCGGCTCCGGTGCCCTCCCCCAGCCGCATGTTGAGATCGAGCAGTGGCTGCAGGCCGAGTTCCTCCAGCATATACCGGTGGCCGTACTCCATGGACCGGTGGGCGGCGATCATGTAATCAACACACTGGGGAGCGATGTGTTTCGCCAGGAGGGCACCGGCGGTGGATATAAAGCCGTCCACAACCACGGGCACCCTGTAGTAAGCCGCACCGAGAATCAGCCCGGCAATCCCCCCGATCTCGAACCCTCCCACCTTGGCCAGGACGTCTACCGGGTCCTGTGGGTCCGGCCTGTTTACGGCAAGGGCCCTTTCGATCACCCGGACCTTCCTGTCCAGGGTTTCATCATCGATCCCGGTGCCCCTGCCGGTCACCTGCCGGACCGGCAGGCCTGAAAGGGCCGCCAGGACGGCGCTGCTGGGTGTGGTGTTGCCGATCCCCATATCTCCCGTTCCCAGCAGCTCGGCGCCCTCCCGGACCAGATCCCCGGCGATGTCGATTCCGGCCTCCAGGGCCTGCACCGCCTGCTGCCTGGTCATGGCGGGGCCCCGGGTCATGTTGCGCGTTCCGAAGTCCACTTTGCGGGAAAGGATCTTCCCCTGCTCCACCAGCTCCTTTAAATCCCCGGCAACCCCCATATCCACGACCACCACCCTGGCGCCTGCTGCTCCGGCCAGGGCATTGATCCCGGCCCCTCCGGCCACGAAATTGTAAACCATCTGGAGGGTCACTTCCCGGGGGCAGGTGCTGACCCCCTCCTCTACAACACCGTGGTCGCCGGCCATGGTGACCACCACCTTCTTCCCCACCGAAGGCTTCAGGCTTTCCTTGATGGCAGCCAGTTGTTCGGCGATGTCCAGAAGCCGTCCCAGGCTTCCCACCGGGATGGCCAGGTTGTTCAGATGCTCCCGGGCCCTCCGGCGCCATTCGCCGTCGACGGGCCTGATCCCTTTAACCGCATCCTCCAGCTTCAATTCCACAGCCAACACCCCTTGTCCTGCAGGCTTCGTAAAAACTTTAAGTCACCCGGCATCCGGGGATCCCTGCCATTGCCCGGGGATACCGGATCCGCGGCCAGAGCGCCTTCCAACTGATTCACCGGGAATCCCTCCTACTCCATTCCGGCAGCCCCAACCGGGGCCCGTGCCGTTAAGGTTTCCTTTTTAACGGCATTCTTGGCCTTGATAATTATCAGGTAAAGAAGCGCCGTGACGGTCATGCTCAAGAAATAGCTGATGTCGGCCCCGCCCAGATAATTCCTGGCGATGGGGCCGGTGTACAGCACCGAACTCATAAAGGGTATGGAGATCACCACCCCGCAGATGAAGGAGACTATCCCCGGCCAGCCGCTGCCGTTCCGTTCGGCCTCAGGCTGCCGGTTGAAAAAGATGTCGCACAGCACAACCCCCAGCCAGGGAGCAATCCAGTAGGAGAGGAGCAGCAGAAAGTTCTTGTAGGTTTCGGCCAGGTGTCCCCCGCCGAAGGAGATGAGCAGAGCGCCGATACCGGCGGTGACCAGGGCGGCCACCCACCTCTTCATGGGAATCCCCATCGCCAGAGCGGCAAGCCCCCCGCTGTAGACGGCCATGGCGTTGATCGGCATGATGCTGAGGATCACCGCAATCAAGGCGGGAACCGTAAAGACACCCATCAGCCTGGCGAAGAAATCCATGGGGCCGGCATGCATCCCCAGTGTCGCCGTCAGGGCGCCGAGGATCTCCAGCCAGATACAGACTGTTACACAGCCCAGGTAGGTAGCCAACCAGGCCTTTACCCGAGGGGTGCTTTCCGGGAGATAACGGGAATAATCAGAGCCGATGGGGCAGTAGCTTATCTGGTAGGAAAAGGCGACGGCAACGGCGAGGATGAACATCCCCCAGTCAACCCCCCCTGCCGCGCTCTCAGCTCCGCTCAACAGATGGGGGAGGTTGCTGACGGAAATCACCGTCATGGCGAGGAACAGAGCCCCAATCACGATAGACATCCAGTGGGCAAAGGTATGGATGAAATTGTAACCGTAGACGGCGATCAGCATGGTGGCCACCGTCAGGATCAGCAGGGCAGGGTGGTAGCCGAGGGAGGGCACGATCTTCCGGAAGGCCATCACCGCCAGCACCAGGTTGACGGCAAGCCAGCCGATGTTGTTGACCAGGTTGAGAAAAGACAGTCCGACCACTCCCACCTTCCCGAAAGCTCTTCTGCTTCCGGGAATCAGCGGCCGCCCCAGCTGCGGGCCCACCGCGGAGGCCAGGGCGAGCAGAACACCACCCAGCAAATTGCCTATAATGATGGCCAGCACGGCGTATTTTAAAGAGAGCCCGAACTCAATTCCCAGGAAGCCTGTGAACCAGGTAACCACATTGAGGTTCGAGGCAAACCACAGGGTAAACAGCTGTCGGGCGCGCCCGTGCCGTTCTTGCTTCGGAATGGGCTCGATTCCAAAAGGCTCCACCTCCAGCACCTTTTCTTCGTAAACCTTTTCCATAGACCATCCCCTCCGTTAGATTTGCTAAAAAATAAAGTCCACGCCTCAACCTAAGCGTGGACTTTACCATCATCCATGCTTACGCCCACCCTTTTCCGCGAGGGCGGCATAAACCTTTCAGGCAGGTCTCCTGGCTCACAGCTCATTCTCCCCCGAACCTTCCCCGGCTGGTGGGCCAACCGAGTGGCTCCTTCGGGTTCGTCCCTGTTTACAGTGGCGGGACCGCTCAGGATTTACACCTGATTCCCTATTCTCCCTTGCGGGCACCTGAAAAGTAATCCTATTCATTTTTTACGACTATTATACTCACCACTGCGGCCCATGTAAAGAGCCCGCGCTCACTCGCCCGCTCACTCGAGCCCATACCACCTTGACAAAGATGGGGTTGGAGTAGAACCAGAGATCCTGCCAGGGATCTTCATTTTGGGGATCCTCTGCCGGGTTTATCTCGTCGGCCATACTGCTCGGGCGTAGACCACATCGTCGACCACTTCGTGGATGCCGTCGCTGGCTGTGGTGAACCCGCTCATGCAAAATAAAAGACCGCCACTGGAATAACAGTAGCGGTTCGTCAGAAAAGGCCGGTCAATCCCTCCAAAGAATATTGCGGAAACTCGATGCGTAAGAGCATCAAATCCCGAACATTCCTATGGATGAATTATTGAAATAGCAGTTTCTCCATTTTCTTTATAAAATCGTCCACATCCCTCTTGAAATAAGAAGAGGTTACCGGGAGTTCTGCCAACAACTCACGAATCCTTTCAGATGCCAGGTTGAAACCGTAAACATTTCTGAATACGTGACGAAATCCTCTCAACTTGTCAAGCTTTTCCGATGTTTCCCCGCTGAGCAACGGCGGGCGTATCCCGGGAACATCCAGAGTCATTTGCTCCAACAATTCCTTATGCCACTGTTCACCCGCTAATAATACGCCGTCAATCCTCCTGGCAACCGCCTTAAAGATGTTTTCAACGGCAACATAATAATCATGCAGAATAGAACCAATGATTCTGCAGGCGGCATTGTCCTCCAGGTAGAATCCCCCCAATGAATCAGTCTCGATCACCGGGAAAAGTTTATAACCAGCCAGCTCATCTTCTAAAAGGGAGATATTTTCCAATTCCCGTTTTATTTTAGCTTTAACAAGAAGAAATTCCTCTATAGTCATAATAAAATTCCCCTCTCGATAACCGCCTTCCGTAAGGACGGATGGGCATCTTCCTCGCAAACCAGGCTGATTTCGAACGGCGCTCCCGTTCTTTCCACCTCTACATACATCCTCCAAAAATCATGGCCCTGATAACCGGTAACAAGGAGGTCGATATCAGATCCCTCCGTGAAGCCGCCCCATGCCAGCGAGCCGTAAAGGTAAACCTTGCTTACTCCATATTTTTCTTTAAGAACTGCGGCAATTTCTCTTGCTTTCTTCCGGGCCTGTTCCTCAAGCTTCCGTATTCTCACAGCCCGTTCCCTTTGGAGAAACCGGTATTTATCCATAAATTCCGGCGAAAAATCCGGCCCTTTATCATCAGGCATGGCAACGCCTCCTCGACTCAGAGGTAATCCTTTCCCCTCGATGTCAAGTACAATCCGCTTCTCCCGCTCTTTCAGGAATTCAGACGGTTCTCCGGAGAGTACAAGGGTGGAGAGGGGGATCAGGTACAATTCGCTCACCATTATTTTACCATTATTTTAAAAACGGATCCCGTAACTTTCACAATCGCTCCATCATCAGCCGATAAAGGCAGCGATCACCCCGACCAGGAAAATCCCGTCGAAGATGCCTGCCCCGCCGATGCTTACTGCCTGCGCCCCGAGATTCTGAATCGCCCTCCAGTTCAAAAGGTCGGCACCGATGAGGGTGCCCATGGTCCCGGCGACGTAGGCAACAGGTGCCGCCTGCCCCGGCGGGGAGAAGAGAAGCGCCGCAGCTGCGGCCACCAGCGGGGGAATAAAGGCAGGCATAACGATACCCACCCCGGGGTGCGGCCTGGCCATGGCCTTAGCTACGATGGTGACGATAATCAGGGCAAACAGAGATGGTATCAGCGGTGCCCGGCCGCCCAACAGCAGATAGAGGGAGAGAAGGGCCGGGAGTCCCGCTCCCCCAACATTAAGGTAGATCACCCGCTCCTGCACAACCGGCGGGTAGTAAAAGAGAAAGAGCGAAAAAGGGAAGGCCCGCCGCTCCCGCACCAGCACCCGCCGGCGGGAAAGCGGTATGTTGACGGTGCTCCCGATTATCGAAGCGGTTAAAAAAAGAAAGGCACTCTCAGGAGACATTCCCAGGCGGGAAAAGGAAAAAGTGGCCACGTTTAAAAATAACAGCAGCAGCAAGAGCGGAAACAGCAACAACAACAGCAAAAAAGGCACGCCGAGATCCCTCCTCTTCTGGCTCTCTTATTATTGCGCCCGGCCCCTTATTTCTATACATATCCCGGAGATCCGCTTCGGATTACCATTGCGCTTGCTCTCCGAACTTCCGGCTTAAATTCCCGATAACGCCTCACAAACCCGCCTCTCGGGAAGAATCCCACCTGCCGTCCCGGTTCAACCCGACTTAATAGCCCTGCAGACGGTAGCCGGCCGGCTCCTGTGGCGGCATCCCTGCTGCAGAGTCACCTCTCTCGACATTCTGTCTCGATTCGGCTGCCGTTTGCTGCTCCTCCGCTAAGGGCAAGTAACGATCTCCGCTGCGCCGGCAAGGATAAACCATTTTTCCTCTGTTGGTGCCGCCGCCGGCGGCATGGTGGTCCACTCTGAAAAAACTCTTCCGGTCACTCACAGCTCCGGCAGTCTGCCGCCCCGGTATGGGCTTTACCCATTTGCTCCTCTGCCGGGGCGGGAGGCGGCCCCTTGCTCTGTATTTCAATACCCGTTGCCAGGGTGACCACGTAGACCGCCCCGGCTCCTGCTGCCAGCAAGGCGCCTGAGCATTCCGAGGCGGTCGCCCCGGTGGTATAAACGTCGTCCACCAGCAGAACGTTCCGGCCCGCAACCGCAGAGGAATCCTCCCCTGCCGCAAAGGCACCGCAAAGGTTGGCCTGCCGCTGCCCCCGGGAAAGGGTGGCCTGGCTCGGCGTCTCTCTGGTGCGGACGAGAGCCCTCTTAAAAACGGGAAGCCTCAAAATATCCCCGATCACCCCTGCCAGAAGCGCCGCCTGGTTGAAACCGCGCTCCCGTTCGCGCCTTTCAGGCAGGGGAACGGGAACCACCACACCGGCAGGCCGCAGGGGGAAGAACGCCGCCGCCAGAGCCGCCATCACCTCTCCGAAAGGTCCGGCCAGCTCCTTCCTCCCGAAAAACTTGAACTGATGCAGAGCCTCCCTTAGCTGCCCCTCGTAAGGGGCGACGGCGCGGGCCTTGATGTAAGGTGGCGGTTCCTCCACGCATTCCCGGCAGAGGCTCCCCTCCCTCAAACCGGGACAGAACCTCCCGCACTTCTCACAGACCACCATCCCGCGCCCGAGCTCCGCCAACATCTCCATGCAGGCCCGACAGAGGTGACCGGGAAACCCCGGACGCCCGCACAAGGGGCAGCCGGGATCCCGGGCAAAAACAAGGCCTGTCAGCATTTCGAGCGCCACTCTTCTCCAGTCCCTCATCGCCATCCCACCCTTCTCGCCGTGCCCCGCAGACATCTAAGGCACATCTTTGACGCTCCCCTTCACGCCGGAGGGAAACGCCTGGAGCTCCTTCAAGAGGATGCCGTAGTCATCTCTCAAGTAGCCCTTGCGCCGGGCCTCCTCATTGAAGGAGCGGATCTGCGCCCTGGCCTCCTCCATCGCCCTGCTGATCTCGCTGTCGACGAACCAGACCTCACCTGTGGGGTAATCGGGGCTGCGGCCGCAGCGACCGGCGATCTGCACAAGTGTCGGGGTGTCAAAGACCATCTCCTCCCCCGCATCCAGAACCACGACGTGAACCCGGGGCACGGTAACCCCCCGCTCCATGATGGTGGTAGTCACCAGGACGGGGAAATCCCCCGCCATAAACCTCTCCCTTTTTAGATCGCGGCGGCGGTCGCCGGCATGGCTCCACTGAAACGCCTCCGGACAAATCCCTTCCAAAGGAGGCTCCCCGGCTGCGGCCCGCAGGGCCTCGCCCACAACCCCCGTGAGGGCCACAGAAGGCACAAAAATAAACAGCCGCGCCCCGGGCAGCTTCAACAGGGAGGCGATCAAATCCAGCACTTCCCTGCGCAGCCGCTTCTTCCCCCCGGTATTCTGCAAAGGGTCGACAGTCAAAAAACGGGGCTCCGGGAGCGGGAACCCGTGAGGCCGGGCAGGTATTTTTATCATGGCAAAACTTCCCTTCCGGCCGCTCCCGAACATCCAGGGCGCCGGAGTGGCGGTTAAGAGAACCAGCCTGCCGCCGGGGCGGCGCGCCCTCTCTACGGCGAAGTGCAGCATTCGGCTGCCGGCATAGGGGAAAGCATCCCCTTCATCCAGGATCACCAGGTCAAACTTGCGGTAAAAGCGCAAAGCCTGGTGGGTGGTGGCCACAATCAGGGGAGCCTCCCTCCCCAGATTGCCGCTCCCCCCGTAAAGGGGAACGATCACCTTCTTTCCGAACACACGGGTGAGCCGGGGGGCGATCTCCAGCACCACATCGCGCCTGGGGGTGGCAAAGAGCACCTCCTCACCCCGGCTCAGGGCATCACCTAAAAGGGGGAAGGAAACCTCCGTCTTGCCGGCCCCACAGGCGGCCCAGACCAAAAATGTGCTGCCGGGAGCAGCCCGGGCGCCGAAATCCCGCAGCGCCTCAGCCGCGGCCTCCTGGGGCGGGGTCAGGCGGACCTCCAGGCGCAAGGGGTGCCTCGGCCTCACCGCGGAGGAAGGCGCTCCCCCTTTTGCTGCCTCCGCCCTGCAGTTGCTCTTTCCCCAAGGGGCGACTCCGAAGAACAGAGGAGTGCACAAAACCTCTCGCCCCCCGGCCTCCTCCCTCCCCCCATCCCTTTTCCCCAGACCGAAAAGTTTTTGGAGGCGGCCCCAAACGCCCGCCTTTTCCAATGCCTGGCGTTCGGCAGACCGCTGCGGCACTGCGGTGTAAAGGGGCTCACAGAGGCTCAACGGCCCCATCAGGCGGCACTCCGGGCAGGTGCAGCAGGCCTCACTCCTGCATGCCCGGCAGAAACCGGTATCCGGAATGCCCTCCCAACCGCAGCGCTGGCAGCGCACAAGGCTTCCCTTCAGAGGATAAAGGGCGGGCACCAGGGCAGCCGCTCCCCGGAGACAGAGAACCTGCAGGACGCGCTGCAGAGCCGCCGTTCCCCCCTCACCGGGGTACCCGGCAAGGCGGGCGATCTCCCGGAGGCTTAGAAGTCTGCCGGCGAGCAGGGAGGCCACCTCCCCCAACTCGTCCCGCCGGGGAAGGGGATGAACAGCAGGAGAAGGGCCTTCGAGAGCGGCCGGCCGGTTCTCTTCCCCCCAATCCCAGAAGGGGAAATCCATCCGTCCGGCCTCCCGGAGGCAGAGATCCCGCAGCTCCTCAAGCGGCACAGGTGCGGCCGAAGACAGGTCGGCCGCCCGGTATTGCCTCAAGATGCCGTGAAAAAGGCAGCCGGCGATGCCAACGGGAAGAAAGGGGGTGAGCGGCTCCAGGCAAGTTACCTCCCCCTGAGTGCGGAGGAAGGTAAAATCGAAGATGGGATCGGGGGAGAGAAAAACCAGCCCCCATCCCCTCCCCTCTGCCAGATACAGCGAAAACAGCCTCATGATTCCTTCCCTTCCTTAATCAGGGCTCGACCCACCAACCCCGGAAATCGGCCGCCTTTCGAGGATAAAGAGCAGGTTTTTTGCCGAAGGCCTGAAGGAGAACGAACATGGATGCGTTCCGGACACTTTTCCCTGCCCGCCCGGAGGCCTTGCAGCAGCAATGAAACTACGATTTACGTCCAAAGCAGCCGGTTGGCGCTCCTCCCACCGCCTTCCGGGCGGCCGCGACGGCCTACAGCTGATCAAGTTCCATTAAAAACAGAAAATTCCTGCCAATGACTACAGGAGATTCATGCCTTCGTCAAATCAGCTTTGCGAAGATGCGGGAGAAGAAGGGGTGCAGCAAATTCAATGAAAGGAGACGCGCAAAGAGAGCCGGTCTCCGATCCGGGTGCCGCTCAAGCGGGTCACGCCCGCGGGGAGCTCCAGCACAGAACTGGCCTCATAAATAACCGGGCTTAAACGGAAAGGGGGTAAGCCCTCAATGATGTGTACGACGACCATTTGGTCGTCCAGAAAGACGACATCGATCGGAAACAGCATAAAGCACGAATGCACGGCCCTGCAGGGTTTCAAAAGAAGCCCCTCCCCCACCCGGAATTCCCGCCTTCCCAGCAATCCCTTGAGCCGGTCGAAGAAGTTTACGGCGACCTGGACGTCCTCCGCCAGCACAACTTGTCGTGTGGTATTATAAATCTCCACGAACATTCCCCCTTGTTTCATTCACTCTCTTGTTAAAGACCCATCCCGTTAGAAGGCATCCAAAAGCAAAGGCGTTTGCAGCCGCCTCCTGCCGCTGCAGCCACAATTGCGTTATCCGCCTCCGGCAGGTATCGGCAGCCGCCGGAGCAGAGCCGCTTTTCACAGGTGTCTTAGGATCTGGATCAGAGCGGGACCGAGCAGCACCACGAAGAGGGCGGGGAAAATGAAAAAAATCAGAGGAAACAGCATTTTGACGGGGGCCTGCATCGCCAGTTCCTCAGCCCGCTGGCGCCTCCTGCGGCGCATCTCCGCGGACTGCAGCCGCAGAATATTGCTGATGCTGACCCCCAGATGCTCCGCCTGCACCAGCGAGTTGACAAAGCTCGTCAGATTCTCCTCTCCCGTTCGTTTGGCCAGGTTCTGCAGGGCCTCCCGCCGGGGCACCCCCAGTTTCATTTCCTGGAGGAGGCGCTTCAGCTCCTCAGAGAGCACCCCCCGGAATCTCTCGGTAACTTTAACGAGGGAGAGGTCAAAGCCCAGCCCGGCATCCACGCTCACGGTGAGAAGGTCGAGAGCGTCGGGGAGGGAGCGCGCTACAGCCCTGCGCCTTTCATTAATCTTGATCTCCAGGAAGAGCTCCGGCAGCAACGCCCCGACCACCATCCCGGCCAGGGAGAGAAGCAGCAGCGGTTTCCCGGCGCTGCCGTTGGCCGCAGCCCAGGCCGCTCCGGCACCTCCCAACAGTAAGGCCAGCAGAGCCTGAAGGAGGCGAAAGCCACCCGGCTCCAAACCCGCCGGATTTCCCGCCGCTTCTAGGCGCCGCCGAAACTGTTCCCGCTTCTCACCGCTCATGCGGCGGGTAAAGAAGCCCGACAGTCTGTGCCAGGCCGGCTTTCCGATTCTGGCCAGAAGAGGCTGCTTGAGTTCCTCGCGCAGCCTGGGGGCCTTCTCGCCCCCTTTGATCCGCTGCAAGCGCTCAGCCACCAGCAGGCGATCTTGAAAAAGCAGCCGCAAGATCCCCAAAAACAGCAGACAACAGCTCAAAAAGACCAATGCCAAGACCGGCACCAGCACGCGCCCATCCCCTCCTGCTAGACACGGATGTCCACAATCCGCCTGATGATCGCGATACCCAGAACCTCGCCTAAGGCCGCGCTACCCACCAGCAGGATTCCCAGGGGATCGCTAAAAAGAGTAGCGACGTAAACCGGGTTGATGACGAAGAGAAGCCCCAGCAAGACCAGGGGCAGCAGGCCGATGATCAGCCCCGACAGCCTCCCCTGGGCTGTGAGGGTTCTGATCTCCCCTTTGATGCGCACCCTTTCCCTGATGGTCTCCGCAATCTTGTCCAACACCTCGGAGAGGTTCCCCCCTACCTGGCGCTGGATCAGCAAGGCGGTAATCATTAGGTCGAGATCATCGCTCCCCACCCGCTTGGAGAGATTGTTCAAGGCCGCCTCTGCGGAGGTACCGAGCTGCATCTCCCGTAAGGCTCTTCCGTATTCTTCTGCCAGTGGGGGCGCTGTTTCCCCGGCTACCATCTCCATGGCCTGCAGGAAGCTGTGGCCGGCCCTAAGGGCGTTGGCCATAACCGTGAGGGAATCGGCAAGCTGGTCGCTCAGAAGGTGCAGGCGCTTCTGCCGCCGCCGCTCGGCGTAAATCCAGGGGAGCAGAGAGGAGACCAGCCCACCTGCAACTGCCAGCCGCAGGTTCGCACCTAAAAAGAAGAGGAGCAAAGGAACCCCTAATGCGAGGAGCACAACCAGGAAAAGAAACTCCTCCCCCCGCAGGGGGATGTCGGCCCGGGCGAGCTTTTCCTCCAGTCTTTCACCGATCTTCAGAGGAGCAAAAATTCTTCCTCCGCGGCGCAGCAACCGGCGGCCGAAAGCTCCGCCCTCCCGCCGCTCCGCCCCACTTACTGCCGGCCTTCTGCGGGAAGTACAGCGGGCCAGGCGCTCTGCAACGAGGGTGTAGTTCCCCGAAAGCAGGGCGCAGACTCCCAGGACAAAAAGGAAAGTCGCAGCAAAGGTCAGAACCAGAACGGTGTACATCCTTCACACCCCGCTCTTTAAGAAGATCTCGTCGGGAAGCACGATCCCGGCAGCCTGGAATTTCCACATAAACTTCGGCCTTATCCCCGTGCTCCGGAACCTCCCCAGAACCTGCCCCCGTCTCTCCAGACCTGTCTGCTCAAAGACGAAGAGATCCTGGAGGACGATGGTGTCCCCCTCCATTCCCTGGACCTCGGTGATGTGGGTGATCCTTCTGCTGCCGTCCCGCAGGCGGTTTTGATGGATGATCAGGTCGAGGGCAGAGGCGATCTGTTCCCTGATCGCCCGCACCGGAAGTTCCATTCCGGCCATCATGACCATCGTTTCCAGCCGGGCCAGCATGTCCCGGGGGGAATTAGCATGGCCAGTGGTCAGAGAGCCGTCATGCCCGGTATTCATCGCCTGGAGCATGTCCAGAGCCTCACCGCTGCGCACCTCTCCGACGATGATCCGGTCCGGCCGCATCCTCAAGGCATTGCGCACCAGGTCCCTGATGGTGACGGCCCCCTTGCCCTCAATATTGGGGGGGCGTGTTTCCAGGCGCACCCAGTGCTCCTGCCGCAGCTGCAGCTCTGCAGCATCTTCAATGGTAACGATCCGCTCCCCATCCGGAATGAAGGAGGAGAGCACGTTCAGGGTTGTGGTCTTCCCCGATCCGGTTCCACCGGAGACGACGATATTGAGGCGCGCCTTCACACAGGCCTCGATAAACTTCGCCATCTCCCCGCTCAACGTCCCGAAGCGGATGAGGTCGGCGATCTGATAGGGGTCTTTGCTGAACTTCCTGATTGTCAAGGTGGGGCCGTTGAGAGCAAGGGGCGGAATGATGGCGTTCACCCGTGAACCGTCGGGGAGACGGGCATCAACCATCGGGGAAGACTCATCGATCCTGCGGCCGAGCGGTGCCACCATCTTTTCGATCACCCGCAGCACGTGGTCGTCATCCCGGAAGCGCACACCGGTATACTCCAGCACTCCATTTCGTTCCACGTACACCTGCGAAGGGCCGTTAACCATCACTTCAGAAATGGTCGGGTCACGCAAGAGAGGACTGATCGGCCCAAAGTCGAAAACCTCGTCCAGCAGCTCCTGGAAAAGGCGCTGCTGATCACCGCGCGTCAGGAGGAGCCCCTTCTCCGACAGGTAACCTTCGACGATCTCCCGGATTCTGGGCTCAGCCTGACGGCGCTCTTCCGTTCCCCCTGCATCGAACTTGCGAAGTTGCTTCAGCTCCTCCACGACCCTCTGATGCAGGGCAAACTTTAAATCCCAGAGGTTATCCTGCCGCGGCCCACCGGCTGCGGCCGCTTCTTGTAGAGGTCCCGGCCGTTCCGGCCTTTCTTCCTGCAATCTCTTCAAAAGCGACAAAGCAATCACCCATCCTGTAAGGCGCTCAGAGGATTAAATGACCGCAAAAGCCCTTTTTTCTTCTTCTCCTGCTGCACCTGCGAATTAGTCCGTGCCAGTTCCCCGGCAAGCTGCCGCAGGCTTTCCGCAACCCGGCTCTTAGGGTGGCTGAGGACGAAGGGCCTTCCCACATTAACCGCCTCCACAACGACGCGTCCGTCGCTGGGAATCTGAGCCGCCAGGGAAATCCCCAGGCTCTTCTCCACATCCCCCGGCCCGATCCCCAACTCCATATTCGACCTGTTGAGAATTGCCCTGACTTTATCCTTATGGTGCAGGGAGTCAAGAACCTCCAAGCCGAGCTTGATGTTTTTGAGGGTAGGCAGATCGAGGGAAAGAACCAGCAGAATCTGGTGGGCATAGTCTAGGGCGACCATACCGGCATCTGTGAAGCTCCCCGGGGTGTCCACCAGAATATAGTCGTAGCGGTTGGAGAGGAGTTTAATCACCTTTTCCACCAGAGGCGGGCTCACCATTTCAGCATACTCGGGGCGCGGCGGAGCGGCCAGGACGCGCAACCCTGAAGAATGGCGTGCCAGAGTCGCCTCCAGGAGCTCCTCATCCAGCTGGTTAAAGTCAGCAGCCAAATCGGCGATCGAGCGACGGGGCGTGAGATCGAGCAGCACTGCCACGTCCCCGAACTGCAGGTCGAGGTCGATCAGGGCCACCGAAAACCCGAACAGATGAGACAGGCAGACCCCCAGGTTCACCGCCAGAGTCGTCTTGCCCACCCCTCCTTTGGTGCTGAAAACGGTGATCACCTGCCCCCGCGGTTGGCCGAAGCTCCCGGCGTGGAGATTCTGCACCCTATCCAGCCGCCTCTGATCCAGTTCGTAGACGCGGTAGATGGCGGCGGTCAGCTCATCACTGGTAAAGGGCTTGACGACGTAGTCCCTGGCTCCGGCAATCATGGCCTGGCGCAGGTATTCCTGCTCCCCCTGAACGGACATGATAATAACGGAACTGCCCGGAACGCGGCAGGAAATCGCCTCGGTGGCGGCAATACCGTCCATCACCGGCATGTTGATGTCCATCAGAACGACATCCGGCCGCAGTTTTTCCGCCTTGTTGACGGCCTCCTCCCCGTCCCGGGCCTCCCCCACCACCTCGACGCCCGGCTCGAAGTGCAGCAGGCACCGGATATTCTCACAGGTTTCCGGCACGTCATCGACGATGAGAACCCGGATCCTTTTCCTCTTCGCCTCTTCCAAAGCTCTCACTCCCCGCCAATCATCGGGAACCCCCGGCACCGACCGCTGCTGCGGCTGCGCCGGCAGCCAGCAGATCCTTGATCTCGCAAGGTGGAACAGCCGTTTTTTCATGGTCCACCGGGTTGCGCAGGGCCAGCCTGATCACGCCTTCCTCACCGGCGAGCACCAGCAGCCGCGCCTCGGCCAGGGTCACGGCCAGGGTTACCGTTTTCACTTCACTCTGCTTCCCATCTCGCTCGGGTTCTATTTCCTTCCCGACGGCCAGGACCTCCACATTCTGAAGGGCCACTACGGTCACCCGGCCCTCCTTCCCGGGTACCTCCACCGTCCCTAAAACGTCTACGTGGTCTCCCGGCCGCAGCTGCCAGCCGACCGCAACCACCTCATCCACCGGCACCGTCACCGCCCTCTTGCCGGGCGGAATGCGGTAAGGCAGTCCCGACTTAGCATCCCCCTGCGCCACCAGCCGGTCGCTCAGCACCTGCTCCCCGGCCACCAAGGGCTCCAGCGCCACTTTACCGATCACATCATCGAGTTTACGCAGGGAATGGGGGTGGACGGCGGAGGCGGGCAGTTTCACCTGCTCCACCATCTCCCTCTCTATCGGGGTCCTGGCCTGGATGGCCGTCCTGGCAACAACAACGGAAGCATATTCCTCATCAGCAGCCACTCCCTCCACTGCCTGCTGCAGGTAGAGATAGCATGCCCCAGTAGCTATAGCGGCAAGAACCACGGCCAGGGCGATCATCATCCTGGGACGCACCTTTTTACTCACCTCGTTCAAATGATCTTAAAAAACTAACGAACCAGCCTAACGCCGTAAAGCCCGTAGTCCTGCTCCTCCTGTCCTTCTTCTGCTAACTCCCCGGAGGCGACGGTCCTGATAAAACGTCCAACAACATAGTTATCCTTGCCCTGGCCGCCTACCCCTTCCAGGAAGAAGGCCGCAAATCCGCGGATCTCCACCTCTTTAGGGTGGTTCCCATCCCATTCCACCACCCGGACAACGGGTACGATCACCACCCGCGGGCAACCCCTCTGGGCGTTCTCGAAGGTGCAGCCTTCCCTGCACCGCCCGATGCGGTAGTTGACCGCTTCTGTCGTGGGGCCCGACATGTTTCCCGCCTCGGTGAGTACCCTGTCACCAACGCGGAGCAGACCCGGGTAGCCGTTCTTCACCTGTTCCCTATAGTCGTCGGCCCCACCCCCGGGGCTGTTATCGAGATCAAGGGCTCCGTACCAGCCGTGCTTTTTTCCGTCATCCCCATCCTGGGCGGGACCGTTCCCCGCTCCCTCTTTTAAAACGTATTCCCGGCCGAATTCCAGCTCCTGCTCTTCGATGCTGAAGGGCACCACCCCCGAGGCCCCGGTCAGGGGTGCCACCACAGCAGTGGCCGCAGCCTCCACATCCTGACCGGTGAACCCCAGAACCCGGGCAAAAAGAAACTGCACCTGGCGATGCGGCCGCACCGTGAGCGAGCGCCGATCCGCCGCCACCTCCACAACCAGTTCCTCCGGGGAAATACCGTTGGCAGCGGCATATTCCTCCGCCACCTCCCGCGCCCGTTCGGGGTCCCCAGGGAGTTCCTGCACACCGGCCAAAGCGGCGGCATCGGCGGTGTTGATCAGGCGCGTCCTGGTGGAGTAGACCAATCCGATGTCCGTAACCAGGGAGGCGCAGCCCAGGATGACCACCAGGGCTAAGGCCACCAGCACCAGGGCGGTACCCCTTTCTCCGGAGAGAATTTTGATTATGTTAAGGTTTCCCCGCCCTGTGGCTCCCCTGCCCCTTCTCCGGTGGCCGGCTGCCGGCGGTCCATCAACCGTCAATCATAAGCACCCCCTATTCCACGCGCATCGTCACCGCCGCCGCCAGAGGGTAGGGATTGGGGAGAAACTCCGCCAAGATGGGAGTGACGATGGGAACGCTATAGCGCACCTCCACCCGGAGGCCATCCCCCCGCAGCCGCTCATCTTCAGGGGGGTCGATCTCCAGCTGCAGGCGTGCAGGATCGAGCCCTGCGGCAACCCGTTCCACCGTCATCCGGATCTCCTCGTCCGTCCCTCCTACCGCTCCCAGGCGTGCCCCCTCGCGCGCCGCCTGGTTTAACACCAGGTTGTCGTGGAAAATGATACCGAACTCGATGATCCCGAAGAGCAGAAGCAGCAGGATGGGGAGGACGAGGGCAAATTCCAGCACAGCCTGCCCGCAGTCGCGCTTGATAATCATTAACATTCCTCAACCCCCTACCTCGGCAAAAACCAACAGGGTTGGTTACCAATACAACAATCCCTGCGCTTACCGGTCCCTACTCGACAGCCCCGAGAGACCTAGGGATGATGCCCGCCAAGGGAACGCCCGGACCTTTCCCGGACCTTTAAAGACCCGCTCGCCGCCTGCTCCGGCGGAGCACCTCCACCTGTCGGGCCGGAGGGAGCGGCTATTGAAGAAAAATGCAGTAAAAATAGGCCAAGGCTGCTCCCAGAAAAATCGCCGCTCCCAAAGGGAAAAGGGAGCTATAGGGGGTGCGTTCCAGGAGCAGCAAGGCCGCCTTCCCGCCAACGCTCCTGCCTCCCAGACCGATTGCCAATGCCCAGAGGAGCCGCTTCATGGTCGCCCACAATCGGCGCTGCCCGATGAGAATGAATACGGCGATCACCCCTCCCGCCAGGGCGGTTCCCAGAGCCGTAAAAATGACAAAAAGGGGGCCCTTCAAGGCCCCTACCGCAGCCAGCAGCTTGACATCCCCCGCCCCCAGGCCGCCCAGGGCAAAGGGAAGGAAGAAGAGCAGAAGCCCCAAACCACAGCCCGCCAGGCCGGATTTTAGGCCCGGCAGGCCGTGCTGGGCGGTCTGAAGGAGAATTCCGGCGGCAGCGGCAGGGAGAACAACCTTGTTGTAGATCCTGCGCTCCCGGAGATCCGTCCAGAGGCAGATAATGAGAGTCAGCAGAAGTACCACATCGGCGCACACGGCGATCCCCTGACCTTATGGATGTCGGAAGCCGGAGGCCTGCGGGGCTTTGCAGGCCGGCTCCCGTCGCTTAAAGATTCCGTCCCGGACAACGCCGGTTAGGCCGGCGGCAGCCGGCAATCGGCCGCCGGTAGCGCCGGGACCCGCTGGGCCAGTTTCTTCTCTTCCAGTCCAACGACCAACCACTGCCGACCAACACCTCGATCACCAGATGCTGTTCTCCAACGATGCCGCCGGGGACGGCACGGGTATCTCCCCTGTGAAACAGAAACCCTACAGCTGTAGGGCGAAGAAAAAGGAGTTCTTAACATCGTGATTATTAATTAACATGATATTGCTTAATTCATCATTAATAAAGCACAAGATTGGTTCCTGGGCCTTCTCACTGGTTATTAGCATCCTGAAGTTTATCCACAACTTTTTGGAATGTGTCGCCTATTTGCCCTCCCATCGTCCCTAAGATCGCAATCACCGCCACCGCGATCAACGCCAGAATCAAACCGTACTCCGCCATACCCTGTCCCTCTTGATCCCAAACCAGACGCCGAAGGATCTCTTTCATTCTTTCCACCCCCTGTGAATTATCGGTATTCCACCACCCCTCACGGGATGGACAGCGCTTTGGCCGGGTCTCTACCTAGTCCTAGAAGAATATTAACACTATTCAGTCAACCGCAAAATCGCCCTCAAGTCACGATTTTTTTAGGTATTACTCCCCGCCGCTTACCGGACGGAGGTCCCGGGGATCACACCACAGGGGTGGTAAACGCCGCATTCGGGAAGCCTTCCCCCGGCGGCCAGGCACCTGACGACGGCAACAGCCGCCTTAAGCTCAACCTTTCCGGTAAGGCGCATATAATAGGCAGTGCCTCCCCGGCAGGCAGAAAGGCCGGCTTGCAGGGGGTCCTCCCCCGCACCAGCCGCGATCAGGGTGAAGCTGTGTTTTCGCAGCAGGCGGCGGAGGATCTCAAGGGTCTCGTCGCGCGATGATTCATCAACGACCACAAGTTCCCAAGCGTAAGGGGAAGTCCGGAAAAAGGAAAGGAGCCCTTTGACCAGCCCCTCGATAATAGGGGCCTGATCGCGGACGACCAGAAGAACGCTGACATCTGGTTTGGTGGAAAAGCGAAACCAGGGGGAATAACAGCAGGCTACAAAAAGCAGGCTGAAGAGAACAAAAGCGCAAAGACCGACACCCACAAGCACCCAGGTCACTTTTACCCCCTCCCCCTCCCAGTATATGCGGGAGGTATAATTGGGGTTAAAGAACCGGGATCTCCGCTAAATCTTTACCATATTCCTTTTGATTGCATAAATGGCGGCCTGAGTACGGTCCTCTACCCTTAGCTTGCGAAAAATACTGGTGACGTGATTCTTGACGGTCTTTTCGCTGATGAAGAGCCGGCGGGCTATGTTGCGGTTCGACTCCCCGCGGGCGATCAGAGCCAGCACCTCCTTTTCCCTCGCCGTCAGGGCTGCGATTCCATCCTCCTCATCGGCAGGAGCGGCGCTGAGGCGCTGGTATTCGCTCAGCAACCTCCCGGTGACCACCGGATGGAAGGCGGGCACCCCCTCCATAACACTGCGGATCGCTTTTATCAGCTCTGCGGGTTCCACATCCTTGAGCAGGTAGCCACAGGCTCCGGTCTTGATCACCTCGAGCATCTCGTCATCCTCAGACACGGTGAGGATGATGATCCTGATTTCAGGCATTTCCGTACTGATCACCCGGCAGGCCTCAACACCACTCGTCCCGGGCATCTTCAAGTCCATCAGGATGACGTCGGGGCGCATGCTGCGGGCCAGGTTGATGGCGCCCTGCCCGTCGCCGACCTCACCGACGATTTCTATCTGCGGGTCGAGTTCCAAAACATGCCGCAGCCCCTCCCTGATCAGAGGATGATCGTCAGCAATCAGGACCTTAATCTTCCCCATCAGCCTCTTCCTCCTCACATACGGGAATCATCACTATGACCTCCGTTCCCTCACCAGGCGCGGAAGTAATCCTCACCTCTCCGCCGAGAAAACGGGCTCGCTCCCTCATGTTTAACAGCCCGTAGTGCTCCCCTCCCTCTACCATCTCTCCGGGGACAAACCCCTTGCCGTCATCCCTGATGACGGCGAGCACCTGCCGGGGGTGCAGTTCCAGCTTCACGGTAACCCTGCCGGCGGCCGCGTGCTTTTGGGCGTTGTTCAAAGCCTCCTGAATGATCCTGAAGACCGCCACCTCCAGAACAGGGTCATACCGCAGCTCCCGTCCGAAGAAGAGGAACTCTACAGGCAGCCCGTAGCGCTCTTGAAAGTCCTCCAGAAAGCGCCGCACCCCCCCAGCCAGCCCCAGATCGTCTAAAGGCATCGGTCGCAGGTCAAAGATGATCTTCCTGATATCCCGAAGGCTGGCCCGCACCAGGTCCTTCAGCTTCTCCAGCTCCTGCTTGAGTTTCGCTGGGTCACGAGATAACAGCTGCTCGCAGTAGTCGGCCCGCAAAACGATGTTAGCCAGAGCCTGAGCCGGGCCGTCATGGATCTCCCGGGCGATGCGTCGTCGTTCTTCCTCCTGGGCAAGCAGCACCTTCAAGGCCAGCTGCTGCTGCTTCTGCACGTTCCCCAACTGAACGCTGATCTGGCTTAAGGTGCCGTGCAGAAACTGGAGGACGACACCGATCCTGGTAACCAGCATCTCGGCCTTTTCCACAGTATGCCTCAAGCGCCGCAGGCTTCTTTCCAGCTCATCGCGGCGCTGGCGCAGATTCTTCTCCTGCTCCCGGAGCACGAAAAGGCGCACCTGCAGGTTCATCGCTCTGTCATAGGCGCTTTTGACCGTCTCCTCATCATATCGGTGAAAATCCCTGCTCACGGTCATCAGGTGCAGGCGCGCCTGCTTTTCCAGTTTGGTAAGCCTGTCCACCTCCTGAATCGTCTCCAACGTCTGGCGCTGGATCACCAGGAGCTCCTCCTGCACCCGCTCCACTTCACTGCGGGCGTTCTCGGCTATGTCGTAAATCGCCTCCTTGCCGCTCTCCAGAGCCATCAGCGTCTCTTGGACAACCCGGTCGAGCGCTTCCACCTCCACAATGGCAAACCTCCTGCTCTCCAGGTACCGGATACCGTTAATACCATTTCTTCTTAAACATGAGCAATTCGACAAAATAAAACCTATTCCTGCAAAAAGCAGGACGCAACCAATTTCGAGGGCGCAAATCAGACTACAGTCCTAGGTCTTTTTTCGCAGATTCCTGCAGCCGCTGCAGCACCTCCCGGCTGGGTGCCTCCACATAAACCCGAAAGAGGGGTTCTGTTCCGGAGGGGCGCACCAGGATCCAGCTGCCGTCTTCAAGGAGGAGCTTGACACCATCCCTGGTGCTGCGGTCTGCTACCGGGGTACCGCCCACCGCAGCAGGGTACCACCCCTCTAGCCGCTTCAGGATTTCATCCTTTTTCTCATGGTCACACTTGATGTCGAGGCGGGCGCTGACCAGGCGACCGAACTTTTCGTAGATCTCCTCTTGAAGCTGGCGGAGGGACTTCCCGGTGGCGGAGATCATCTCCACAATTAAAACCAAAGCCAGAATCCCGTCCTTCTCCGGGATATGCCCCTGAATGCTCATCCCCCCGCTCTCCTCTCCCCCCAGGATGCTGCGGTGGTGGATCAGAGACTGCCCGATATATTTAAAACCGACCGGGGTTTCTACCACCGGAAGTCCGTAATCCTCGGCGATGCGGTCGAGCAGATGGGTCGTCGCCAGAGTGCGGGCAACGGCTCCTCTCCAGCGCCGGTGCTCGAGAAGATAATAGAGAAGCAGTGCCAGTACCTCATTGGGAGAGAGGTACTCTCCCCCCCGGTCGATGACCCCGAACCGGTCGGCATCACCGTCCAAGGCCAGCCCGAGATCCGCCTTCTTCTCCAGCACCATCTCCCTGAGCGAGGAAAGCTCTGCCGCCGTCGGCTCCGGAAGTGCCCCCCCGAAGAGGACGTCGCGGTGGTTATGAATTACCTCTATGCTGCTGCAGACACCCTTCAGGATCTCCTCCACATAACCGATTCCCGCTCCCCACATGGGATCGAGGACTATTCGCAAACGCCCGCGGCCAATGGCGTGAAGATCCAGAAGCCGGCGCAGGTGCTGGAGGTAGAGCGGCCGGGCGTCGAGATCCCGAACAAGCCCCTGTTCTCGCCCCCGCTCCAGGAGTACTATAGGGACTTCCTCCGCCGTTTCCGGTGTATCCAGAAACCTCTCAATAGCCGCCGTTATCTCCGTTGTGGCCGGGCCGGCATAGTCGGGAATGAATTTGATGCCGTTGTACTCGGGTGGGTTGTGGCTGGCGGTGATCATCACCGCCCCTCCTGTGTCCAAGGCCTTGACGGCATAGGCGGTCACCGGAGTAGGGGTGGCAGCAACCGTCAACCAGCAGGGAATACCGCTGCCCGCCATGACCTCGGCCACGGCCGCAGCAAAACGCTCGGACAAAAAGCGGTTGTCGTAACCGATCACCACCCCTTTTTCGGCCAGGCCCGTCCCCCTGACGTAGAGGGCTATTGCCCGGGCAACTTTGCGAACATTGGCAAAGGTGAAATCCTCGGCGATTACGGCCCGCCAGCCGTCAGTACCGAATTTTATCCTCTTCATCTCTTTTTTTCTTTCTTTTTCACGGCATAAAGACATCTTATTACCTCCTGTCTTATTATAGTACATTTTCCGAATCATAGAAGGGGTTGCGGAGGAATAAAAAGAGCGCCTCCTATTGAAGGGGCGCTTTCTGACGGCTCTCCCATAGCGAATGGGAAAGGGGAAGGCCAGAACAGACTTCAAAGAGGGAGACGGCCCTTGGACGCTTAAAGACTACTCTCCGGGGTCATCCCGCACCTGGACAACGTGCCTTTGGTCGTCCTGCCTCTTATCCACGTAGAGGTTCCCCTGGGTGTCGAGACCCGCCAGCATAACTTCCCGGGGGGATTTGATTCCTTGCTTGGCCAGCTCAGAGATCAGCCAGGCCTCGTCGAGGTTGTTCTGCCTCAGGTTCTGGTAGATTACTTCCCCGTCAACGATCAGCTCGCTGCTGATTCCCCGGTACTGGCTAGGGATCTGCATATCCTCCCTGGTCACCGGCATCTTTTGAGACTTCAGCAGAACGCTCAGCCTTCCGTTCGGCTCGACAACCGCGAACTCGACGTCGGAAATATTGAAAACACCCTTCGTCCGCAGCTGCATGAGCAGATCGTCGGTGCTGTAGTGCATCCTCCGCATCGTCCGCTCCATGATCTTGCCGTTTTGAATGACGACCGCCGGCTCGCCGGCCAGCAGTTTACGGACTGCCCTGCTCTTGAGAGTAAAGTATCTGACGAGATAGGTCAGGGCAGCGAACACAAAAAGAGCCAGCAGCAGCGGCAAAGGATTCTGCATCGTCGTGGCGATCCGTCCGGCGATGACACCGATGGCGATCCCCGTCAGATACTCGTACAGTGAAAGCTCCCCGACATGCTCCTTTTCCAGGATCCTGGCTATCAGCAAAATCGCCAAGAAGGCAATCACCGCCCGCAAGGCCATCTGCAGGTACAGCAGCGCATCCGTCAAGGGCATCCACTCCTTGCTGTTAAAGATATGCGACTTTTACCCGGACTTGTCCGCGCCGGATTTCTGAGAGCGAATCTTTTCGGCAACCTGCCGGAACAGGTCGAAGATTTCCCCTCTTCCTTCGACACGCCGGAACCTGAGCACCCCTTTCTTCTCGGCCAACGTTCTCACCTCTGGAACTAATAATAACCGGTTCTACCACTTTTTATGCCTAGGCAGGAGCAGGTTGTCCGAAGAAACAAAAAAGCCGCACCTTCTTGGGCGGCGGCTCGACGAAGTTAAAGATCATTATCCTTTTGCTTTAGCCTCGGCCTTGTTCTTGTCCCCCGCATCGGCAGCAGACGCCTTGGCCGGCTTACCGGAATCGGAATCCTCGGAGACCGACGCTTTCCTGTTGTCGGTGCAGTAAAAACCGGGGCCCTTAAAAATTATCGCTACATTGCGGGAAATCAGCCTCGTCACGGGCCCTCCGCAGGTCGGACAGCTTTTCAGAGCAGGCTCGGTGATCCGCTGCGCTACCTGGAATTGACCGCATTTTTCACACCTGTAATCATAAGTCGGCATCCTACGTCACCTCTCCAGGTTAACTTCATTCATCAGAAAAGTATTATACTCAATAAGTATTATATATAGCCACTACCTGTCTTTTGTCAAGGCATACCGCCTCGCCGTCCTCCGGCAGCACCTTCAGAGTTCCGAAATAGAATCAAGGCCCTGCCTCGGGTTATTGCAAGGCCTGCTCCCGGGAAGCCTCCCGGCAGCAGGCATCCAACACCCCTTTTTCAGGGAGGCCTCTATCAAGAGAATACCGTTTCGGGGGGAAGGCCGATGATGAAAAAGTATCCCAACGGCAAAAGTCCGGCCCTGCAGCTGGGTTGAGATCCCATTGAGGAATGTATCCGACCATGTTAAACTAAAATATAAAGAGTAAGGATTCTTCCTAACCTTAAACTCCGCACGCTTTTCAGGCCTCACTTCTGTTCGCTGTTAAAGGTTCCGTTGTCTCCCGTATTTCGGTACTCTGACCGGGTAATTGTAAAATTCTTGGGAGGTGGAACGCATGGGCGTGGCGCTGTCCTATCTGCGAGACCTGTCTGAGGAGGACCTCTATTTTATCGTTTCCACAGTAGTCGACAAAAGGCAGGACCATGATCATATCTGCGACCTCTTAAAGGATAAACCCGATTTGGTCGAGATAATGCTGGATGATGAAAAGCTCTTCCGGCGCGTCCGCGAAGAGGAGAACATTTTTCTAAAGATCTCCCCCTTTCTCCTCTTCAGCATCCTGCTCCTGCAGGCCAAAAAAGAGCTGGAAAGGCAGAGCTACACGTTGGAGATCGTCAGTCGAAGGGAGCGCATCCCCGTCTTCGATGCCAGAGATGCTTCACAGCTGCTCCAAAACAAGGACGTCCGCGCTTATCTTGCCCGGATGCTGGCTTCTTTCACCAGGGTGGACAGCACAACGGTCGTCTACAAGGCCCGCGGGTTGACCTACCAGCGCCACTTCAGCGAACTCGACTTTGACGACGTACAGGAGCTGGCCAGCCTGGTGGAACTCCCTTACCGCTACGATTTTTACAAAAGGCTGGCCGACATTTCCCTGTTCATCACGGGGATCTATCCGGAATACACCCTAAATGCCGAGGCGCCCTGCGACCGCACCCCGGTGCGCTATCTGGGACGCAGCAGGCGCACCCTTCACGATTACGAGGAAGAGGGGCGGCGTTATTACGATCTGGCAGCCACTTATGATGAAGCCCGGGAACAGGGACTCGACCACGTTTTCTCACTGCTCGCCGAGAAGTTCACTACGGCCCGGAAACCCCTCAACTACCTGGCCGAGAACTATATCTACAAATACCGCAATAAGTGGTTCGCTTAAAATCGGCACCATCAAACCAAACTTCTCCATCCCGCCGTACAGGTCCCGTCCTGGTCGAAGGGTAACACCTGCTCTTAACTCTTGCACCCGGATACTATCTTTAAACCGCCAAACTTTCAGCCCCTCCAGGCTGCCCCGCGGTATCCGAGGGCCGCCCGTCTCACATCCCGCTGCGGCAGGGCGTTATGCCCCTTCAAGAAGGGAAGCAGCATCCCCAGGGGCGCCACACCGGCAGGGGGCAACCCTTTTTCGCCGCTCTGCCGGTAGCGGCATTTATGGTCCAATGGGGGACAAGACAACCCACCATTTTTCATATTTCGTCAGATTGCGGCAGGAAAAACGTCCCGGATTATCGAACAATTAGTAATTATCCCAGCGACCGGGAGGTTTTTCCATGGACGTCACGACGATTACAGGCATTATCACTGGGTTTGCCGCACTGATGATCGCCTTTGTTATGGAAGGCGGAACACCAGGATCTTTGCTTTCGGTAACCGCAGCATTAATCGTCCTGGGGGGAACCCTGGGAGCGACGGCGATCTCCTTTACCCTGGAGGAATTGAAAAAGGCTCCCCTACTCTTAAAAATCGCCTTTCAAAAGCAGGAATACGACTTTATCTCCCTGATCGACAACGTCGTCAATCTGGCCGACAAGGCCCGCAGAGAAGGGCTGCTCAGCCTGGAACAAAACCTCAACGAAATAGAGGATCCCTTCCTCAGGTTCGGGATCCAGCTCGTTATCGACGGTGTCGAGGGAACCCTCCTGCGGGATCTCCTGGAAACGGAAATTTACTGCATGGATGAACGCCATAATAACGGAATCGCCATTTTCGAAGCAGCCGGCGGCTATTCCCCGACGATGGGGATCATCGGTACGGTAATGGGACTGGTCAACGTGCTGGGGCACATGGATGACCCCAGCTCCATCGGCCCGGCGATCGCCATGGCCTTCATCGCCACCCTCTACGGTATCAGTTTTGCCAACCTGTTCTGGCTTCCTATCGGCGCCAAACTGAGGAGCAAGCACAAAGCTGAGAGGCTGTACCGGGAGCTCTCCATGGAAGGGATCCTCTCCCTCCAGGCGGGAGAAAACCCGGCCTTTATCAGGGAAAAACTGCGGGTCTTTCTCGATCGCAAAAGCCGGGAACGCGAGGCCTTAAGGAGGGAGGAGTAAATGCGGCGCCGCACGAGTGTAGAGAGTAAAGGGCCGGATATGGGGCGCTGGCTGTTGACCTACTCGGACATGATCACCCTTCTGATGATCTTCTTTATAACCATGTACGTCATCAGCAACGTCAACATGGAAAAGTTCCGCGCCTTGGCGGAAAACCTCAGCATCACCCTAAGAGGTACACCCTCGGGATTGCTGCCCGACGGGGCGGCCATCCTTCCCGGCGAGGGTGGTGAAGCCGCCCAGATGGCCCAGGTGGAGGCGGAGCTGAAGGAATACCTGGAAAAACAGAACCTCCGGCACCAGGTTACCGTGCGCCAGGAGGAGCGCGGCCTCGTGATCAGCTTCCAGGAAACCATCCTCTTCGCCAAAGGGTCCGCCACCTTGACCCCAGAGGCCCGCCGGGTCATCTCCCGGGTAGGAAATATCCTAAAAGAAGTGCCCAACTACATCAGGGTCGAAGGGCACACCTGCGACCTGCCAATCCACACCCCGCAATTCCCCTCCAACTGGGAGCTTTCCTCGGCCCGGGCAACCAATGTGGTGCGGGAGCTGATCACCGCAAGCGGAATCCCTCCGGAGCGCCTTTCGGCAACCGGTTACGGGGAATACCGGCCGCGCTACCCCAACGATACGGAGGAGCACAGGCAGCTGAACAGAAGAATCGACATCCTCATCCTGAGAACCGAGTACAGACAAGTGGAGCCGGAGTGAAGAAGTAGAAAACCCGGAGCCTTCCCGCCCCGGGTTTCTTCTCCTTAACGAACGGCCACGACCTGCGTGACTTCCGGGACCTCTTGCTTGAGCGACCGCTCAATCCCCTGTTTCAGGGTTACAATAGCCATCGCTCAGCCGCCGCATGCCCCTTTCAAGCGCACCTTGACAATGCCCTGTTGCTCGTCAACATCCACGAGTTCAACGTCACCGCCATCGCGCTGGAGGAACGGCCGCACCTTGTTGAGAACGGCCTCCACTCTCTCCCGCATCCATTTCACCTCCATCCTCATGATTCTCAAGCACCAGCTTTCTTAGAAATCCGAGAAAGCTTCTTCCCAGCTCCGGGCGCCCCAGGGCGAACTTCACCGTGGCCTCCAGAAAACCGAGTTTATCCCCTACGTCATATCTTTCCCCGGAAAAGAGATAAGCATAAATGGGCCGCCTCTTGGCCAGCCTGCACAGGGCGTCGGTCAGCTGGATCTCCCCTCCGGCACCGGGAGGAAGGGTTTCAATAATATCGAAGATCTCCGGTGTAATGATATAGCGTCCGATGACCGCGTAGCGGGAAGGAGCCTCCCCGACGGCGGGCTTTTCCACCAGGTCCTCCACCCGGAAGAGGGAAGCGCTGTCCTCCAGAGCAGCCGGCCTGATGATGCCGTACCTGGACACATCCTCTTCGGGCACCTGTTGAATCGCCAGCACCGGTGCCCGGCGTTCCTCGTAGATATCGAGCAGCTGGCGCAGGCAGGGCACCTGCGCGTCGATGAGATCATCACCCAACAACACGGCAAAGGGCTCGTCCCCAATAAACTTTCGGGCACAGTAAACGGCATGGCCGAGGCCGAGGGCTTCCTTCTGCCGCACATAGTGAATGTCGACCAGATTGGAAATGTCTTCGATCAGGTGCAGGAGTTCCTCTTGTCCCTTTTCTTTTAGAATGATCTCCAGCTCCAGTGCCCTGTCGAAGTGGTCTTCGATGGCGCGCTTGTTCCTTCCGGTGACGATGATGATATCCTCGATTCCGGAGGCAACCGCCTCTTCGACCGTGTACTGAATGGCCGGTTTGTCCACGATAGGGAGCATCTCTTTGGGCTGGGCTTTGGTGGCCGGCAGAAAGCGCGTCCCCCATCCGGCAGCCGGGATGATGGCCTTTCTCACTTCATTCTTCTGCAATGCAGTCACTTCCTTACACTCTATAACCTACCCTGAAAATACATCGAGTTCACCCGCCGGTCTACCGCTCGACTCCCGATTCCAGGCCGGACAGGACGACGGCTCGCTTCGGGACAGCTCTGGGATGCTGCGTAACAAGTTGCGAACTGCTTCTGTCAAACGCAGCGTTTGGCCTCGCAGCAAATCCATTCCATCGCAGGTCAAGGGGTGTCTGTACTCGCATCCCGACCTGTCATCCTCGCTTCGCCTGTCCTGTTACCCGGCCTTCCATAGGTCGCTCGCCGGTAGACCCATCGGGTATTTTCATGCTCTGTTGGTGCCGCCGGAGGCGGCGTGGTGGTCTGCCTGAAAATACGCTTCAGTTTATCCTTGCGCTTGCTCCCGGATCTTTTGGTTTAACCCTATGACCTGTTAAGAGGTCAGCAATCGAGCGGGACGGTCTCGTTCCTCTGTTGGTGCCACCGCTGGCAGCTTGGTTTACAGTAACAATTCACCAAAAAGAGTATTTCGTCAAAAACCTGGCAGATCCTCCTTTTAGTAATGAATTGTTCAGGGATCGCCGCCGCCCGCTTGGCGACATCGACACCGGCGAAGAGAGGAGAAAGAGGGGGAATACCCCAGGCCAAAAAATTTTTTCAAATTACCTGAAGGAACTAGCAGTCCTGCCGTCGAAATGTATAGCATAAAATGAGAATTAGTATAGCACATATATAAACACAATTGTGAAGGAGGACCATCATGGGGAAGAAGATCACTCTCACAGTAATCAAGGCTGACGTCGGAGGCTGCGTCGGACACTCAAGCGTACACCCCGAGTTGCTGGAAAAAGCAAAGGAAATGCTGAGCGGAAGCCCTTTGCTCATCGACTCCTACGTTACCCATGTCGGGGATGATATCAACCTGATCATGACTCACGAAGCAGGCCGCAACAACGGAGAAGTGCACCAGCTCGCCTGGGATGTCTTCGTCGCCTGCACCGATGTGGCCAAGAAATTGAAGCTCTACGGAGCGGGGCAGGACCTCCTGGCAGACGCCTTTTCCGGAAATATAAAGGGGTTGGGCCCCGGGATCGCCGAGATGGAATTCGAAGAAAGAGAAAGCGAACCGGTCATTATCTTCATGGCAGACAAGACGGAACCGGGAGCGTGGAACCTCCCCCTGTACAAAATGTTCGCCGATCCCTTCAACACCATCGGCCTGGTTATCGACCCGAAGATGCACAAAGGCTTTGACTTCGATGTGCGGGATACCGTCGAGAATAAGAAGATCATCTTCTCGACGCCGGAGGAGATTTACGACATGCTGGTCTTTATCGGAGCACCCGGCCGCTTCTGCGTCAAACGGGTCTTCCAGCGGGAGACGGGGGATATCGCCGCCGTCTCCAGCACCCAGCGGCTCAATCTCATGGCGGGACGCTATGTAGGAAAGGACGATCCCGTCTGCATCGTCCGCTGCCAGAGCGGGTTCCCCGCAGTAGGTGAGGCTCTGGAGCCCTTCACCTATCCCCATCTGGTTGCGGGCTGGATGCGCGGTTCCCACAACGGGCCCCTGATGCCCGTGGCCCTCAAAGACGCCCATCCCACACGGTTCGACGGCCCGCCGCGGGTGATCGCCCTGGGCTTCCAGCTCAGCGAAGGAAAACTGATCGGACCGCAGGATCTCTTCGACGATCCCGCCTTTGACAGGGCACGAGAGCTGGCCAACAATGTGGCCGATTACATGCGCCGCATGGGGCCCTTCGAACCGCATCGCCTGCCGCTCGATGAGATGGAATACACGACCATGCCGCAGGTATCGAAAAGGCTTAAGGAACGCTTTATCAGCTTAAGAAAATAAGGGCCGGTTCAAAAACCTGCGGCCACCAGGAACTAAGAAGGGATAGGCGGCATTACAGCCGGTCTATCCCTTTCGCTTTCTGCTGCTGACAAAACACCCGGCGGCCGCCGGACAGCAGCCGGCGAGAGGCTTTACGGGCAAAATCAAGGAAAAGACCGGTTTCGGGAAGCCTGAGGAGAACGGCCCCCAGGGCATAGAGGGCAACCCCCAGGCAGATGGAGACCAGAAGCAGCCCCGCATCAGCCAGAAAACCCCTTCCTGCAGCCAGCCCCGCCGCCATTCTGTAAAAACTACTTACCCCACAGCCCATGAACGCCGCAGCAATGGCAACCCGCCAGCAGCAGTCCCACATCATCCTCCCCCCCAGCCCGCCGAGACGCTGCCGCAAACAGGAAAAGAGAAGAACCACGGCGAAGAAAGAGGCCAGCGAGGTCGCCAGGGCGAGGCCTCCGTGGGCAAGGGGGCGCACCAGAAGGAAATTCAGTCCGATGTTCACTGCGACCGCCCCCAGGCCGAGGAGCATGGGAGTAATCGTATCCTGCAGGGAAAAATAGATGCGGCTGATAACCTCCCGCAGGGCCATCGGGACAAGCCCCAGACTGAAGAAGAGAACGGCATAAGCCGTCATCGAAGTCGCCCGGCTGTCAAAGGCGCCGCGCTCGAAGAGCACCCGCACAATTGGTTCACGGAGGACGATCAGGCCGACCGCCATGGGGATGGTGAGAAAAAGGCTGACGCGCACCCCGGCAACCAGGGCGCGGCGCAGCCCGCCGAGGTCCCCTTCGGCAGCGTACTGTGAGAAGGTGGGGTAGAGCACCGTCGTCACCGCCATAATGAAGATTCCCAGGGGCAGTTGGGTGAGGCGGGAACCGAAATTGAGGGCGGAGATGCTCCCTTCGGCCAGGCCGGAGGCCAGCATCCGGTCGACGACCAGTCCCAGCTGCCCGGCACCGGTGGCCAGCAAAATCGGAATAATCAACCTGACCAGTCTGCGCAAGCCGGGGTCCTGCCAGTCCAGCAACAGACGATAGCGAAAACCTTTAAGCCCCGGCGCCATGGTAAACAACTGGCTGACCGTAGCCAGAACGGTGCCTACCGCCACCGCCGCAATCCCCCAGGCCCTCCCGCCCAGAACAATGGCCAGGATCATGATGATATTGAAGGGGATCCCCACCAGAGCGGGCCAGGTGAAGCGTTGCCTGGCCTGCAGGTAACCGGTGATCACTGCGGCCAAGCCCAAGAAAATCATCATCGGCAGAAGGATCCTGGTCAGTTCTACCGTCAGCCGGGCGGTCTCCCCCTGAAAGCCCGGCGCCACGATCCTCACCAGCAGGGGGGCGAAAACGACACCCAGCAGCACCATCACCAGGCAGAAGAGCAGAACAAAATTGATCACGTTATTGATGAAGCGATCCCCTGCTTCTGCACCGGCGTCGTGCAGGCGTCGGGTAAAAACGGGAATCAGGGTGGTCGTGAGGGCACTGCTGGCAACGGAAAAAAGCATCCAGGGGATGATCGAAGCGACCAGGTAGGCATCGGTAGCCTTCGTCGCACCGAAAACGGCAGCCAGGGCAGTCTCCCGAAAAAATCCCAAAATCTTACTGCATAGGGAGGCGGCCGCAATAATCCCCGCCGCCTTAAACAGCTGTTCCTTCCTCAAAGTCCTGCCGCCACCTTTAACGGGTTATCGAAATAACACCATCCTGCACTTCGGCAAAAGCCCCGGTTCTTCCTGTCGATTTCCCCGGAAGAAAAGCCGGTGCACCCGATCCGGCATCATGCCGCCGGTTCGCCGCCCTTCCTCTTATTAACCGCCGGTGCCCGGCACTGGGTGCCTTCCCGTCCGGATCTTCACGGCGAGCGTTCCGATTCTTAAGGTAAAGCAAGAGCTATCCGGGTCAGTTCCGGCAGTCGGACAGCCCAACATTTCCATTATACCAGAAACTCCTGCCGCCGGTAGGAAAGGGATGTGACAAGCAGCCCAAAAGCCCTCTTAAAGGAAAAGGGGCTTTAAAACAACCTTGCGGTTGAAAGCCACCCCGGTTGTTCCAACGTCCCGCAAAGCCCCTCAAAAGCCTTTTTAAGGTCTCCCCGGCGCAGCGGGCGGCACCAGCCCCATCAGTCGGTAAACCTTTTCCATGTCCAAAGAGGCCCGGCAGACATCCGCCAGGCGGTCGAGCTCCTTTTCCAGCAGAGCGCAGGAATCCACCTCCACCTGAGGGCGCTCTTGCAAGCCCCGGCGCCTCCGGAGCCACTCCAGCAATCCCCGCCGGAGGTGGTCGTTGTCAAAAAGCCCGTGGAAATAAGTGCCCCAGACCAGCCCCTTCCGGTCAACCGCCCCATCCCAACCGGCAGCGCTGCTCCCCCGCCGCTCCCGAACCCGCAAAAGAGGGCGCTCTCCGGGACCCAGTTCGGTGCGCCCCATGTGGATCTCGTACCCTTCTACCTGCATTCCGGTCAGGCCGGCAAAAGGCCCCTCGCTGGCGCAGATCTCCCCCTTTGCCTGTGCCAACACCTTGTCCGCAGCAAAGGTGGTCACCGCATCGAGCAAGCCGAGGCCGGGGAGTCCGTCCCTGGTAGACTCAATATGCTGGGGATCGCGCAGTTCCCTGCCCAGCATCTGAAAGCCCCCGCAGATGCCGCAGACGGGAATGCCTTGCCGGGCCGCCCTGCGCACGGCGGCGGCATAACCGGTTTCATAAAGATAAAGCAGGTCCTCGGTGGTGTTCTTGGTGCCCGGGAGGATCACCAGGTCGGGGTTCCCCAACGGCTCCCCGTCCCGCACATACCGGACCCGCACGCCGGGCTCCAGCGCCAGGGGGTCGAAGTCTGTGAAGTTGGAGATGCGGGGGAGAAAAATAACGGCGATATCTATCTCCCCGCCCTGTCCGGAATCCCCATCGTCCAGGCAGACGGAGTCCTCCGCCGGGAGGCGCAGGTTCAGGTAAGGGAGCACCCCCAGCACCGGCCGGCCGGTCTTCTGCTCCAGAATTTCCAGGGCCGGCCGGAGGAGGGAGAGGTCGCCGCGGAACTTGTTGATGACGACGCCCTTGACGAGCTCCGCCTCCTCCGGGTCGAGCAGGGCGAGCGTTCCCACCACAGAGGCCAGGGCGCCTCCGCGGTCGATGTCGGCCACCAGCAAAACCGGTGCCTCCGCCAGGCGGGCAATGCGCATGTTGGCCAGGTCGCTCTCCTTAAGATTCACCTCGGCCGGGCTCCCGGCCCCTTCGATCACAATCACATCATAATCCTGGCGGAGGCGGGCCAGTGCCTCCTCGATCACCTGCAGCAGGTCGAGGTTCTTTCCCAGATGATAGTCCCTGGCAGTCATGTTCCCGATCGGCCTGCCGAGCACAATGACCTGAGAGGAAGCATTCCCGGTAGGTTTTAAAAGAACGGGGTTCATTTCTACCCGCGGCTTGAGCCCGGCGGCCTGCGCCTGCAAGGCCTGGGCGCGCCCCATCTCCCCTCCGTTTTCAGTAACAAAGGAGTTGAGGGCCATGTTCTGCGCTTTAAAGGGAGCCACCCGGTAACCGTCCCGATAAAGAATGCGGCAGAGGGCCGTCACCAGGATGCTCTTCCCTACGTTGGATGCAGTCCCCTGAACCATAATCGCCGTAGCCACGCTCAATTCATCCTTTCCTGTTGTTTTCGAGATTCTACCCCAGCCGCCAAATCCAAGTCGTTTTACCCGGAAGGCCGTGCCAAGCGCTTAAGAACAGCAGCCTGCTCCCAGGCTCAGCAAAAACCGTCGCTCAACCACCGACAGCTCTTCTCAAACGCTACAGTCCGGCCTCCCCCCGGGCCAGGGCCAGCAAGGCGTTCACCACCGCCACTGCCGCGGGGCTCCCCCCCTGTCTTCCCAGCAGAGTGATGTAGGGGACACGGCTCTCGAGGAGGCGGGCTTTGGACTCCGCTGCCCCCACAAACCCCACCGGGGTTCCGACAATCAAGGCGGGTTCCAACCCCCGCTCCACCTGGTCCAGCACCTCCTCCAGGGCGGTGGGAGCGTTCCCGATCACCACCACGCTGCCGGGAAGCTGCTCTTTAAAGGCGCGGACTGCGGCCATGGCGCGCGTCACTCCCGCCGCCCTGGCTGCGGCACAGACCCTGGGGTGATGGATCAGACAAACGGCCTTTCCCTTCAGTTCCTTTAAGGCACCTTTGTTGATCCCCACCTGCACCATCCGCACATCGGTAAAGAGGAGCGCTCCCCTCTTAAGGGCGGCAACACCGGCAGCCACCGCCTCCGGATGGAAGCGCATCAAAGGCGCCACGGCAGGGTTGCCCAGGGCATGAACGACCCGGCGCACGATTTCCCCCTCCCCGCCGGGGAATCTCTTCCGGAAAAATTCCTCACCTATATTATCCTCGATCAGGGCGCGGCTAAGCGCCGTTATGGCGCCGGGATCGCAGACCCTCTCCCCGGAGAGGCGGCCGTTAGTGGAAACCTCCCCGGCAGCCTCCTGAAGCCTCTCCCAAACGATCTCCACCAGGCGGGGATCGGGCCCGATGCAGGGGGTCAGGACAAACCGTACCTCATCACCGTACTGCAGCCGCAAATCCTCCAGAGCCTCCGGAACGTCCTTGTGAAGGTGCATCCCGGGAAAAAGAAAAGCGGGAATAATGATGATCTCCTTTTTCCCTTCGGCGACCAGCCGCGCCACCCCCTCGGCCAGCGTGGGGCGGCCGAACTGAAAGTAAACCGGATCCACCGGCACCCCCAGACCTGCCGCGGCCATTGCGGCCAGCGCCTTCAACCCCTCATTGGCATCTTGGCGCCGGCTGCCGTGGCCCAGGAGCAAAATACCCTTTTCCACAGACATCATCCCGTCCTCCTTATAGCTTATCATAATCCCTTCGTCCTTCCACCTCCGCCGCCCAGCGGAGCACTTCCTCCACCGTGGAGGCCTTCGGAGCGGCGCTCTCTACGCGGGGGCGATCCACCAGCACCACAGGGATCCCCAAAGAGAGGGCGGCGGCAACCTTTTCCCCAGTGCCTCCGGCAGGGCCGCTCTCCTTCGTTACCAGGGCCTCGGCACGGAAATGCTCCAGGAGCGCCCGGTTCAGCTCCTGCGTAACCGGCCCTTGCAGGGCACAGATCTGTTCCGGGCGCAGCCCCAAACGGCGGCAGGCGGCGACCGCTTCCGGGAGGGGAAGCACCCTGACCAGGAAATGACGGCCGCGCAGCGCCGGATGGTTCACGAAGAAAGCCAGCGGCCTGACCCCGACCGCCAGAAAAAGGCGCTTCGCCCGGAGCGCCGCCAGGCAGCGAACTGCCCCCTCCCAATCGGCAGCACGATGAAGAAGCTGCGAGTTCTCTTTGCAGAGAGACGCCGGCGGCCGTTCCCAGCACAGACAGGGAATCCGCCGGGAAGCGGCCGCTTCCCGGGCCAGCCGGGAGATCTCCACCGCAAAGGGGTGGGTGGCATCCACAATGCCTTTGATGTCATAGGCCTCCATCAGCCGGTTCAGCCCTTCGGCATCCAGCCTCCCGACGTGCACGGCGATCCCCGGCACCTCCTGGAGCAGCTCCCCTCCGTACGCCGTGGCGGCGCTGGCCAGTACTCGGAAACCCTCCGCCGCCAGGATGCCGGCCAGATCCCTGCCGTCCTTGGTGCCCGCCAAAACCAGGAGCATCAGCCATCACCCCCTTACAGCCGATAGCCCCTCGGGGTGATCAGAAAGCCATCCCTGACGTAAGAGCGGCTGTTTCCCACCACCACCAGGGAATGCATGTTGATCTCCTGAGAGAGGAACCCGTTGAGGTCGGAGATCACCAGCATCTGCCCCGGGCGTCCGACGGAAGTCACGATCCCCACCGGGGTATCCGGGCGCCTGTATTTGAGAATGACCTCTCGCGCCTCCCCGATCTGGTTCACCCTTTTTTTGCTCCGGGGATTGTAGAAGACGATCACAAAGTCCCCCTTTGCAGCCGCCTCGATCCTCTGGAGGATCACCTCCCAGGGGGTGAGCAGATCGCTCAAGCTGATCACCGCAAAGTCGTGCATCAAAGGCGCCCCCAGTAGCGCCGCCGCCGCAGAAGCAGCGGTAATCCCCGGAACAACCTGAAATTCAACTCGATCCCGTCCGCCCGACTTCCCCAGCAGCTCCAGCACCGGCCCGGCCATCCCGTAGACCCCGGCGTCACCGCTGCTCACAACCGCCACCCTGCGACCGGAGCAGGCGAGGTCCACCGCCAGCCGGGCGCGCTCCAGCTCCTGCCTCATGCCGCTCCCGATAACCTCCTGCTCTGGAGAAAGAACCCCCTCCAGCAGCCGGATGTAGGGCCGGTAACCCACGATCACCTCCGCCTGCCTCAGAGCCTCGAGAGCCCTGCCGCTCAAATCCTCCGGAGCGCCAGGCCCGATTCCGACCACAGTAAGCCGGCCTCCGCCAGGGCGACCGTCACCCTGCCCAGCCTCGTTTTGTCGAGCACCAGTTCCCCCACCGGGACGGCAGCCAAGGCCGCTGTCTCGCATACTCCACCAACCCCCATCTGTTGACGCACAAATTCGGAATCCGCAAGGCCGGGGTTTTCGTTGAGAATCCTTCCAAGAACCCCAGCGCCGAAGAAAACCAGAGTTAATCCCCACTTCCGGGCAACCTCAAGCAGCCCGACCTCATCAACCTTCGCCTCGTGGCTTGCCAAAACGGCAACACTCTCCCTGCGGCGTCCCGCCCTCCGCAGGGCCTGGTTCAAGGCCTCTTCCACCTCGGCGGCGGAAACCCCTCTTTTACAACCGATCCCCGCCGCCAGGCTGGGAGGGCAGAGGCAGAGGCAGCCGGAGAGAGCGGCTTGCGGGAGGCGGCTGGTGATGAGCACCGGACGGCCCTCGGCAGCCGCAAGGGCGGCTCCGTCACCCCGCCAGGGCACAACCTCCATCCCGGGCAGGCGGCACCGTTCGGGGAGCGCCCACTCCGTATAGAGAACCACCCTTTCCCCCCTCAGGATCGCTCCGTTGACCCGCTTCACCAGCTCCCGGGGAACCGGCCGCATCCCCCAGCCCCTGGCCAGGGTATCCACAGCCTGCCTCCCTTGAACATCGGTAGCCGTCGTCACAACCGGCGTCGCCCCCAGAATGGACGCCGTCAGGCGGGTCAGGCTGTTGCCTTTACCCCAGTGCCCACCGAGCAGGCTGACCGCAAACTTCCCCCCTTCATCCACCACGACGACACCGGGATCCTCCCACTTGCTCTTCAGCAGAGGGGCAATCAGCCGAACGGCGATCCCCACCGCCATGATCAAAGCTAAGCCTTCATAACGGCCCCAGCAGCCGCGAACCAACCCGGCCGGGTCGGCGGTCGGCGGAAGCACCTCCACCTCGATCCCCTTCTCGGGCAGCTCCCGCTCCAATCGCTCCGCCAGAACCCCTCCGGCAGGCGTCAGGTAGATCACGGCTACCCTGCCGGGCAGAGCGCCAATCCCTTCTTTAATCCCGGCCATCGTCCTGTTCTTCCCTTCCCCACCGGTAACCGTGGCTGAAACGGGGATCGTAGAGAAGGGACCTCTTCCCCCGGGAGGCCAAAAAGTCGCCGACGAAGACCAGGGCCGTCCTGGTAATACCTGCCGACCGGGCGGCGTCGGCCAGGTTCCCCAGGGTGGTGCGGATTACCCGCTCATCGGGCCAGGAGGCCCGTTCCACGACGGCGGCGGGGGTCTCCGGGGAAAGATGCAGCATCAGGTCGGCGGCAGCCTGCTGGAGGAGGCCGGCGCTTAAAAAGAGGCAGATGGTCGAGCCGTGCCTTCCCAGTTCCTTCAATGATTCCTGAGGGGGAACCGGTGTCCTCCCCCCCTGCCTGGTCAAGATGACGGTCTGGGTCCCGCCGGGAACCGTCAGCTCCCTCCCCAGAAGAGCCGCTGCCGCTAAAAAGGAGCTGACGCCGGGAACGACCCTGTAGGGTATCCCCTCCCGCTCAAGGGCATCCATCTGCTCTTGAACGGCGCCGTAGAGAGCAGGGTCTCCGGTATGCAGCCGCACCACGGTCTTCCCGGCGGCCACCCCCTCCTTGATCAGGGCTAAGGCCTCTTCCAGGGTCAGGCCGGCGGTATCGTGGCAGGGGACCCCCGGGTGCACGAAGTTCAGCAGCTCTTTGTTAACCAGGGATCCTGCGTAGAGCACCAGTCCGGCCTCTTGCAAAAGGCGCTTTCCCTTAAGGGTAATAAGCTCCGGGTCCCCCGGCCCGGCTCCGACGAAATAGACGATTCCGGATCCCGCAATCCCGCTCATAATCCATGCCCTCCTTCTCGCCCTTTCCTGTTCCCCACCAGCACCAGGGAGAAATAATCCCTCGGCACCTCGGCAGCGGCCGCCAGGCTTCCCAGCAGGAACTGGCCATCCATCCCGCACCTGCAGATGTAGGCTGCTTCATCTAAGCGCCCGACCTCCGCCAGCAGCGCCAGGAGCTCATCGAAGACCGGTGCCACCTTTAACAGAACCACATTCTCAAAGGTGTTCAGCACCTCCTTGAGGAAGCCCATTCCCCGCGTGGCTGGAACCACCGCCAGGCTCTCCTGCCCGCAGCACAGGGCGCGGTTGCAAAGGGCGGCGGCGGCGCTGAAGGAGGCGATCCCGGGGACGGTCTCCACTTCCAGACCCGGCCTCAACCGCAGCAGGGTCTCCAAGAGGTAAGAATAGGTGCTGTAGAGCAGGCTGTCCCCCAGGGTGAGGAAAGCAGCATCCTTCCCCCCATCCAGCACGGCCAGCACCTCTTCTCCAGCCTGCCGCCACATTCTGTCCAGGGCGGAGCGGTCCCGCGTCATGGGCGCTACAAACTCCCTCACCTCTTGATCCCGCAGGAAGGGGGAAATGATCTCCAGCGCCCGGCTCCTCTCCCCCCGCTCCCCGCGCGGGACGAAGACCAAAGGGACCTCCTGCAAGATGCGAACAGCCTTCAGCGTCAGCAAGTCAGGGGAACCGGGGCCGACCCCGATCCCGTACAGTTTTCCGGTTTTACTCATTCCTCTTTCCCTCCCGTAGAGAACGCCCTCAGCAGAAACACCGGATTCTCCCCCTGCCAGATGCGGGCACTCCCGCGCGGGACGACCCGCGCCAGGTTTAAAAGAACGGCCTCCTGCCGCTCCCATCCCTCGCCCTGAAGCTGCTGCCAGGCGGTGCTGAATGTATCGGGTGTCACCGCCGAGAGAACCAGGCACCCTCCGGGGCGCAGCCAGCTTTCGGCCGCCGCGATGATCATCTGCAGCTTACCGCCGCTCCCACCGACCAGAACGCAGTCCGCCTTGGGGAAGCCGGCACAGGCCGCCGGAGCCTCCCCCTCCACCACCGCGGCATTGGAAAGTCCGAACCTTTTCAGGTTGGAGCGGACGAGCCCGGCCGCTACAGGGTCCCTCTCTACCGCCCAGACGAAACCGGGGGCAATCAGGCGTGCCACCTCCACCGTCCAGCTCCCGGTCCCCGCTCCGATCTCGTAGACAACCATCCCCCGCCGCAAGCCTGCCTTACACAGGACCAGGGCGCGCACCTCTTCCTGAGAGATGGGGGCCTCCCCACGCAGGAAGAGGTCTTCGGGCAGGCCGGGAGTGACCACATCCGCCCACTCCCGGCCGGGCGCTGCCGGGCTCCCGCTCCCAGACGCCGCCGTGCCTCCGGTGCGGTCATCCGGCGAAGCCATGTAATCCGCTATCCTTTCCCCTCCTGCCGGAGAACAGCCAGGCTCCTCCGAAACGGCGCCGCCTTCCGCCTGAAAACCGGGAAAAACGTCCTCATCCCGCAGCAGGATGACGACGCTGTTCCCTCTCCCCTTCAGCCGGGCACCCCCGGAAAGGTCGGTCCTGGTGATCAATTCCCCGGGCAGCCCCAGGTCCGTAAATACCCAGACGGCAGCAAAACCAGCCCCCCGCTCCATAAAAAAGCGGCACACCGCAGCGGGAGGATAACGCTCCTCGGTCAAGACCGCCACTTTCCCGGCATCGCCGACACTCTCCAGCTGCTCCAGCCCCCGACCGTGAACACTAACGAAGCGGAGGTCGTGCCAGGGCAGGCCGATCCGGGCGCAGGCCAGCTGTACAGAGCTGATCCCGGGGATAACCCGCAGGTTCTCCGGACCCAGCCTCTCCCGCAGACGGGGAAGCAAGCTGAAAAAACAGGGATCCCCGGAGAGGAGCACCGCCACCCGCTTCTTTTTCGCGGCCGCCGCTATGTAATCCAAAGCGCCCTCCAGATTACGGTCCAGCAAGCGCTGCTCCTTTTCCGGCGAGGCAAAGAGGGCCAAGGCATTCCTCCCCCCCACCAAAACATCGGCCTCCTTGACGGCCTCCAATGCAGCCGGAAGAAGGTAATCCCTGCTGCCGGGGCCGATCCCCACTACAGTCACACAAGCCACAGCAACCATTCCCTTCCTGACGATGATTACGCATCCCTTCAAGGCAAGCCCAGCAGCCGAAAGCTCAAGAGTCAAAGCGATGCCCGGCCTCAGATGCAGCCCGGCCCTCCCGGCGGCAGGCCCTGAGCCCCCTTCAGCCAGCCGGCCTCTGTGAGCAGGGCGATTGCCGTCCGGTCGCATCCCAGCACTCCCTCCTTATGGGAAAAGAGAACCGTCCCTACGCTGAGGTCGCCCCTGGCGTAGTCAACGGCGCGGCGGCTGGCCCGCTCCGCCAGATGCCTCCAGACCCCCTGCAGGCCTGCCTCTTTGAGGAGAACGACCATGGCCTCCACAGTCGGCGCCTCCAGGATCCGCAACAGAAGAGAGGCCTCCGCCCCCAGCGTGCCTGCCAGGGCGGCCACAACCTCAGCCCTTCCGTCAGCCACCCGGTTGTGCGTCTGAAAGACTCCGGCGGCAACCTTGGCCAGCTTACCGACATGCCCCCAGAGAACGACCCTCCGGAAGCCCAGCCGCCGGCACTCCTCCAGCAAGAAGCCGATAAAATTGCTGGTCAGAATGACGGCCTCGGGAGGGGAAGCGAGGAGCTGCTGCGCCAGCCTCACCCCACTGCGTCCGGGGGTGAAAATCAGGGTGCCGATTCCGGCGCTGCGGGCGATCTGCAGTTGGGGGAGAAGGGCCTGCCGGAAGGCCTCTTCCGACATCGGTTCCACGATACCCGTAGTGCCCAGAATGGAAATGCCGCCGACGATCCCCAGCCGGGGGTTCATCGTCTTCTGGGCCAGCCTCTCCCCATCGGGAACCGCGATCACGACCTCCGCTGCGCACCCGGAGGGCAGCACAGCCGCCACATTTTCCCGGATCATCTGAAGGGGCCCGGGATTGATGGCAGGCCGGCCGGGCTGAACCGCCAGCCCCGGCCTGGTAACCACACCCACACCGCAACCCCCGAGGACCTCGACCCCCTCACCGGGGAAGAATCTGACGGTCGCTTCAATGCGCGCCCCGTGGGTCACATCGGGGTCATCCCCCGCATCCTTGATCACCCAGGCTCTGGCACGGTCAGCAAACCGCTCCCAGCCCCCCACCCGCAGGGAAACGAGGGAGCCGCCCGGAAGCCTGACGGTTACCTGCTCCGGGTTCTGCCCGAGCAGGGCCAGAGCTGCAGCGCGGCCGGCAGCGGCCGCACAGGTTCCGGTGGTATAACCCCGGCGCAACAGTTTGCCTTCATGCCGGCGGTAGCCGACCGGGCACTCCCTTTCCAGAAACATCTGCCCCACTCCCATCTCATCCGTCAAATTAAGAAAAGGCCTCCCCAAGCCTTTTTTTAACATCCCAACCTCAGCAACAGCCTCCGCGACCGGGCGGAGCGCTTCAGGCGGGCACCCCCCTCGAAACACCTCACCGCCTCTATGGTCCCGGCGATCAGCCGCACCCTCTCTCATTCCCTACCGCTGCCGGAAGCAGCCCGGCCGGCGGCGCCATCCCCGTCCCGGATCCTGGCCAGGAGCTCCTCCACACTCCTCGGCGGGGCGTCCGGTTTCACCCATCCCCTGGCCGTGAGCTCCTCGTAGACCTCCGCGACAAACGGTTTGGCCAGCTCCGCCTCCCGGAGGAGATCGCCGTCGGCAAACACCCGATCAGGCGTTCCCTCGCCGATCACCCTCCCGGCCTTCATCACAAAGATGTACTCCGCCCAGGAATAGGCAAGATCCACATCATGGGTGGAGATAATCACGGTAACCCCCCTGCTGTTGATGTCGCTCAGGATCCCCATCACCCGGCGGGCATGAACGGCATCCAGCCAAGCGGTGGGCTCATCACAGATCAGCACCTGCGGCTGCATGGCCAGGATATCGGCGATGGCCACCCTCTTCTTCTGGCCGTAGCTCAAGAAGTGAGTCGGCCTCTCCTGCAGGTCGCCGATGTCCGTTTCTTCCATGGCTTTGTCCACCAGCCTCAGCACGGCCTCCCGGGGCAGCCCGAGGTTTAAAGGTCCGAAGGCCACCTCCTGCCTGACGCTCGCCGAGAACAACTGGGTGTCCGGATCCTGGAAGACGATCCCCACTTTTTTGCGCACCTCCAGAAGGGAGGCGCGATCGTAGCGGATCTCCTTCCCCGCCACGTAGACCTTTCCCCGTTCCGGCTTCATCAGGCCGTTGAAGTGCAGAAACAGGGTGGTCTTCCCCGCCCCGTTGGGCCCCAGAAAAGCGATCCTCTTCCCGGCAGGGATGGAAATGCTGAGGTCGACCAGAGCCGGGTTGCCGTCAAAGTAACTGAAACTCAAGTTCTTCGTCTCCAGGATGGCTTCACTCTTCAACCGGTACACCTCCATGGGATTCCCATCCCGGCCGGCGCCAGACGGCCGATGGCGATCAGCAAAATCTGCAGCAGGACGATCAGCGCCATATTCTTTCTGGAAAAAGTCAGCGGCCTTTCCAGCAGGTTGAGCTTCCCCGTATAGCATCGGGATGACAGGGCCAAAAAAAGCATTTGAGAATTGTAGTAAGCCTTCCCGAACAAACTGGACAGGAGCTGCCCCAGAGAACGATAGGATGTCTTTAAACTGGCGTAACCCCAGCGCGAACTCTGAGATATGTAGATCTTATCGGCGGTTTCCAGGAGCACGAAAATAAAGCGATAAACAAGGGACATCAATTCGATCAACAGGGAGGGGAAGCGCATCCTGTGGAGTACGGCCAACACCTCCACCAGAGGCGTCGTCAGGGACAAAAAGTAGAGGCAGGAGACCGCCCCGAGCGATTTCAAGAACAGCTCCCCCGCCTGCTGCAGCCCGGAAGCGGTCACCCCGACCGCATAACCTCCGATCCGCACACTCCAGAGAAAGGAGGCGCCGTCCCCGGCAACGGTCAGAGCCACGGTGAATACACCCAGGACAAGGAAGGCAAATGGCAACAGCATCAACTTGCAGTAGAAGCGCAAGGGTATCCCCGCCCGGACAACCGTCATCACGGCCATTACCGCAATGATCGATAAAGAGACCAAGGGGGTGAAAAAGACCAGGCCGACAACGAGCGTCAGGACGGCCAAAAGGGCCTTCTCCGCCGGGTGCATCCCGGCCAACCGGTTGGTGTACGCATACTGGTCGATTTTGAGCAAGGCTTAAGCGCTACCTCCTTATGCCGCCGGGAATCGGGTGGCCTCCACCAAAAGATTTACAGGCAACCATTCCCTCAGGTTCTCCTGAAGGCATCCAAAGACTTCTCGTCGGGAGCCGTCCCTCTCCCTGCGTTTGAGGCATCCCTCTTCCCCTTCCCATAACCGAGGTAATAGCCGATGAACCCGGCACCCAGTGCCGCCTGCAGGGCGAAGAGGAGGCTTTCCACCTCCCCGCTGGGAGGCTCCCAAAGGGTCTTAAACCAGGGTTCGTATCCGGGCCGGAGTTCGCCGATGGCCTCCTCCGCCAAACCGTCGGCCCCCCCGAACTCGGCCCCCCTCTGCAGCCACAAAGGCAATGCCGCCAGCAGTACCACCAGGAGGATCAACAAAAGGTTTCTCATCCTCATCGCATTCCGGCTCCTTCCGTAAATCTGCTCTCACCGCCAAGCACCGACAGCTCCTTCAGCTCTCGCCTGTTGTACGCCGCCAGGAGGTTGAAGACGACCACCGTCAAGAGCCCCTCGCTGACAGCCAGGGGCAGCTGGGTGACGGCGAAGATCCCCATAAACTTCACCAGTGACGCCGTAAACCCGCCAACCTGGGCGGGAAAGGCCAGGGCCAGCTGCAAAGAGGTGGTGACATAGGTCAGGAGGTCACCCAGCATGGCCGCCAGGAAAACCCCGAGCCACAGCGGTGCCTTCAGCCGGCAGCAGAGCTTATAGATATAATAGGCAACGAAGGGTCCCACCACCGCCATGGAAAAGGCGTTTGCCCCAAGGGTGGTGATACCCCCGTGGGCCAGCAGCAGGGCCTGGAAAAGCAGCACTATGCACCCCAGAACGCTCATGGCCGCAGGCCCGAAGAGTATCGCCCCGAGGCCGACGCCCGTCGGGTGCGAGCAGCTGCCGGTCACCGAAGGGATCTTCAGGGCGGACAGCACAAAGGCAAAGGCCCCCGCCACCCCCAACAGCATCTTCAACTGCGGGTGCCGCTCTACCGTTTTTGAAATGGAGAACATCCCGACCAGGATAAAGGGAATCGTGAGAAGCCACCAGAAAAGGCACCACTTTGCCGGCAAAAATCCTTCCATGATGTGCATGGCATAGGCAGCAGCAGGTGCCTGCAGCAAAACCACGACCAAAAGCGCTACCAGGATCGGCTTCTTCGGCCGCCGGAATACCGCCTTTCTTAAACACCTCCGGAAAAGCACGAAGCTCACTCCCCCCTAGTTTTTTACCATCTCCAGCCCTTACAACCCGCCTCCTGTGAACAGGCCTCAAGGCCAACATCAACAACCCCTACAAAACGATGCGGCGGACAATCATAAAAACCACCTCCCTATCCCCGGCAGGCAGCAGGCCGCTGCGGAATCGTTTCCGAGTCCTCGCTTCCGGGGCTTTATCAGGCCGCCTCTTCTCGCAGCAGGTGCAACTTAGGGCATCGGCACTTACCAAAGGCAACATGGCGGCCTCATCCCAAAAAACAGGAACATCGTCCTTTTCTGGACGGTGCCGACAGGGGCACGGATCTCATGTTTTGAACACCCCCGCCAGCAGCCCTGCCAGCTCCCGAACCAGCAGTTCGTTTTCCCGGCGCCCCTTGACGGCCACCCTGATGAAGCGTTCATCCAAAAAGGCAAAGTTGCTGCAGTCCCGCACCAGGATCCCCCTTTGGGCGAGCCTTTCGGCAACAAAGGGCGCCGAAAGGGGTGAAGCCAGCTCTATCAGGAGATAGCTTGCTTCTGAGGAATAAACCCGGATCCCCGGCAGGGCCGAGAGGGCGGCCGCCAGCCGCGACCTCTCCTCTTCGACTAAGTGGCGCGATCGGAAGGCATACCCTTCATCCTGCAAAGCGGCCAGAGCCGCAGCCTGGGCAAGGCCGTTGACCTGCCAGGGGGGATGGAACCGCGCCAGAAGAGAGATGGTCTCGGGATGGGCGATGCCGCAGCCGAGGCGCAGTCCCGGTATGGCAAAGAACTTCGTCAGGGACTGCAGAACGAGAAGCCGCCTGCTGGCAGCGGCCGCCGTCCCTGCGGTCAGCTCCCGCCAGCGGGGGTGAAAAAGCAGAAACGATTCATCGACCACGGCAAAAACCCCTTCGGCCTCGCAGAATTCAAGAAAGGTCTCCAGAACCTGCGGCGGGATCAGGCTACCCGTGGGGTTGTTGGGGTTGCAGAGGAAAACCAGCTCGGCACCCCGGGCAGCCCGCATCAAGGATTGCGTACCGGGGATGAACCCCTTGACCGGCTCCAACCGGAGCATTTTCAGTCGCCCTCCCCAGGCTCTGGCCGCCAGCTCATACTCCCGAAAGGTCGGGGCAGGGATGAGCACGGTGCGCGGTCGGAGGGCGATGAAAACCAGATAGATGAGCTCCACGGCGCCGTTGGTGAAGATCAGCTGCTCCGGCCGAACCCCGAAAAAGGGGGCATACCTTTCTTTTAAAGACCGGCAACCCGGCTCCGGGTAAACGGTGGCGTACTTTAGCCCGTCCCGCAGCAGGGAGGCAACCCCCGGCGAAGGGCCTAAAGGGTTGACATTGACGCTGAAATCCAGGAAATCCTCCGGGCGCCTTCCGTACCGCCCCGCCATCAGAGTCAGGTCACCCCCGTGTTGATGCCTCTGCACGGCACCCACCTCCCCTCCGGCCGGAGATTTTCCCCGGAAAGCGCGGCCCTCCCCCTACCAGGCGTAGGGGGTAGCAGGCCTTCAACTCCGGAAAGCGTTCAAGGATCCTGCAGGTGAAACCGCAGTCCCTTTCCATCCCCGGCGCCACCAGCACCCCGGCCACGGTGCCGCTGTGGGCCACATTGACACCATAGGCGCCCAGCCTGCCGGCAAAATCGATCAGCTCTTCAAGGCGGGGCTTGGGGAGAATCCTCTGGTGTGCCAGAGTGCTCATCGTTGCCCCCTGTCCCAGAAGAACCGGGTCCCCTTGAAGCAGCCCCTGCCGGACGAGATCCAAAGCGCGCTCCACCTGGGGCTCGTTCTCCCTGTTCAAATCACGCAAGTCCGGGCGCCTGTTGAACCCCAGGGTATCCACCCGGCCACCAAAGTCGAGAACTAGGATGCCCAAGGAAAGGGGGTTTCCCAGCCCCTCACGAAGCCGCCCCCTGACGTGGTCAAAGAGAGCGATGCCGGGCAGGAACGTCCCGTCGGAGGGCTCGATGGAGAGGGCAATCCGGGCTATTAAAGCTGGATCCGGCCGGATCCCCAGGGCCGCTGCCACGGCATAACAGCCGGCAGCCAGGTCGGCGGTGCTGCTGGCCATCCCTTTGCCCACAGGGATAGTGGAGGCAACCTCAATCACCGCCCCGAAATCCTCGCAGCCACACCAGTCGAGCAGCTTCCGCACCGCCCGTGCCGTTTTCGAGCGCCCTGCCGGATAAGCATCCCTGAGCGAGGGGCCGACATGAACGGTAACCCTGCTGAACCAGTTGACCGGACAGGTCACCAGGAAATTAACCCCTTGTAGCGTACCCTGCACCAGCTCCCCGCAGGAACCCGGCATCAGGGCAGTTCCCTGCAAGATCATCGCCAACCCCCTCCGGGAAAGATGTTGCTTCCGCCGGCAAGCAGGAAGAGGGCATAATAGAGGAACAGAAACAGGAACAGCACAGCGTCGACCAGCCTTACGGCTGCAGCGATCTGAGACCTCTCCAGAGGCTGCAGGGGATCCCCCAGATGCGCTCTTAGCGAGGGGATACCCTGATAGTAATTGAGGCCTCCCAGCCGGATGCCCAGGGCGCCTGCCACCGCCGCTTCCGGATAGCCACTGTTGGGGCTTGCGTGTTTCCTCCCGTCCCTCCAGGTGACGGACAGGGCGCGGCGCCAGTCGTAACCGAGGAGAAAAGCACCGGCCACCAGAAGAAGTACGGTAAGGCGGGCGGGGAGGAAATTGGCAACATCGTCCAGCCTGGCGGCAAACCAGCCGAATTCCCGGTACCTCTCGTTTCGGTAGCCCACCATGGAATCCAGAGTATTGATCACCCGGTAGGTCAAGGCCAGGGGAACCCCACCGACGGCGAAGTAGAAGAGGGGAGCGATAACCCCGTCGGAAATGTTCTCCGCCACGGTTTCCACTGTAGCCCTGGTGATCTCCCCCTCATCCAGGTGCTCCGTATCCCTGCCCACGATCAGCCCCAGCCGCTCCCGCGCCGCTTGGAGATCGCCATCCTGAAGAAATTCCAGAACCCGGCGGGCCTCCCGCTTCAGGCTGTTCGCTCCAATGGTGCTCCAGAGGAAAAACCCTCCTGCTGCCGCCGCCAGAAGCGGGCTCTCTCTCTCCAGAAGGGCCAGCAAAAGTGAGCTGATGATGCAAACAGGCGCAGCGCTGACCAGAACGAGAACGGCACCCGCCAGGCGCCGGCTAGCGCTAGAAGCGGCATCCCTATACAGAAGACCCTCCAATCCGGCGATCGCTTTTCCCAGCAGGGCCACCGGGTGGAACCGGCTCTCCGGGTCACCGATCAAGAGATCCAGCCCAACTGCCAGCAGAAGCGTTCCTCCAGCCGTTATTCCGAACATGCCACCACAACCCCAAATTGAAAACCCCGGCCTACACAAGACCGGGGCTGCAGCCACCAAAAACGGGTGAGCAAGCGGACAACCTCCCTATCTAGCGTAGGACATCGGTGTCCCCGGTACAGGCAGGTTTCCTGGCTCGGGTGCATTCCCACCCTGCGCCTTCCCATCCAGCACCCAATATCCCCTTCTGCAGTCGGGAGCGGATGCCTTCTTGAGCCGGCTCCGGCCCTCCGCGGGATATCAAGTGTCGGACAGTGGCACCTTGCAGGGGGGCTTCCCCTCACAGTGACGCGATCGCACCGGATTCGCACCGGTTTCCCTTTTCAGCCTTTATTGCTAAAGGCCACCTGTCCGGATATGGATTTATTCCTTTTTATTTATTTATTTTGCCGTGCCCAAACAATTCTCCTGCCAGGCTAGAAAAAATTTTTTTGTAGCCGCTTCCATCCCGCTTCTCTTACCACCGCAACAACAGGATTGATAATATTATCACAGCAGTCAAAAAAGGGCAACGAGGCAAAATTCACCCTCACCAAATCCAGGAGGGAGACTGCTGACCGACCCCAGAATCATGGGCACTTCGGTGATTTAACGGCCATTCACCCGAAAAAATTGCGATTCTATTCTCATATCTTAAAGCGCTCCACCTGCTCTTCCAGGTTTTTGGCCACTTTTAATACTTCCTGGGCGTTAGCCGCTATCTCTTCGGTGGAAGCCGACAGTTCTTCAGCCGAGGCCGATATCTGCTGGGCCGAAGCCGATGTCTCCTCTGATACCGCACTGATGCTCTGAACTCGATCCAGTATCGTGTCCTTGGCCCTGAGGGTCAAGTCCATATGGCGGTAAGTTTCTTCGATCTTCGGCATTATTGCCGCAACCGAAGCCAGGATATCATCAAAGGACCTGACCGTGTTGTTCACACTCTCCAATTGCTCGACAACCTGTTTGTCGACGCTCTCCGACGTGTTCACCACTTCATTTGTCTCAGCCGCAATGGTGCCCAGCAGGCCCTTGATCTTTTCTGAAGAAGCGCGGGATTCTTCGGCCAGCTTACGGACCTCCTCCGCCACAACGGCGAAACCGCGGCCGGCTTCCCCGGCACGCGCCGCTTCAATGGCGGCGTTCAAGGCCAGGAGATTCGTCTGGTCGGCTATACTGTTGATCACTTCCAGTATTTCACCGACCTGATTGACGGAGTTGCTTAAGACGGTCAGCTTCTCGACGACACCTTTGAAGGCTTCATGCACGCCGTTGATGGAGGCGATAAGAACGTCCAACTCTTTCTTGCCCACTCCGGCCAGCCTGGAGGCCTCTTCGCTGCCGTCCTTGACGTTGCCGAGTTCGTTTTCTACGTTCTCCAGATGATGGGCTATGTTTTCTGTAAGCTTGAGGATCTCCTGCAGATGCTCCGCCTGTTCTGAGGCACCTGCAGCCACCTGCTCAATGGCTTTGGCCGCTTCACTGGAGGAGGAGGCGATCTCTTCTGAGGCAGCGCTTAGATTTTCTGAATTGCCGGACAGGATTTTGGCGCTATCTTTGAGGTCCGATAAAAGCGGCCTGATGCCGGCCTGTATCCCATCCACCGCCCGGGCCAGCTTCCCTATCTCGTCCTTCATATTGAGAAACTTCTCCGGCACAAGCTGCGTGAAGTCACCACCCGCTATGTGCCCCAGATGTTTCTCTACCACGATCAGAGGAGTGGCAATGGTTCTTGCCATTACGTAAGTCAGCAAGAGAGCAATGATTATTATTACCACAGATAAAGTCAGCAGTGAATGCTTAAGGCTGGACACTTCTTCCAGCACCTCGGCTGCAGGGGCGGTGACCGCCAGTGACCAGCCGGTACTTTTAACCGGTGCATAGGCCATGATCCTTTCCTGACCCTGGAATGTATATGTGCTGACCCCTTCCTCCCCCCTCGCCATCCTTGAGACTGCCTCTGCCAGGAGAGAATTGTCGGACCCCGCCTGCTCAATCAGGTTTTCCTGGGACAATACCCTCTCAATGTCCTTATGGGCAATGGTCTTGCCGTTGCCGTCAACAGCAAAGGCATAACCGGTACGGGCGTAAGTAACGTCGGCCACCAAGTTGCTGAACATGGTGGCGTCCACCAGACCGACCAGTACACCGGTTATCTCGTTGGTGGCATAGTGGCGTATCGGTGCTGCATAGGCGAATACTACGGAATCATCATCTCTGCTGACGATCGTGCTGGAGACGGCAGTCTCTCCACTAAGGGCAATCTTAAAGTATTCCCGATCGGCGATGTTGGCCTTGCCGCCGTCGGAAAAGAATGTGTTCCCATCCCTGTCGGCAATGCCGAACTGTTTGAAGCCGAGTTCAGCTGCAGTTTGCATTTCGCTGCGAAGGGCTGCCATTTTTTCATCCAGTTTTGCTTCGCGTTCACCCCACCTGCCGCGGATAACATCTTGGGCGGCAACGCTTTTCACCAGGCAAAGCCGCGCCTGGATCCTGCTGTCCTGGGTCTCAGCGGCCTGCTTAGCCACTTTGAGCATGGCGTCCTTAGCCTCTATTTCCAGAGCTTGCTCTGTGCGCCTCTCACTCATCAACGACAGGACAAGGCACCCGATTAGAACAACCAGCCCGAACAAAACAGTCATCCTCACTTGCAAGCTTCCCATAAGTTTTTCCTTCATACCACCGGTCGCTCCTGCTCGGCGGAGCGATTTTTCCCCCTTTCTTAGAATCTTAGAAAGCATTTTCTCGGAAGATGTCCGTTGAGGTGAGCATTACTCCTTCCCACACATGGGTTAATGTGCCCTGGTATTCTGGTAACTGGCGTATCCCCGACTATTTCCCGGACGTCGAATATGTCCACGCCGTAAAGTTCGCCCGCCAGATCGAAAACTACCAGTTTTTTACCATCGGACCATCCCTTATTTCATGCTACAGCAAGCCGCATACCCCATGTTCGCCGGAGCACGGGCCAACTGCGGCGAAAGCAGAGATAAAGCCTATCAGGCGAGGCAATGCCGTGGCTGTGAAACCCTCTGCAGGGTCACCCGCCGGCTTTCTTTTAATTTTTTAAATTCAACGGTCAAGAAATAACCTCAAATGAAAAAACCTCTTCGGTTTCCAGGGGAAATCAGGAAATTACGAGGAAGGCCTGAAACTCATGGAGGTAAAAACACACGGATGGAGATGATTATACATTTTTTCTGAAAATTGGTTTGGTTGTCAAATAATGCCCCCCCCCCCCCATGGGTTATTCTGTGATATCTGGTATTATATAGCATTATGATTACCCCCTCTAGGCTCTCGGTAATATGCATTATTTAAAATTCTCATCCTTGAGCGGACGGGCTTTCCTGGTGGAGTTTAACGCCAAATAATATTATAATTGGACAAAGTTTGGCATTATTCCTGCCGTTGGTAATTCAACAAATCAGAAATCCTTTGGGCAGGAGAAAGTTTAACTTGCTCTTTATCTTTAGAGCTTAAAGGATAAAACCTTTTTTCGTTCCTCTGTCGGAGCCGCAGAGGTGGCCCTATTGTCAAGACAGTTCTTTTAAAAATTTAAGAGCCCAACATATGTTTGGATTCCTTGCTATCTTAGAACCTTTTGAATCACCCCGATGAGTTGCTCGGGAGTAAACGGCTTGACGATCCAGCCGGTAGCTCCTGCCTTCTTCCCCTCCAGTTTCTTGTCAGCTTGGGACTCGGTCGTCAACATCAGGATCGGAACGAAACGGTAATCCGGCAGTGAACGCACCGCTTTGATCAGCTCGATCCCGTTCATCTTCGGCATGTTCAGGTCGGTAATGATCAGGTGAAACTTCTCTTTTGACCTTTTTATCTTGTTCAGAGCTTCTTCACCATCCGCAGCTAAAACCAAATCGCAACCCGCTTCCTGCAAGACGAGCTTGAGGCTTGACCTCACTGTGGCTGAATCGTCAACTGCCAGCACTCGCCTGCTCACGAAGCCACCTCCCTCTCTTGCTTCAACCCCTACTCAAAAAAGCTCGACATTCTCTCCAAGTTCGGAAATAACCTGACCTACCCGCTTTTCGTCAACACACTTTTGACCTGTCGCATCCTCGTGGTGCCTCCGCTCACTCTGGGTCGTGTAGAGCTTCTGAATCCGACTAAGGAGTTCTTCCCGCACGTTTGCAAATTCGCTTCTGGAAAGCGAAGTTACCGCTTTATCGAGCACCTCGCTCAACTCCCTAACAACCCCCTGCATGTTCCCCAGCTTCTGAGAAACTATGTCCTGATACTGGAACACTTCAACAACTGCTCCCAGGTTTCCAGCAACCTCGTCCAGCCTCCCACCAACCCCAGAAAGAGCAGAAGCAATGCTGTCAACCTTGCGGTCGAGCTCAGCAAGACTGGCCTCCAGCACCCTCTCACCATACTCGATCGCCTTAACCGAATCCTGAGCAACCACCTCAAGGGTCTTGGAAAACTCCAGCAGCTGCGACTCCAACGAATCCACCAAATCCCCAATGGCATCAAGGGATTCATCAACCATTTTGTTTAATTTTTGAATCTCCCCAGCAATGACCCCCAAGCCGCGTCCTGCTGCTCCCAACCGCGCAGCCTCAATACCGGCGTTCAAAGCGAGGATATTCGACTGTCGAAGAACACCCTCAATCTGCAGCTTGAAGTCCCGGAAACGGCTCTCCTGAAGCTCCTGGATTATCCCCAGAAACTGTTCACTGCACTCTGTAAACCTTCTGACAGCAGCCCTGCTGGTATCTACGATCTGAGAAGCAGAATCTCGGCTTCTTTCTAAAAGATCCTCGGTTTTTTCCTCCTCACGAGAAACAATTGCTGCAATGGTTGTCTTCAGTTGAGCAATTCCTTCACGAGAGCTTCCTACCATTTGTTCAACTGCTTCTATCCACTTCTCAGTACTTTTTCTTATCTCTACCCGCGTTTCTTCCAGCACTTTTTCCACAATGTCAGCCACATTTCTTACCGTCAAGAAGAATTCTTCCAGCATTCTCGTGTCCATCTGTTCCTTCGCTGATTCCTCAATCTGCGGAATCGGGGTTGGTGGAGGGGGTTCTTGCAAAGGTTTCTTTTTCCGGAAAACAAGCGAAACTGCTGCAGTTCCGAGGACCAATCCTGAAATGAAGCCCGCCAGATAATCCAACACCTAACACACTCCGAGAAACCTCAAGATGTTGCTCAACCTGGTATCAGAAGGAGGAATAAAACCAATCAGCTTGACCTCCCGAACAAAAGCCAAAAGAAGCTGGGCGATGCTGAAGTCGAAGCGCTCGAGCCCGCTCAGATCGAGGCGCGGCTCCGTTGCCCCCTTCAACTCCTGCAACTTTTGTTTTACTTCCCCAGCATCCTCCACAGTGAGGCTGCCAGTGAAAACTAAAGTGTCTCCGCTTCTAACAACAGGCATGAACTAGTTCCCCCCCCTGCCAGCAATTCTTCAGGGTTGAGCACAAGCAGAATGCTACCGTCGGGAAGGAGTGAACCCCCCGCATAAAGATTCACACCTCCAAGCTCCCCCGGAAGCGGCTTCAAAAGTACGTCAAGCTCGTTTTCAAAATCATCGACCACAAGACCTACCCCAACTTTCAAGACTACAACATAGCTAAATTCCCCAGAAGAATCTCCCGTCAGCCCTAACAACTCCCTCAGCCGAACCACAGGAACCGTTCTGCCCCGAAGGTAAACCGCTTCTTTTCCACCAAGAAGCTGGAACTGATCGGTCTGAACCCGGAGAACTTCTTCAACACCTTCAAGGGGAAGCCCATAAATTCCACCACCAGCCCGAACAACTAAAACCTTGGTCGTCGCCAAAGTGAGAGGAAAAGTCAAACGCACTGTCAACCCAGAACCAGGAGAGTTGCTGAGCTGCACACTGCCCCCTAACTGCTCGGCCACGTCTTTGACAACATCCATCCCGACTCCGCGGCCAGAAAGCTCATTTGCTTTTTTCGCAGTCGAGAAACCAGGGTGAAAGATAAGCTGGACGACCTCGTCATCGGAAAGCTGACTTGCTGCCTGCTCGCTGAGCAATCCCTTTTCTACAGCAGCATCTCTGATGCGCCCAGGATCGATTCCCCTCCCGTCATCTGACACTTCAATGAACACAAAGTGCCCTTCACGACCAGCCCGCAGCACAAGCCTCCCTTCCGCTTCCTTCCCAAGACGGACCCTCTCCTCCGAGGGCTCAATACCGTGATCCAAAGAGTTGCGCACAAGGTGAACCAAGGGCTCGTAGATCTTCTCCAGCACCGTCTTGTCAAAATGTGTCTCCTCCCCTTCGATAACCAGCCGCACCTGCTTGCCTAAGCTCCTACTGACATCACGCACAAAACGCGGGAACCGCTGAAATATCTGCGATACAGGAAGAAGCCGGAATTCCATCGCTAAATCCTGCAGCTCACGACTGATCTGCTCAAGTGCCTGATACCTTTCTTTCAGTTCCCTGGCCGCATCGGGAATCCCCCAGTGAAGCTCAAGCTTGCGCACCAGATACGGTAGACTGTTCTTGGCAACCACCAATTCTCCTGCCAACTCGAAAAGCTTCTCAACACGACTTTCCTCAATTCGAAGGTACTTCTTGGCCCGGCCCTTAGGCTGGTGAGCCTGAACCGGGGCTTGGATCACGGCGCTCGAAGAACTGCCGGGTTCAGCAGCCGCCCGGGCCTCTCCTTCTTCTTCACCACCCACCAGGGCTTCCAAGTGGTTCAATACATCCAGGCACGCATCCCACTCAAGGTCCGAAAAAAGCTGAACACGCTCTGCTACATCACTACAGCCGAGGGCCAAGGCAATGCAGGAAATCACCCGGAACAATGAAGGCCCAAAGCGATCTTTGCTACTCCGGTTCAAAGCAAGATAAATCTTTTGCTGGCGCAGGATCTCTTTCAAAACTTTTTTTCTTTCTTTCGGAAAGCTGTCTTTTGGCTTGGCTTCCCCGGAGAAATCCTTGCCCTCGGCCTGCTCTCCAAGCAGAAGCTCTAAACTCCGACACAGATCTTTCAAGGTCTCCTCCACGTTCTTTTCCGACTCGCCGTCCAGCCCAGAGCTGACACACCCCGAAAGCATCCAGGCAAAAACACACAGGGCAAATACTACGCACCGAAGCCTCTCATGACCGTGCGTCTCCAAAGCCGTCTCGAGACACTCTTCCTTCAAGAGAGCGGCTAGGTTGGAAAGAGCCGGTGTTTCTTCAGCACCGGGTCTCAGAACCAAGACGCGGTGGATTGCAGTCAAGAGTTTTTTGATGTTACCAAGACGAGATCCGGCCACATTTCTCAGATCCCGGCACACTGTCGCGTCCAGGCTAAGGGAAGACAAAAGGCTTTCGTAATTCGGTTCCCGAATGAGCACAAAGTTGAGTTGGGGGTCGAGAAACTCAACAAAATCTTCCAACTCAGAGAGCACACCAGACGGGGCTCCTAAGTAAATTTCAAACCAAGTGTAGATCCGCTCAGGTTCGATTTCATCCAGAGGGGGTAACTCTTCTGCGTGGCAAACAAACTCGATCACATCCCCGGCCTTGAGAAAGTCATCGATGATAAGTAAGGGATCCTGGCCAGTAAAGAAAAGCTCTGGGTCAAACTTCAAAACGACTTGGTAAACGCTCTTCTTTTCTTCTTCCAAAACATCGAGAATTTTCGCCCAGGCCTGAGGTGCAAGCTTTAGCAAAAAATCGTTACCGATACTGTCCGGAGAACTGGTTTGCCCACCATCCGAACTTTTCTCACCTTCCTTCAAGGTTAAAAGCGCCTCCAGGAGGTGCTTATGCTTCTCTTCATCTGCCGTTTTTCCAGCAGCAAAGGTCTCCACCAGCTCCTTCACATAGTCAAAACCCTGAAGCAAAAGGTCGGCAACCTCGGCCCTGAAAACCTTTTTCCCGGCAGCTATATCCTCCAACACTTCCTCAAGGATGTGGGTCACCTCAGAGACTCGAGACGCCCCAACAAGACCAGCAGCACCCTTTAATGTGTGCGCCTTCCGGAAAAGTTCCTCAGCAGCTTCCTTGTTCCCCGGATCCTCCTCTAAGGCAAGAATCAGGTCGGTCAAGTCCTCCAGCAGTTCGCTGGCTTCTTCGTGAAATCCCTCCACAAGATCGCCTAAGACATCATCCACTTGTTGCGACCTCCCCAGTCAGAATCCGGCCGATTTCCAGCAAGGTCTCCGGCTTCAAAGGCTTAGCGAAATGAACGTTCGCCCCAGCAGAAAGGCTCAACTCCACGTCTTTTTCTTCTCTTTCAGCGGAAATAACGGCAGCAGGTACGGCAACCAACTCTGGATTAGACCGAACTTCCCTGAGAAAGTCGACACCGGTACCCTTAGGCATGTTGATGTCCACAAGGTAAAGGTCGAATTCTTCTTCTAAGGCCTTTTCAATGCCTTCATAGGCGTTGAGCGCTTCGGTTACGATAAAACCGTTGGCTTCGAGAAGCTTCCGGTAGTAACTGCGCACCGTCGAAGAATCATCAATAACAAGGATCTTCTTTCCCACTGCACTCCCCCTCACTTCTGATAAATAATGGCGTTCTTAAACTTGCGGATTCGAAATATGGGAGCGATCCTGCTCATCGATTCGGAGTGCCCAAGGAAAATAAATCCACCCGCTGTCTGCCACCCTTATCCTTAAGCATTTCCAGGAGCGCCTCTTCCGCAAAACACTTCAACTGGTCGTACTCCCTGAAAAAGTAAGTCTCGTTTACTGTAAGCGCATTCACCAGCCTCTGAAACTCTTCCCCAGAAGCATCGCAGCGAAGGTAGAGGAAGTAGTCCCGGAATTTTTCGTGGCCCGTAGCCTTCATCCGGTCGAAGACGCGCTTTTCCACATAGTAGCGCTTGTTCTCATCGTAAAAGATACCCGTCCTGCGGTAGATGTAATCTGTAAGCCGGGCAAACTCTTCACCGAAGATCGAAAAAAAAGGCCTGTTCACCAACTTCTACTCCTCCATCTTCCGGACTGCAGTTTCTACGGCAAACTCAAGGAAAGGATCCGAAAAGCGCGCCCGCGCCGCATTGAGCGCATCCTGGTCTTCACGAGAACCGCCAATTTCACCTAAATACTCGGCAGCACTGGCAACTACGTTTACGTCCGGGTCATTTAGCACAACCGAACGAAGCAACGCAGAAGCACTAGAAAACAGCCCTTCTCCCACAACCCTCACTGCAAGTGCACGTACATCAGGGGCAGGATCCCGAAGGAGAAGCTCAATCACACGCTCTGCTCTGTCCCCCAGAAGCTGGAGGATCTCTGAAGCAGCGTTGCGGACATAAGGATTACTGCTCCGCAAAAGTTTCGCTACTTCTTCAGCCACCTCTTCTGTGCCGATCCGGCAGAGAGAAGCTACACAGGCTTCCTGGACAAAACGGCTCTCGTCTTTTTCAAGACAGGATACCAGCGATAAAACAGCCTCTGATGAAGTGTGGTCACCTAATTCTTCTGCCGCACGCAGCCTCTCCAGCTCGTCCTCACTGTTGAGCAATTCAATCAGACGGCTGAGTTCTTCCAAGGCTTCTTCCCTCCACAGCGTCAAAGATCAGTTCTGGAATCTCATAAGCCGGTGCTAAAACGTCTGCACCACCACGCTTCGCGAGCTTGCGGGGCATCCCCCCAACAACTGCGGTCTCCTCAGACTCGGCGATCGTGTAGCCGCCTCCTCTTTTGATCTCGACCATCTCCTCTACTCCGTCATCACCCATCCCGGTGAGCATGACCCCGATAATCTGATCATCACTCGCAAACTGCCGAAGGCTCCGAATGGTTACCTCCACAGAAGGGATCTCTCGATATTGGCCCGCGCCGCTGCCCTAACTCCCCGTCTCTTGCAGCATCGACTACCTCAAGGCGAGGGTCCTCTTCCAAGATCCGCTTGATATACTTGCGCATCAGTGCCGAATCATCAACAACCAGGACCCTGGTCTTCTTCATCAGTAGATGGCCCCGGCTCACTCCCTTCTTCGACTTCCTCGCCAGCTTCACCGCTGAACTGTCCAGGCCCGGTGAGTTCCTCCCTACTCTCTTGTTCGACTTCGCTGCTGAAATGCTTCAACTCATCTCTTTCTTCTCTGCTGAGCAGCCGCAAAAGATCGAGCAGGATCAGGATCCGCTCACCCTGATGCACCTTGCCGATCCCGCTCAAAAAGCTGGCCTTGCCTGACTCAACAAAAACTTCAGAGACCTGCTCGATATCACCCCGCGAAAGACCCAGAACCTCGCGCACTGCGTCAACAATCAACCCTGTCCTCGCATTCCCAAGGTCAACAACAATGATCCTGTTCACTTCACTAAGTCCCCGCTCTTCCAGACCAAACCGCTTCCTGAGGTCAACTACAGGGACAATCTCACCCCTGATGTTGATGACCCCGTCCACAAACTCCGGAGCCCGGGGAACTGCAAATATCTGGGGAACCCTGATGATCTCCTGAACCTGAGAGATCGGTGCTCCATACTCTTGAGCGTCAAGCTGAAAGGTGACATACTGCTCCTCTTCATCCCTGAGATCCAAAGTGCCCTTATCTTCTTCCTCATCCCCTTGCTCGTAAAGCAAGGCTTCGTAGTCTGCATCGCTGAACAGTTTACCTGCATCGAGAACGTGCACCAGCCTACTGCTGTCAATGTTGCAAATTCCAGCAAGAAACTCCGCCTCTCGCGTCCTTAAAAGCGCCGGAACAGGCTCGATAAACCTCTTGGGCACACGCAGCACCTCAGAAACACCGTCTACAGCAAGCCCGGCTGTGAGCCGCCTGCCTCCCCTAACAATGTTGACCACCACCACCCGAGCCCGCTCGTCAAATTCTTCTTCCCCAGTCCCAAGGATGCTCCCTAAACGGATAATGGGAAGTAGCTTACCCCTCAATGAAGCAAGCCCCTCACAGTAGTAAGGCGCACCAGGAACCTGGCTGATCTCTTCCGGAAGATAAACGATCTCCTGCACATCGACAATTTCAAGAGCAAATTCTTCTTTGCCTACCCGAAAGCTGACAAGCTGGCTCTCTTCTTCTTGCTCCTTTGTTTTCCCATTATCATCAGCAGCAAAAGTGCGGTGACTTGCCGCTGCAGCAGACTTCCTCGCTACCCTCGGGAAAAGCTTCTCCACATTGACGATGAGGACAAGTGAGCCTTCTTCGGTGACCTTCGCCACACCTTCAACAAATTCGCCGCGACCTGTTTCTTTCTTTTCGATGTCCTCTTCAGAAACAGTGACTACATCGGAAACACGGTCAACAATAAAGCCAAGTCTCTTTCCCTGATAGTCGAGGACGATGACCCGGTTGGATTCGTCAAATTCACGACGCTCGATCCCAAAGCGAACCCTACCGTTGACTACCGTCAGGATCGTGCCCCTCAGGTTGGCCAACCCTTCGATGTGGGGAGGTGTGAGGGGAGCCTTCATGAGCACAGGCATCCTGATGATCTCCTGCACAAAATCAATGTTAACACCGTATTTCTCTTTACCAAGATAAAAGCAAACCAGTTGCCTCTTTTCGTCTGACATCAGGGCCCCCTCCTACAACTGCTGCAGTTCGTCAGCCATCGCCGCTATCTCTTCAATCGCACGCTCAAGTTCTCCTGCGCCCGCAGCCTGCTGGCGTGCCGCAGCAGCAGCTTCTTCTGAGGCTGAAGCAGCTTCTTGAGCAGCCGTAGCAATCTGTTCCACTCCTTTGCGCGCCTGATCTAGAGCAGCAGCAATCTGGGCGGAATTATCAACTATCTCCTGTGCTCCAGCGTTTACCGCCTTCATGTCCTGCTCGATCGTGAACAGTTCGGCGGCTCTCGTCAATAGCCTTCGTCTGCTGCTCCATACCTCGTCTGCCACCACAACAAAACCTTTGCCGTACTCACCAGCACGCGCCGGCTCCCTAAATATTAGCCCTGTCCGTAGCAGCCACTACTCTGCACACACTGCGTCTCCCACGCAGTAACCGTAAATGTCATTGATCAACTTGAAATCATCAGAAAATACAAAAAGGCACAACACCAGGAATCTCAGGAGTCACTCCTGGAATTGTACCCTTAAGAAAACAAAACAAACCTCTATAAAAATCTACTCCAAGTTTGTTATCAACAGGGATTGATTGATTGATTGATTGATTGATTGATTGATTGATTGATTGATTGCAATTTCTGTGCCAGCACTGTAGTTAAAAACACTCCTCTCCCTCTTTAGCAACTTATTCCAATGTTTATGTTGAACGCTTTCGACAAAAAATCTCGTTTTCCTCCTGTCAACAAAAAAATTTAATAAAAAAATGGTTCTTCGCCATATAACGGACCCAAGATTTTAGACAGCGAGAAAGGGTTTTTTAGAACCAAATGTTTGTTCGCAAATAATATTCGCCGGAATTCAAAAGCAAGAGCGTACTGGAGATTCTCAAAGAGGAGAAAACCCTCTCACAGCTATCATCGGAATACGGGGTTCATACCACTCAGTTGTTAAAGAAGTGAAAAAACAACTCTGTTGCGAGAGCCGGGGCGCTATAAAAGCGGACCCGGTGGCCATCCCTGCAGGCAGCAACACCTAAACCGATAGATAGATGCGACACCGTATGGCGCTGACCAGCGGGGGTGCAGGTGAAAGGATGAACTTCGCCAAAGTCGAGATTGACGGCAGGGCTTACTACATTAAAACCAAAGGGGCAAAGCCCCCCGGGAATCCGGGGGGCCCCGTCTTTCCTTTATTCGTCCTTCACGTTTGCCATAACCTTGTTGTCGCGCATTTCGATAAAGGTTTTCAAGTTCTCCCTTAACTGATTAGGATCCAGTTCGCCGCAGACTATCAAGACAAAACTCTCTTCTATCCTGATGCAGCAATTGCATTCCTGATCATTGTTGTTATCTCTTTTCCAGCTCACCTGACTCCCCCCTCTCATGCAATTCTGAGCCGAACTGATAATATAATTTATGCAGAATGGTTTTAATTGTTAATGCTGGCCCACTTGGCAATGATGCGCGGGCATCCCTGTTGCAACCGATTTCCCCCAAGGAATCCAACAAGCGTCCGGCCGCCGGCAGCATCCGAACGCAAAATAAATTAAGCCCTGCTCTTTCCTTGCAGGGCTTAATTTCTCCTGGAGCCCACAACCGGGCTTGAACCGGTGACCTCCGCCTTACCAAGGCGACGCTCTACCCGCTGAGCTATGTGGGCGTGGTTGCGGGGACCGGATTCGAACCGGCAACCTTCGGGTTATGAGCCCGACGAGCTACCAGCTGCTCTACCCCGCGATATGGTGGAGAGGGCAGGATTCGAACCTGCGAAGGCTGCGCCGGCAGATTTACAGTCTGCTCCCTTTGACCACTCGGGTACCTCTCCACATCTTTTCTCCCTGGAGCCGACGAGGGGACTTGAACCCCTAAACCTGCTGATTACAAGTCAGCCGCTCTGCCAGTTGAGCTACGTCGGCCCGCTTTTCAGATATCTCCTTTAGACACTACATATTATACAAGGGAAATCTCAGAAGATCAAGATTCTTTAATGTTCACGCTTTTCCAGATAGCGCTCCAGTTTGCGCTTTACCCTCTGCAGGGCATTGTCGATAGACTTGACATGCCTGTTTAAATCCATCGCCATCTCCTGGTACGATTTGCCCTCCAGGTAGGACATGAGAACCTTCCATTCCAGGGAACTCAGGATCTCCCGCATCTTTCCTTCAATATCGTCGAACTCCTCCTGGCTGATGATCAGCTCCTCCGGATCGCTGATCTTGGAGCCGGAGATCACATCCATCAGGGTACGGTCGGAATCCTCATCATAGATCGGCTTATTCAAAGAAATATAAGAATTAAGCGGTATATGCTTCTGGCATGTTGCCGTCTTAATAGCGGTGATTATCTGTCTCGTGATGCACAATTCCGCAAATGCCCTAAACGAAGAGAGCTTGTCACCCCGGAAATCCCGAATCGCCTTAAAAAGCCCGATCATCCCCTCTTGAATAATATCCTCGCGGTCCGCACCTATTAGGAAATAAGACCTCGCTTTAGCCCTTACAAAATTCTTGTACTTGTTGATCAGGTGCTCAAGTGCGACGTCGCGACCATCTTTGGCCAGCTCCACAATGTCCTCATCAGACATACATTGAAAAGCTTCACTTGCCTCTTGCCGCGCGAGGGTAGACATTAACAACATCGCCTCCCAGGAGATTTTAGGGGTAAAAACTACGCTGCTGCAACAGTTCTCCTAAAGGAGTAACATGTTTTTTACAAAGTCGAAATGCTAAATTCCACCGCGGTGCTTTCAAGCCCAAAAACACACATTAGGCACACCTCTCTCACTTATCTCTTCAGCAATTGATTCGGAGGCACAAAAAGGTAGATTCATGATTCTCAATTCAACAGGGATTTTCCGAAGGCTTGAAGAATCTCGGCTTGTCCGCACACACAAGAAATTATACGATAAAAACCCGTCCCAAGTCAACCGCTTCAGCGGCTGCAGTTTTGTGATATTGTCGCCCTTGCTGGTTCTGGTGGCAATCCCAGATCTGTTTGTCCACTGGAATCTTGCGGCGCCGGAACAGCCTTCAGCCGGGGGTTTTGCGCCTGCGCCAGTTTTCAAACAGCTTTTTTGCGGAGTCCGGGAGGCGGTAGTCGAGGGGAATCCGATCACACGCTTCCTGAAAAAAACCTTTTCCCTCTTCTTTGGCCCTCTGGATCTCACGCCGCAGCTCTTCTGGGGTGATCCGGTAGGCGCCCTGCGCAGAAATAATCCTTTGCTCCAACCAGTCATAGGTAACAACGAAGAGAGGCGGCTTTCCCGGTGTCCCCTCTCGGCGCTGGCGGGCAGCGAACTTCTCGATCCAGTTGTCGGCCGTCTCTCCCTCCTTGGTGTAGACCACCTCAATCCCCTGACACTGCTCACATTGCTCAGTGCCGCCCTTTACCTGATGGGCATCGAAGACAACGATCACCCGCATCCCGCAGAAGGCACGGAATTCGCTCAAGATGGCGATCAGCCGGTCGCGCGCATGAGCCAGCTCGGCCTCTTTTAAGTCCTTAAATTCAGGCCAGGAGCTGATAACATTGTAACCGTCCACAAGCAAGATACCGTCCAACTGTTAACCCTCTCCCGCACTCACTCCGTCCCGGCCGACCGCAGGGCCCGCTGGCGCATCGCTTCAAAGAGAAGAATGGAACCCGCCACTGCAGCGTTAAGCGACCCGGTTTTTCCGGCCATCGGGATCCGTACCAAAAAATCGCAATCATCCGCCAGGTGCCCCAGGCCCTTTCCTTCCCCACCGATCACCAGGGCGAGGGGCCCTGCCAGGTCAGCCTCATAATAGGGGAGTTCCCCGGCCGCATCGGCGCCGGCCACCCACAGCCCCACCTCCTTCAGGTCGCGGAGGGTGCGGGAGAGGTTGGCCACTCTGCTCACGGGGAGATGGGCCAGAGCGCCCGCCGATGCTTTGGCCACGGCGCCAGTGAGAGGGGCCGCCCGGCGCTTTTGTATAATCACACCGTGCGCCCCGGCCGCCTCGGCGCTGCGGATCAGCGCCCCCAGGTTCTGGGGGTCCTCCCATCCGACGAGGACGGCAACAAGCGGATCCTCCCTTCGCAGCGCAGCCTGCTGGATGATGCTTTCTACGGTAGTGTACTCCTTGGGGCTCAGAAAAGCGGCAACACCCTGGTGGTTCTTGCCTTCCGCCAGGCGGTCGATAACGGAGCGCATTACGAACTGCACGGGGATCCCCTCCTCCCGGGCGCGAGTGAGGATCTCACCGATGCTGCCGCGACTGCCCCGGGCGACGACTATTTTGTTAAGAGGGCGGCCCGCCTTCAAGGCCTCCAGAACGGGATTACGCCCCCAGATCATCTCCTCCATCGGCCGCCACCCCCCTGCTACGCACCTCCCGTGCCCTGCCGCAGGAGAATTCTCCTTCCCAGCAAATCCCCTCGGTTTCGCAGGACGGGCCGGCGAGGGCAAAGAGAACCGGCGCCACCCGCCGCACCTCCTCCCGCATCTTCAAGGCCAGCTCCCTGATCTCCCACTGGGCGCGACGGCAGCAGCGCAGGCGAAAAAAGTTGTAAAGGGAGCGGGCGTTCATGGTGCAGACCAGCTTCGTCTCGGCTGCATTGGGAAGCAGGTAACGGGCGTCCTCTCTGGGAACAACCCCGGCCAGCTTCCGGTAGGCCTCCCGCAACTCCTCCATCGCCTTTCGGTATAGCTCCAGGGCGTCCGGTTGGGCGGCGATAGAGGGTGGAACGATGTAGGAAAAATTATTCTCGTCCACATAGCGCTGCGACTTCTGGGAATAGGAGGCGATCCTGTGGCGTACCAGCTGGTGCGACAGCGCCCTGCTCACCCCTTCGATGGCAAAGGTAAAGCTGGCGTGCTCCGTTGGGGAAAGGTGCCCCATTGAGATCAGCCTTTTGATCAGGGAAGCCGCTTCGGCATCGGTCAGCGCCTCCTTCAAGCCGACGGCACCCCGGGAGGAGTAGCAGAGCCGCGCCGCTGCGGCCACCGTAGCCTCCGGCTCGGGAGTATAGGCTATGAGTTCCACTTTCATATCCATCAACATCCTTTCCTATACCAGCCGCCAGCGCGTGCCACGGGGGGTATCTTCGATAATGATCCCCTCTTCCCTCAAGGCATCGCGCAGGGCGTCGGACAATTGGTAATTCTTCTGCTGCCGGGCCTCCCGGCGGATCTTCAGCAGCAGCTCGAGCAGCTCCCGGGGGCCGTCGGGAAGCCTGTCCGGAAGCCGGCCGCCCGCTTCGTCCTTAAGGGAAAGGGCAATCCTGATAAGGGGTTGGCGGTATTCCTCTCCCAGCTCCCTCTTCTCCCCCGGCACCAGCCCGAGCACATCCAGGAGGTTCAGGTAATACTCCCTGATCTGCGCCAGCAGGTAGAGCACCCCCGGCGTCGGCTGAAACTGGTCGCCGTTGATAAAGCCGTTGATCTCCCGCCCCATATTGAAGAGGGCGGCCAGGGCCAGGGCGGTGTTGAAGTCGTCATCCATGGCCTCTTCAAATTGAGCCACACAATCCGCCACCCGGCTGCGGAAGGCCTCTGCCTCCCGCGCCAGTCTTCCAGCCGTCTTTTTTCCTTGCCCATCCCCAACGGTATCGTTAAGGAGATCGAGGGTGTTCCCCAGCCTGTTAAAGCTCTTGCGAGCATTTTTCAGTGCAGCGTCGTTGAAGTCCAGCGGGCTGCGATAATGTGTGGATAGGAGAAAGAAGCGCAGGATCTCGGGAGCCCACTCTTGTAAAAGCCCCCTGACGAGAAAGAAGTTGCCCAGGGACTTGGACATCTTTTCCTCGTCCACGGTAACAAATCCGTTGTGGACCCAATAGCGGGCAAAAGGCTCAGAACCGGCATAGGCCTCGGCCTGGGCGATCTCATTTTCATGGTGGGGGAAGATGAGGTCGCTCCCCCCACCGTGAATGTCGAAACCAAATCCCAGATACTTAAGGGACATCACCGAACACTCCAGGTGCCATCCCGGCCGCCCCGCGCCCCACGGACTCTCCCAAAAAGGCTCCCCCGGTTTGGCCGCCTTCCAAAGCACAAAATCCAGGGGATCGCGCTTGCGTTCATCCACTTCCACCCGCGCCCCGGCCAGCATCTCCTCCAGGGTTCGCCCCGAAAGCTTGCCGTACCCTGGAAAAGAGCGCACGGAGAAATAGACATCCCCACCGTACTCATAGGCGATCCCTTTCTCGCAAAGGACCCTGACCATGTCGATCATCTCCGGTATGTGCTCGCTCGCCCGGGGGTGAACGGTGGCCCGCTTCACCCTTAAGGCGTCGGCATCCCGGAAGTATTCCCCGATGTACTTTTCGGCAAGCTCCCGGGCGCTGGTGTTTTCTTCCCGCGCCCTATTGATGATCTTGTCGTCGATATCGGTGAAGTTTTGGACATACTTGACTCTATAGCCCTTATACTCCAGGTAACGCCTGATGGTGTCGAAAACCACCAGGGCACGGGCATTTCCCAGGTGGATGAAGTTGTAGGTGGTGGGGCCGCAGACATACATCCTGACCTGGTTCACTCCCGGGACAAACTCCTCTTTTCTCCTAGACAATGTGTTGTACACCATTAGAGCCACTGCATTCAGCCTCCAGTTCCGCAATCCTGCCTTCCAGCTGCAATACCCTCCGCTGCAGGGAGAGGAGCATCTCACCGATGGGATCGGGGAGTTGATTGTGCCTGAGGTCGATACCTTCCTCCCCTGCTTCCCGTATCCTGCGCCCGTCGCGCTTCACTATCTTGCCGGGTACTCCCACAACGGTGCAGTTGTCCGGCACATCCTTGAGTACCACGGAGCCGGCGCCGATCTTGACGTTATTGCCGATCACCAGCGAACCCAACACCTTGGCGCCGGCGCTGATCACCACATTATTTCCGACTGTCGGATGGCGCTTTCCCTTCTCCTTGCCGGTGCCTCCCAGGGTGACCCCCTGGTAGATGGTCACATTATCACCGATCTCCGCAGTCTCACCGATCACCACTCCCATTCCGTGATCGATAAACAAACCCTCCCCAATCTTCGCTCCCGGATGGATCTCAATACCCGTTAAGGCCCTGTTTAATTGGGAGATCAGCCTGGGGAGCAGCACCAACCCCCGCTTGTAAAACCAGTGAGCAATTCTATGCAACAGGATGGCATGGAAACCCGGATAACAGAGGATAACCTCCAGAATGCTTCTTGCTGCGGGGTCCCGCTCAAAAACAACCTGGATATCCCGCTTGATTCTCCGGAATAGCTCCATTCTTATCCCCTCCTGATTCTCCGTTTAATAAAAAATCCTTTCGCCTTCAGAGACGAAAGGATTTCTTCCGTGGTTCCACTCTGCTTCGGGCAAAACAACACCCCTCTGCCTGGGAATGCTAACGGTTCCCTCCCGTCGATGCCTACTTTAATTCGGCACCGCGACTCCCGAGCGCACTTTCGGTACCGCTCTGCCGGAACCGCTTCCAGCCGGTGACGGTTCCTCTCTGGGGCTTCGCCCTGTACCTACTCTTCTCGTTCACCGTCTTTAAAACCAAAAGGGTTACTTTGTTGATTCATTATACTGAACGGGCAGCGAGGTGTCAAGGGAAGGACAAGGGCGCCCGGAAAATACTAAATCGAGGCCGGTCCTGCCTTAACCTCTCATTAAATATTATGTCTGGAATATTATGTTTAAAACAATAATTGACACATGTAGGCTATTGCTTCCAAAAAGCCGCCGGAAGCAGCAACCGCCGGGACTCAAGACTTCAGGGCCGCCAGCCGGCGGTTGAGGGCCTCTTTGGTCCTTCTCAGTTCGGCTTCCCTTTCCCGCTCCTTCTCTACCACCTCCGGCGGCGCTTTGGCAAGAAACTGCTCATTGGAAAGCTTCTTCTGCACCCGCTGCAAAACCCCCTCAATGGTCTTCGCCTCTTTCTCCAGGCGGGCAAGCTCCTTATCCAGATCCACCAGCCCTGCCAGAGGCAGGTAGATTTCCGTGCCCCTGACCACAGTGCTCAAAGCCTGCTTCGGCTTCGACTGCCCAGGTCCCACGACCTCAAGGGGATCGCAGTTGGCCAGGTTTTCCACATAAGACCTGTAGCTCTGCAAGAGAGCGCCATGCTCCGGAACGGCTATGGCAACACACCTGACGGAACGCCCCGGATGTATGTTCATCTCCCCGCGCATATTCCTGATGCCGCGGATTACCTCCATCAGAAATTCCATCTCCGCCTCGCTCTTCGCGTCATCGAAGTTCTGCTGCACTTCAGGCCAGGGAGCCACCACGATGCTCTCCCCTTGGTGGGGAAGGTGCTGCCAGATCTCTTCGGTGAGGAAAGGCATGAAGGGGTGCAGAAGCTCCAGGGTATTGATGAGAACGTAGTGCAGGACGGCTTGGGCGGTGCGCCTGCTCTCCTCGCTCTCCTTTCCGTAAAGCCGCGGCTTGATAACTTCAATGTACCAGTCGCAAAATTCGCTCCAGATGAATTCATAGAGCAGCCGGGCAGCCTCCCCCAATTCGTAGGCCTCCAGATTGGCGGTTACGCCGCTCACAGTTTTATTAAACCTGCTCAGGATCCACCTGTCGGCCAGGGTTAAACCCTCTCCGTTTTTCAGGTCTCCGGCCTCTTCCGGCCGGAAATCCTTAAGGTTGAGCATGGCGAAGCGGGAGGCGTTCCAGACCTTATTGGCGAAGTTCCGGGCGCCCTCGACCTTTTCCCAGTAAAAACGAAGGTCATTGCCTGGGGTGTTCCCGGTGAGCAGGGTAAAGCGCAGGGTATCGGCGCCGTACTTCTCGATCACCTCAAGGGGATCGATCCCATTGCGCAGCGATTTGCTCATCTTGCGCCCCAAGGCATCAAGCACCAGCCCGTGGATGAGCACCTCCCGGAAAGGAACGTCATCCATGAATTCCAGGCCCATGAAGATCATCCGGGCCACCCAGAAGAAGATGATGTCCCTCCCGGTAACCAGCACCGTTGTCGGGTAGTAAAATTCCAGATCTTTGGTGTACTCCGGCCAGCCCATGGTGGAGAACGGCCAGAGCGCAGAACTGAACCAGGTATCCAGCACATCGGGGTCCTGTTCCAGCCCCGTGCCGCCGCACTGGGAACACTCCGTGGGGTCATTCACCGCACAGATGGTGGCGCCGCATTCCCGGCAATACCAGACGGGGATCCGGTGCCCCCACCAGAGCTGCCGGGAGATGCACCAGTCCCTGATGTTCTCCAGCCAGTTCAGATAGATCTTGGTAAACCGCTCCGGCACAAAGCGGATCCGCCCTTGTTTTACCGCCTCCATTGCCGGCTCCGCCAGCGGTTTCATGCGCACGAACCACTGCTCGGAAACCAGCGGTTCGATGGTAGTGCCGCAGCGGTAACAGTGGCCGACGGCATGGGTGTAGTCCTCGACCTTCAGGAGCAGGCCCTCCTCGGCCAGGTCCTGCACAACCCGCTGGCGGGCCTCCTCCCTGGTCATCCCGGCGTACCTGCCGGCCTCGGCGGTCAGTATGCCATCCTTGCCGATGGCAACTATTTCCGGGAGACCATGGCGGCGGCCGATCTCGAAGTCGTTCGGGTCATGGGCCGGCGTTACCTTGACGGCGCCGGTTCCAAAAGAGGGATCCACGATCTCGTCGGCGATCACCGGGATTTCCCGGTTCATCAGAGGGAGGATGACCTTTTTGCCGATCAGGTGGCGGTAGCGTTGATCATTCGGGTTGACGGCGACTCCAGTGTCTCCCATCATGGTCTCCGGGCGGGTCGTGGCCACAGTAATCCCCGGCCCGCCGTCTACACCGGGATAAGTGATATAGTAGAGCTTAGCTTCCTCATCGGTATGCTCCACTTCGATATCGGAGATCGTCGTCCGACAGCGGGGGCACCAGTTGATGATGTAACTCCCCCGGTAGATCAGCCCCTTCTCGTAGAGACGGCAGAAGACCTCCCGCACCGCCCGGGAGCATCCCTCGTCCATTGTGAAGCGCTCCCGCTCCCAGTCGCAGGAGGCCCCCAGCCTCTTCAGCTGTTCGATGATTTTGCCGCCGTAGGCCTCCTTCCAGGCCCAGACGCGCTCCAAAAACTTTTCCCTACCGAGATCGTACTTGCTCAGGCCCTCTTTGGCCAACTGCTCTTCAACCCGGGCCTGGGTGGCAATTCCGGCGTGATCCGTGCCCGGCAGCCAGAGTGTGTTGTAACCCTGCATCCGGCGCCAGCGCACCAGGACATCCTGCATGGTGTTGTCCAAGGCATGCCCCAGGTGCAGGGAACCGGTGACGTTAGGGGGAGGTATGACAATGCAAAAGGGCTTCCCCCCTTTCTCCGGCTCCGCGTGAAAGAAGTTCTTTTCCAGCCAGAATTCGTACCACTTCTTTTCAACCCGATGAGGGTCATATGTCTTGGGAATCAGCTGTTCGTCCCTCATTTTTCCTCCCTCGATAAAAAACTGCTCCGAAAAAGCAATAAAACAACTCTTGCGACCAACGGGGTTAGAGACTTCACCTAAGAATCCCAACCAGCAGAGGCACGCAACTATAAGTTGATTCTCAATAATTGTACGGTTCTGCCACCGCATTTGTCAACTCGAGGGGTGGTAACGGCCGATCAGAGCATCGGCGCCCTCGGACCAAAGCCGCTGCCGGTCCTTGTATCCTGTTTCCTCATTTAGATCCGCCAACCGGGGACAATAGAGCAAAATAATTCTATATGATTACACAATTTAATAAGGTAGTTCTGGCGCAGGGTTGCCAGCCCTTTAATTTGACACAGGTCGGCCTGTGTGGGAAAATGGTCCTAGAAAACAGATCTCGAGAAACCGGTTGTAAGCATCTTCTCAAGAACATCTTGGGGAACAACTGTCGGCACTAACCAGGAGCCGGATTCATCCGGTGTTACATCCCGGTCAACTGAACAACTAGGGAAACACATGAGCAGTAACCTCATCCCTGCAGTTTTATCACCACATTCTCGCTTCGATGCAGCTCCGGATTCTTTGGGAAAAGCCTGCTTGGAGGAACGCTAATGTTGCGAAGCGGCAACCAAGACTCAAAACTTCCCAAACAAAACGATACTCAGGCCGACCATGACGCAGTCGATCTTCCCTGCTGGCTGGCAATCATCGGTGGAATAGTAGTGGCCAGTCATCCTGAAGGGGGCCCCTATCCCATCCTTCATCCCTGCAAAGGACTGCGATTATTTATCAACGGTCAGGAAAAAACCGAGCCGGTACCGGTAAGAACAAGCGATCACGTAGAGATAAGAGGAACAACTGAGATTGAGAAAGGCTCCTGGCACCTTCAGGTTTCACCTGATAAAATGGAAGCCGTTCTTCATATCAAACCGGAACTGGTAATCAAGCGTATAGTCAAAGATATGCCCCCCTCACGCTACTTGAGGCCGGAATTCCAAGAGGTAAAAGAGTCCTCTGCCCCGCTAACCCTCAAGGAGCTGGCAGAGGAGCTTGCACAAAAAGGTATTAAATACGGTATTGACCGGACAGCCTTTAACCTTGCCCTCACCGCTACTGAGGAAACCTCCATAGTTGTTGCCCGAGGCAAGGAGCCCGTACCGGGCACAGATGCTGATGTCGAGTTTTTCTTCGAAAACCGGGCGAAGGTGCCCGTTGAAAAGGATTTAAACAGCACGGTTGATTTTCGAGATATTTTTTCCTACATATCGGTGGAAGCGGGGACGGTTTTGGCCAAGAAGCGGCCGGCCGTCAAGGGAACTCCGGGCATTGCCGTCAGCGGGGAGGTCATCCCCCCACCAGAACCCCGAGATATTGAGTTGTTCGCCGGACAGGGCTGCGTTATCAGTGATGACGGATTGGAAGCAATAGCGATTAATTTCGGCCGCCCTGTTGCCAAAAGAAAAGAGAATAGGGTTCTTATCTCCGTCCTCCCTATTCTCCAGCATCAAGGGGACGTGGATATCTCTTCCGGCAACATCTCTTTTAACGGTGACATCAGTATCTCCGGTCAGATCAAAGAGAAGATGCGCGTCAAGGCCGGGGGGAATGTCGCCGTAAAAGGCATCGTATCCCACAGCGAGGTCATGGCCGGGGGATCAATTATTGTGCACAACAACATCTTTTCTTCAACACTCATTGCCGGATTATATCAGGTTTTCCCCCAGCAACTCGTTCAAGTCCTTAAGAAAATTGAAAAAGAACTGCAGAACCTGGTTGGCGTCACGAAAACTCTCGCCGGCAAGCAGCCGCAGGAGAAATTGCCGGTCGGTTCTGAGATCCTTAAGAACTACCAGGACCTTACCTCTGCAATAACACTTCTGAGCGAAGGGGTTCGGCAGTTCCCGCAGCTGACGGCCATCGAAGAATTTCGGCTGCTGGTGAACAGCCTGACCGCCATCGCGCGCTCCCCTTTGACTGCAACCAGTCCGGTTTTTCTGGAGAAAACCGCAAATGCTCTTTCAAACTTCTTCAAAGATGTCAACCCTCCCTCTCAAGAGGAGGGGAATATTATAATTCACTACGCCGTTTCTTCAACACTCATGGCCGCCAACCGGATCCAGGTGACGGGCAAAGGCTGTTACCACTGTGAACTCCATGCCGGTAATTCCGTTAGGGTAGACGGCATTTTTCGCGGAGGTAAAATCCTGGCAGGAGGGAATGTGTACATCGGAACTCTGGGAGCGCGGGGCACACCCACCTCTGTTGCCACCACCGAGGGGTCCATAACCGCTGGCTACGTCTTTGAAGGCTCCCTCATTCGCCTCGGGAAGTCTTCTTATAAGTTTGAGAGGAACGAAGAAAAAGTTGTCCTCACCCTCGACCCGACGGAAAACCGGATCAACAAAACCTACTGGTGAGCAAACTCCCGCTCCCTGACCGTCCCTTCAGCGGCTATAGCAGATCCCCCTATCTGTTCCCGCCTACTCGCCCCATCAAGCGCTGCAGAAGGCAATAACCGGCCAGGTTCAACAGGAGAACGACCATGACCAGCACCGCCCCTGTGGCAAAGGCGACGGAAAATTCCCCGGTCTCCATGGCCACCAGATAAAGGTGCATGGAAAGTGTGCGCGCCGGGCTGAATACAGACCTGGGTACGAGGAGGGAACCGCCGAGGGTCAGCAATAAAGGTGCCGTTTCCCCGATCACCCGGCCAACACCCAGGAGAACACCGGTAAGAATCCCCGGAAGAGCGCTGGGAATTACCACATGAAGGACGGTGTCCCACTTACCGGCACCCAGAGCCAGGCTTCCCTCCCTATAGGAGGTGGGAACTGCGCGCAGAGCCTCCTCCGAAACCCGGACAATAGTTGGCAGAATCATGCAGAAAGCAGTCAGGGATCCGGAGAGAATCGACCATCCCCCTGTCAGAGGTTGCAGCATCACCACAAAGAAAGCAAAACCAAAAAGCCCGATGACGATGGAGGGTATCCCCGCCAGAGCATCCGTAAAGAACCTGATCACCCGCACCAGGGGGCCCTCATGGGTAAATTCGGTCAAATAAACGGCCGCTCCAACTCCCACCGGCACCGCCAGAAGCATTGTCACAAAGATAAAATAAAGGGTGCCGATAAGGGGTGAATAGATTCCCCCGGCGCTTCCCATGCGGCGAGGATTTTCCAGGAAAAAGTCGATACTGAGCTTCCCCAGTCCCTGCATCATGATGTAAATAATGATCAAAAGAAGCAGGCCAACCGTAATGACGGCGGCGCTCCAGACCAGCGCTTGCGCCAGTCGCTCCCTGGTTTTTTTAAGGCCGCTCACCTGGTTCTTACCCCCTTTCCGGCAAAGAGGAGGACGCAACTGTTTAAGAGCATAATCAAAAGAAAGAGGACAACCCCGGTTGCAAAGAGTGCCTGGGCATGCTCCCCAGAGGCATAAGCCATCTCCAGGCCGATATTACCGCTCAAGGTGCGTACAGGAGAGAAGATTGACCTGGGCAGGGCAGGGGCGTTCCCGGCAACCATCAGAACGGCCATGGTCTCCCCGACAGCCCGCCCCATGCCGAGAACAACCGCGGCAATAATTCCGGAGCGGGCGGCAGGAAGCAGGCAGTGAACAATGGTCTCCCAACGGGGAACACCCAGAGCGTAAGAGCCTTCCCTGTATTCTCCGGGTACGGCGCGCAGGGCATCCTCGGAGATGCTGACGATTGTGGGAAGGATCATGACGGCCAGAACCAGAGAGGCGGCCACAATACAGTAACCTGTTTTCATCTCAGGAGACAGCATGGCTCCAAACCAGTTCATCGCCACCTGGCGCACTAACGGAACGATGACGGTCATGCCGAACAGGCCGTAGACCACAGAGGGAATCCCCGCCAGCAGCTCCACAGCCCGCCGCGTCCAAATGCCGATCCCTGCCGGAGCATACTCGGCCAGAAAAATTGCCGTTGTTACCCCGAGGGGTACACCCACCAGAAGGGCACCCAGGGTCACCGCAAAGGTGCCGACAACCATCGGCAGGATGCCGAAATCCCCCTGCCCGGGTGACCAGTTTCTCCCGAGGAGAAAGGAGAAAAATCCCGTTTTTGACAGCAGGGGGTATCCCTGAAGGAAAACGAAGAGACCGACTAAGACGACCACCATGATCGAGGTCAAAGCACACAACAGAAGAAGTCCCGGGTAAAACCTTTCTTTTTTCACAAGCATCTGTTTCCGAACTCCTTGCTACCGTGAAAATAGCCGCAGAAAAAACTCTTCCTGCGATCCGCTGCCTTTCGTACCCCCGTCACGGTCTTCCTTCGTTATTTTATCTGTCAATAATTAAGGAATTATTAAAGTGATATTACGTTTCCATAAAAAAGCCGGGCCCGGAGGAGGATCCACCGGCCCGGTCGTTCATCGGGCCAACAGTTTAATCATTGAGTTCCTTGCGTTCACCTTTCACCATATAGTAAACCGACTCCCCGACATTGGTGGCATGATCGGCAATCCTTTCCAGAAACCTGGCGACGAAAAGAAGTTGGGTGGCCTGTGTGATGGTACGGGGATCTTCGATCATAAATGTCAGGAGTTCCCGGAAAACCTGGTTATAAAGAGCATCCACCTCATGATCGTAGTCGCGCAAACAGAGCACTTGCTCGGGATCCTCCTGAACATAAGCGTCCAGGCTGATCCTGGTCATCCTCTGGGCGATCTCCATCATCCGGGGGATATCGATTAGCGGCTTGATGAGCTGCTGTCCGGAAAGCCGCAGGGTAACCCTGGCGATATCCACGGCCAGGTCGGCCATCCTCTCCAGGTCGGTGATGATCTTGATGGCCGTGCTGATCACGCGCAGGTCACGTGCCATAGGCTGCTGCAGGGCGAGGAGCCTCACACAACTGTCCTCTATCTGCACCAGGTAACCGTCGATGGCATCATCACCGTCGATCACCTTTTGCGCCAGCTCCTCATCGCGCTCTTTAAGCGACTTAACGGCTTTGTAGATAGCCTCTTCAACCATCGTCCCCATTATTAAAACATTTTCCTTCAGATCTGCAAGCTGCTCACGATAGGATTTTCTGACCACCTTCCAGTCTCCCACCTTTCATTTAACCATACCGACCGGTGATGTAATCCTCGGTCTCTTTCCTGACGGGATTGGTGAAAAGCCTTCCCGTTTCCCCAAACTCTACAAGCGTCCCGTCCCATAGAAACGCCGTGTACTGGGAGACACGCGCCGCCTGCTGCATGTTATGAGTGACGATAACGATGGTGTAATCACGTTTAAGCTCATCGATGAGGTCTTCCACCCTGGCCGTAGAAATAGGGTCGAGCGCAGAACAGGGTTCATCCATCAGCAGAACTTCCGGTTCCACCGCCAGTGCCCGGGCGATGCAGAGACGCTGCTGCTGGCCCCCGGAAAGTTGCAGGGCGGGCTTGTGCAAGCTGTCCTTGACCTCATCCCAGAGGGCGGCCTCACGCAGGCTCTTCTCTACAATCTCGGCGAGAACCCGCCGGTTGCGGATGCCGTGCCGCCGCGGCCCGTAAGCGACATTTTCAAAGATGGACTTGGGAAAGGGATTCGGACGCTGGAAGACCATGCCCACACGCTTGCGCAGATCCGCCACATCGAGCCCCGGTCTGTAAATATCCTCCCCATCGAGCAGGACACTGCCCTCAATTCTGGCCCCGGGAATGAGGTCGTTCATCCTGTTCAAAGACCTGAGCAGGCTGGATTTGCCGCATCCCGAAGGACCGATCAGGGCCGTTACCTGGTGAGCAACGATTTCCAGGTTGATATCCTTCAACACCCGGTTGGTGCCGTAATAGAGATTCAGATTGCTGATCTTAAATTTTATCTCTTCCATAATTTCCTGTTTCCTCCACTTCTTCTACTGCAGGCAGAGAAAAATAAAATTTCGAGCCCCTACCCGGTTCACTCTCCACCCAAACGCGCCCGCCGTTTGCGCTGACCAGGTGTTTAACTATGGCCAGGCCGAGCCCGGTTCCCCCCAGCTTACGGCTCCGCGCCTTATCCACCCGATAAAAGCGCTCGAAGATGCGCGGCAAGTCCTCCGCCGGGATACCGATCCCGTTATCCTCAACTACGACAATGACCTCAATCTCCCCGGGAAGCAAACCGACAGCTACCCTGCCACCCTCCGGCGTATACTTCAAGGCGTTGTCTAAAAGATTGGATAAGATCTGCTCCAGGTGGTCGCTGTCGGCCCGGACATAAACAGCCTCCGGAGGAAGACCGGTGTTCAACTCCAATCCCTTTTTCCGGAAACGAGGCTGCAGGCGGTCGACAATCTCTTTGATCTCCGCAGTTAAGTCCAGATTTTCCGGCTGTGGTTTGACCTCCCTGGATTCAATCTTGGAAAGCTCCAGCAGATCCTGGATGAGGCGGCTTAAGCGTTCCGCCTCCTCATTGATAATAGACACGAATTCCTCAGCAGCCCGGTGGTTGTAAAGGGCGCCTTCAAGCAGAGTTTCCGCGAACCCCTTGATAGAGGTGACGGGTGTTTTCAATTCGTGGGAAATATTCGCCACAAACTCCGCCCGCACCCTTTCCAACCGCCTGATCTCCGTAATATCATAAAGCACGACCAGGACACCGCGTCTTTCTCTCCCCTCCCCGCAGACGGGAGCAGCCGTTACCTCCAGAATGCGCTCCTCCGGGTAAATGATAGAGATTTCCCGGCGCTGCGGCCGCCATTCCCCAAGCACTTCAGAGATCAGCTGGCTTAAGGAATAATTCCTGACAACTTCTACCTGAGATCTTCCTCGGACCTCCTCTTGACGTATCCCCAGGATCTCTTCGGCAACAGGATTTACCATAACAATGCACCCGCCGCCGTCCACCAGCAGAACCCCACTTCCCATATGAGCTAGAACAGCTTCGAGCTGACCTCTGCTTTCCTCCAGGTCGCCGACGGTCTTCCTGATGCGAGCGGAGAGGTTGTTCAGGGAACACGCCAGATCGCCCAACTCATCCGCAGCCGGGTGCTTGACCCGGGAACCCCAGTTGCCCTGAGAAAGCCGCCGCGCCACATCGGCAAGTTCCCCCAGGGGATGGGTAATCCCCCGTACCAAAACCAGCACCGCGGCGATGCTAACCACGAAAACAAGCGACGCCGCCGCCAGGAACGGCCACCATTCCTGCGCAACAATCACTTCCCTACCCCTCGCCGGGAGATATCGAAGAGCAGCCAGGCCAAAGGCCAGCAGAGCACACCCCAGAATCAAAAGGAACCCCAGGGCCAGTTTGATTCCCATCCTGTTCATCATTCTGGCGGTTGGAACTTGTAACCCACCCCCCGCACTGTTTTTATGTAGACGGGATTACCCGGCTCTCTCTCGATCTTCTCCCGCAGGTGCCTGATATGAACGTCAACCACCCGGTCATCACCGTAAAAATCATCCCCCCAGAGTTTTTGCAGGATGTATTCCCTGCTCATGACAAGGCCGGCATTCCGCAACAGCAGCAACAGCAGCTCAAATTCCCTGGGTGTGAGTTCGATCTGCTCTCCGCCCCGCCGGACCTCATACCTGGCAGGATAAACCACCAGTTCTCCAAATTCCAGCTGCTCCTCCTGGCCCGTCCTCCGTTCCCCGGTGCGGCGCAGGATCGCCCTCACCCTGGCAATCAGCTCCCGCGGGCTGAAGGGCTTGGTCAGGTAATCATCCGCCCCTATCTCCAGACCGAGTACCCTGTCGATCTCCTCATCCTTAGCCGTCAGCATCAGAACCGGGGTCATCATCTTTTCCTGGCGCAGCAGGCGGCACAGAGAAAAGCCATCCATCCCCGGGAGCATGACATCGAGGATGACCAGATCTGGTTTTTCCTGGCGGATCTTTTCCCAGGCTTCCTGCCCGTCACCGGCAGTAATGACTTCAAAACCCTCTTTCTTTAAATTATAGGAAACAAGTTTCACAATCACATCCTCGTCATCAACCACAAGGATCCTGGGAGGCATGAGTCTCACTCCTATATCCTTTCTTGCCCAAATATCGAATATCTCTCAGGACGGCTGCAGGACCGGGTAGTTCCCATGAATACCGGCAATTACCGCTATCTTCAGGAAATCCCCCTTACCTTAAGTATATCGAAAAACCGTCAAGAGAACAGTTTTATTCTCCCTCCACTTTCAGGCACCCCTGTAATACCGGCCGGATCCTAAATATCCGGCCGGGCTGGTATTTCTCATCCCTGTTTGTAGTCTGCACTTTTACATGAAACCGGCGGTCAAGCACTATTTTACCGGAATAAAATCCTGTTCTACTATTTTCTGACCTTCGGGGCTCAGCACGAAGTCGATATATGCCTTGACAAGCCCGGTCGGCTTCCCCTTTGTCAGGTACAGGAAGGGACGGGCGATCCTGTAGGAACCATTAAGGACTGTTTCCTTGCTCGGCTCAACTCCATCAATTTTCAAAGCCTTTACCGCTTTATTGACACTCCCCAGAGAAATATACCCGATCCCGTTTGGGTCCCCTGCTACAGCAGTCCGAACAGCACCTGTGGAGTTCTGAACGCCCGCCTTGTTGCTGATTTTCATATCTTCCCCCATCACAATCTCCTCAAAGGCGCCGCGGGTTCCTGAACCCTCTTCCCTGGTGTACACATTAATCGCGGCATCGCTGCCGCCAACATCCTTCCAGTTGGTAATCTCACCAGCGAATATTTTTCTTACCTGATCAAGGCTCAAGGCATTAACAGCGTTTCCCGGATGAACAACAACTGCAATCCCATCCTTGGCTATGAGGGTTTCAAAAAGGGTCCCCTTTTCACCCGGCTTGAGTTCTCTGGAGGAAGCTCCGATATCGGCTGTTCCTTCCTGAGCCGCCTTGATCCCGGCTGAGGAACCGCCCCCGGCAACACTGATATCAACGTCCGGATGCTTTTCTTTGAAAGCAGCTGCCAATTCCTCGGAGAGCGGCTGTACAGAAGTGGAACCGGCAATAACTATGGTACCGCTCAAACCGGACGTTCCCTGGGGGGCTTTTTCTGCCCTGCTGCAGCCGGCAAGCATCCCCAGCACCAGCAAAGCTGCCATCACAACACCCAACAACCTGAACTTCGCTGCCTTCACACAAATCCCTCCCATAGAGTTTGATTCCTTTGTAATCTAATCTACAACCGGATTATTAATTCTGGTTTTGCTTTTTGAGAAATAATCATTATTTTTATGTTAAAATAATGTGAAGATCAAACATACCCTGGCAACCGCCCGGCATGTCTCATTGAAAAGCCTTTTGAGTCAACAACCATTTACCTCATCTCACTTTTGCCACCCGGCGCGGCGACCGCATAAGCGAATAATCCCCTGCATTTTTGTTGCTGACTTTGGAGGGAATAACAGAAATTTTTCTTCCGCCATCAAGGAGTATCAGGGCCTGCAGCACCCAGCAGGGGGCTGCCTGGGAGAAGCCCTTTGGGATTTTAGCAGCAGCACCAAGGAATTTTCCCCTCTGCCGGCGAAGTAATAATACCGGGTGAGTTATTTTGGCGCTCACGAACCAAAAGGTGAAGCCCAGACCACCGGTGAAGTGGGCAGGGGGGAAGGGGCAGCTGCTCACACAACTGATCCCCCTTTTCCCAAAAAGGTTTTGCGTCTATCATGAGCCCTTTGTCGGGGGAGGGGCGGTGTTCTTTCACCTGCTCCCGGCTCAGGCCTCACTCATCGACAGCAACGAGGAACTGATCAATTTTTACCTGGTGGTACGGGACAACCTGGAGGAGCTGCTAAAGGACCTGCGGCGCCACGTCAACGAACGCTCCTATTATTACAGGATCAGAGCCCTCGACCCCGCCAAGATGGACCCCGTCCGCAGGGCATCCCGCTTCCTTTTCCTGAACAAAACGGCCTACAACGGCCTCTGGCGGGTGAACCGCAAGGGTCAGCATAATGTGCCCTTCGGTAACTACAAAAATCCGACAATCATCGACGAACCGAACCTGCGCCTGGTAAGCTCCTCCCTGAAAAATGCCGAAATCATACTGGGAGACTTCGCCCTGGTCCTCGACCGGGCAGAGTCTGGGGACTTCGTCTACTTCGACCCCCCTTACCATCCTCTATCGGAAACATCATGTTTCACCGGCTATACGGCTGCGGCCTTCGGGGAAGAGGAGCAGAAGCGCCTGGCCGCCGTCTTCCGGGAACTGGACCGCCGCGGCTGCCTGGTCATGCTCAGCAATTCCGACACCCCATTTATCAAGGAACTGTACGCCGGCTACGACATCTGCGCGGTGCAGGCGCGCCGCGCCATCAACTGCCGCCCGGACAGGCGCGGCCCCATCAACGAAGTGGTGATCCGCAACTACAGGTGCTGACAAGTCATCCGACAGAGGTTCGCGCTTTCATCGTCGCACCGGTGAGGTAAGCACCACCGCTCTTGAGAAGACATCCTCACCAAACAACCGGTCAATATGCCGCTCCCGCTGGCGGGCATCCCCCTTGAACTGAACATTGTACAGGTACGGCGGCAGGCAAGAAAGGGGAGGCTGCCTGAAACAGGCGCTTCAGCATTCGGAAAAAAACTGAACGGGAGCCAATTGTATTTACTCTTGTGGCTCCCGTTCGAAAAAATGTATTTGTTATAGGGGGGTCGCCAAGTCACTTCAGTGAATTCCAAAGCACAAAAACTAAACCAGCTTCATCCCCACTTCAAATGCTTTCAGGTTTAGCTCCCGGAACCGGGGTTTAACGACTGCAGCCACAACTTCCTTCCAGTCAAGCTCCCGATCCAGGCCGCACAACTTGATCATCGCCCCCAGCATGATGACGTTGACGACACGGGGGTTCCCCAACTCCCTGGCCTTCTCGTCGGCCGGGATGGAATGGAATGATATCGGCAGGGCCGCCAGGCGCTCCTCGATATCCCGCGGATAGGGCACCTTCCCGGTCATGATGGGAGCCGAGGGAATCTCCATCTCGTTCATCAGCAGGATGCCGTTCTTTTTCAGCATGTGGGCATAACGAGCCGCCTCCAGCTTTTCCATGGCAAACAGCAGATCGACCGCTCCGGCGCCGACGAGCGGGGAATAAACCTTGTCTCCGTAGCGCAGCTGTGTGACCACACTGCCCCCGCGCTGGGCCATCCCGTGGACCTCGGAGCCTTTGACGTCATAATTCGCCTTCAAAAGGCCGTTGATCAAAATCGTCGATGCCAAAATGATCCCCTGGCCGCCGACACCGGTGAGCATGATGGTTTTGGTTTCTCTGGGCATTATTCTTCCTCCTCAACTTCATCAATGGCTTTATTTCTGCATACCTGAGCACAGAGCCCGCAGCCGAAACAGGTTATGGGATCGATTGCAGGAACCCCCTCCGGATTAAGGGAAATGGCCGGGCAGCCCAGCTTCAGGCAGGCCTTGCATTTTCTGCATACCCCGGCATCCACCTTGTAGGGAACACCCGGTTTAACCCCTTTGAGCAACCGGCAGGGCGTTTTCACGACGATGGCTACCCGATCCGCCGCCTCTTTCGCCTCCCTGATGGCTTTTCTCAGGGATTCCAGCTCATAGGCGTGCACAACAAGGACCCGGTCGTATCCAACGGCCTGCAACAGCTTCTCCGGCTGCTGCTCGTAGGCGGCTTCCCCCTTCAGCAGCCGCCCCGTCCCCGGATTCTCCTGGTGCCCGGTCATGGCGGTGATCCGGTTGTCCAGGACTACAGGGATGATGCTGCGGTTGTTGTATACCGCTTCAATGGCGCCGGTGATTCCGGAATGATAGAAGGTGGAATCCCCCATGCAACCGAAGACCTTCTCCCCCTCCGGAGCGATGAGGCTCAGGCCGAGAGCGAGGGTATACCCCCCACCCATGCAGATGGAGGCATCGATCGCCTCCAGCGGAGGCACACCTCCCAGGGCATAGCATCCGATATCTCCCGTCAGCATCACCTTTTCTCTCCTGGCGGCGTAGAAAAAGCCGCGGTGCGGGCAGCCGGCGCAGAGAAGAGGCGGCCTGGCCGGAACCTCGAGGGGTTCGTCGACCGCAGCCTCCCTCTCCGGTACAACCAGTCCGGCTTCTGCCAGGGAGTCGGCGATGATCTGGGGATTGAGTTCAAAAAAGGAGGTGATGTACTTCTTCCCTTCACACCTGATGCCCAGGGCTTTGATACTCATTTCCAGGTAGGGATCGAGCTCCTCCACCACGTAGATCTCCTTGACCTTGCCGGCAAACTCCCTGATGATTCCTTCGTTGAGCGGGTAAACAAGCCCCAGTTTGAGAACCGAATATCTGTCGCCGAACACTTCCCTGACGTAATTGTAAGAGGCGCCGGCGGTGATGATCCCCACATCCGTGCCGGTGATATCCATCACGTCCAGCGTCTTGACCGCTTCATCAGAGACGACGGCAGCAAGGTTCTTCTCCAGGATCTGCTTGCGGAGACGGCAGTTGGCCGGCAGAGACATGTACTTCTTGGGGTCTCGCACGTACTCGTAGCGGACTCTTTCGTACTCGGTATCGGCGGAGAGCTCGACCACACCCCTGGCGTGGCTGGTGCGGGTCACCAGGCGCAACAGAACGGGAACATCGTAACGTTCGCTGAGCTCAAAGGCCAGTCTGGTATAGAGGAGACACTCCTGGCTGTCGGAGGGCTCCAGCATGGGAACCTTAGCATGGAGGGCATACCAGCGGTTGTCCTGCTCATTTTGAGAACTGTGCATCCCCGGATCATCGGCCACGGCAATCACCATGCCGCCGTTGACACCCATGTAAGCGGCGGTAAATAGGGGATCTGCGGCCACATTGAGACCCACATGCTTCATGGTTACCAGGGTGCGCAGCCCCCCGATGGAGGCGCCGTACGCCTCTTCCAGGGCCACCTTTTCGTTGACCGCCCAGACAACTTCCGGGCCCTTGTAAAGGGCCAGATTTTCCAGGATTTCCGTGCTGGGTGTGCCGGGATAGCCGACGCCCAGCCCGACGCCGGCCTCCCAGGCACCCCGGGCAACGGCCTCATTACCCGTTAAAACAGCTTTGGTTTTCAATTCCATTCCCCTCTCTACTAATTAAACTGCTTAGACTGCCGAATTCTACCGCTTTATCCGATCGGACGAAGCGTAGTTAAAAGGTCATCCGCACTTCATCGCTCTTCGGGCTGTTCTCAATTGCGCCAGGCTGGCCATGGCCAGAGAGTAAAGCTTCTCTTCCGGCCGGGAAGCCCTGGAGGTGAGAACCACCGGCACCCTGGCGCCCAAAACCACACCTGCCATCACGGCCTTGGCCAGATAAATCAGGGACTTGCCGAAGACATTCCCGACTTCAATGGTAGGGGTCAGCAAAAGATCCGCCCGCCCCGCAACAGGGCTCTTAATCCCCTTGTGTTCGGCGGCCTCCGGGCTGATGGCCACATCCAGGGCCAGTGGTCCGTCTACTACAGCCCCCCGGATCTGCCCGCTCTCGGCCATTTTAGTTAAGATGGCGGCATCCAGGGTTGATTCCATCTTCGGGTTAATGGCTTCGTTGGCGGTGATCACGGCCACCCTGGGTTTTTCCCAGCCCAGAGCGTGCATAAACTCGACGGCATTTTTTAAAATCTCGATCTTCTGATTGAGATCCGGGTTGATATTGACGCCTCCATCTGTATTGAAGAGCAGGCGGTCAAAACCGGGAACCTCGAACACTGCCAGATGGCTCAAGATCCTCCCCGTCCTCAGCCCGCAATCCGGGTGCAGCACCGCCCTCATAAAATCGCTGCTGTTCACCATTCCCTTCAGCAGGATGTCGGCACCCCCGTCACTGATAACCTTAACGGCTTCCAGCGCGGCCAGCTGGGGGTCGGGCCGGTGGACGATTTCCGTGCCTTCCAGGGAGAGCCCGATTGCGGCAGCAATGTCCCGGATCTTCCTCTCATCCCCCACCAGCACCGGTGTGACCAGCCCGGCCTCCACACCCATTTTGACGGCCTGCAGCACGTCCCGATCATCGGCTGCGGCAACGCTCAGGCGCGTGCTCCCAAGGCTGCGGGCCTCTTCCGCCATCTCCCGGAATGTGGTGTAGCTCATTCCTCCAACCTCCTCGTCCCACGGTAAACTTTCGGTTTTTCCTCACCGCGCAAAACGCGCAAACCGCCTAGGGCCAGGGATTCCAGTTCCTCCTCACCCGGCACCACTTCAACAGGTGCCAGAAAACCGACCATCCGGATCACCCTGCCGGTGATGAACTCGGAACGGGCAATACCGCCGGTAATGATAATCCTGTCGAGATCACCCTCCAGAACCACGGCCATGGCGCCGATTTCTTTGGCGATCTGATAGGCCATCGCCTCCAGCACCAGCTGCGCCTTTTCGTCGCCGGCAGCCGCCCTCTCCTCCGCCTCCCGGACATCCTTGGTGCCCAGGTAGGCATACATACCCCCCGATTTCATCAGCATTTCCTGCATCTGCTCGTAGCTGTACTTACCGGAGTAGCAGAGCTTCATCAGCTGCATGGCCGGGAGCCCCCCGCACCTCTCCGGGGAAAAGGGCCCTTCCTGGGTCGCCCCGTTGACATCCACGATCCGGCCTCTCCGGAAGGGAGCAATGGAAATGCCGCTGCCCAGATGGGCCACCACAAAGTTGCACTCCTCCAGGCGACGCCCCATCTTCTGCGCCACCTTGCGGGCAACCGCCTTCATATTCAGGGCGTGGCAGAAGCTGAACTTCTCCAGATCGGGGAGCCCGGTGATCCGGGCGACATCGCTCATCTCATCCGTGCAAACCGGGTCTACAATGTAAGCAGGGATACCGTTACGGCCGGCGATCTCATCAGCGATCAACCCCCCCAGGTTGGAGGCATGCTCCTCCCGGGGGCAGTTCTGAAGCTCCTCTTTCATGGTCTCATTGACCAGATAGGTGCCGCTTTCCATAGGCCCCAAAATGCCGCCCCTCCCCACAACGGCATCAAAGGATGACAGGGGGATCCCCGCCTCCTCCAGGGCCTTGAGCACCACCCCGGTCCGGTAATCCTTCTGATCCGCCACACGGGTGAACTGTTTCAGCTCGGCAGCATCGTGCTCCACCTTCTTCTCAAAAATGCACCTTTCATTATCAAAAACCGCGAACTTGGTTGAGGTCGATCCAGGATTTATTACCAGCTGTCTGAAGGTCCTCTTCTCGCTCATAATCAACATCCTTTGCCTTTCGTGTCACCTTTTTACTTCAAGTTCCAGCCGGATTGGGTTCTTGTCAACAGAACATTGTTCCGATCTCTTGGAATGAGAAGCGCCCCCTCTCCGGCCTCCTCAAGTGAACCCCTTGAAGATAGAAACCGGATTTTTGCCAGCAGTTAACCCTTGTTAGTGCCGGGGTGACCGGCGGGCACGCACCCTCGGGTCACCCCGCCAAACAACACCTCAAGACCCAAAAACGGTTCCGCCGCAGCAGACCCCATGACAAAAGAAGATCATTTGACAAAAAAAGAGCATTTAAAAGCATTCCCCGAAATAAGTTAATTCGGGGAAAAGGTGATGTTTACGCTCCTTACCAGGTGTTGTCGCTAGAAGCACTGTGGTGGTTGGAATTTGATAATGGCAATTACTGGTAGCGCAGACCCTGAATTACTTTTTTCGTCGTTCCCAGTGAACTTGATTCATTAAAGGATGCCTTAACTTTATGGCACCAGGCTTCGGACATTCCATAACGCAACAACCGCAATACCAGCATTCTCCGACATACAGCGCGATAGGAGGCTTGCCCTTTTCCGGGTTTGGTATAAACAAATCTACCTGGCAGATATCCACACATCTATTGCATCCAGTACATAGCTCGGGATCGAAAACTATTGGGTTGGCAGCTGGTGTTTCCGGTGTTACATATACTTTATCATTCATAATTTTCCCCCCTAATATAGTCTTTATTATATTTCTCATAGTTTTCTGCCAGAGAACCATAATAATCAAGAGGAAGCTCTCCAATTATCACTTCATTATTGACCTGCTTGACAGTGATAAACTTACGATCTCTGGGTGGATCCATTTCCGGATAATCAGCTCTTTCAAAGCATAAAGCTCTTGAACTGGACTTACGTGCCAGACTAGCGTGAATTATAATTTGAGCGACCGTCAAAATATTCACTACCTCCAAGGTTCTTACCAGTTCATGGGGATTACGAGCATAGAGCATGGGGATAACGTTCTGTTCATAGTCTTTCAGTGTCTTTAGGCCTATATTTAGGAGTTCTTCCCTTTTTACTCCCCCGCAATAATTCTGCATCGTCTTGGCAATACCCATATTGAGTTCCTTCCATCCGATACCATTCTGGTCGCTGTTTTTCAAAGGAGCATATACCCTCTGTTTCTCAATTTCCACCTGTTGTTCACAAATTGGCAACTCTTCAACCTTCATAGCATAGTTAGCAGCATGGCGACCTGCATAATATCCGGTTGCGGCCGCGTGACCAACACAATCCGAGGCAAAGAGGGCATCACCGGCCGCATAGAGACCCTCCAGATTAGTCTTTAATTCCCAGTCATTGAGGATACCGCCGGGAAGCCCAAAAAGTTGGCGTTCCTGAGGCAGGAACTGAGCCGACGTCCACCCGGTCCCGTAACATTGTAACATGTCCAGTTTAGGATCAAATCCTGCTTCGGTATAAAGGCCATAAATAGGAACCTGGGTTTTCCCTTCTTGTCCGACCATCAGTCCCCAGATAGCTTTCCTTTCCATTTCCGGCATACTCCCCAGGTCGGCAAAGAAGGGAAGCTTGTAACCCTGTTTCAGGAGTTCTTCCCATCGTAGTATTTCTGGCCCTCTATATTCATACTTGGGGTTATCGATGGCCCCACCCATCAGGAAAAACTTTTGTCCCCGAGCGGGATGATAACGTTGGGATACAGAGGTAAGGATATTGCCGTCCCTGTCCACATAAGGAATTTCCCTCCCCTCAGCGTCTACCAGAGTGGCAGCATACCAGGTGTTATGATTGTTGCCCGCGCCGTAAGGTGGGTAACTCCGGCCTGCTGCAGAGAATTCAGCCCTTACTGATTTTTCCATCATGGTAAACTCAACTCCGGCGCGCCAACCCATAGCATGTCCATCTCCTATACACTGGGGAGGACGGAATTCACAGAGGCCTGGAAGCCCCGCGGAAAACAACCAGACTCTGGCCGGGCGGGATGTACAGATCACAGTAGCCTTAGCTTGAAATACCAGGAATTTACCTGTCCTAGTGTTAATTCCCGTTGCCCCGATAACCCGGGATCCTTGCTTACCGTTTTCTGTTAGCAAACTGGTGGCCATAATCCTGTCAAAAACTTGCACACCTAACCGTCTCATCTCTTTATACATAGCCGGTTTGAAGGTTGTCCCCCAGACCCGAAGCGTATACCTATTTTCATAATCATAGGCAAAGAGCAATTTAGTTTTTTCGTCTCTGAATTCCGCGCCTTTGAACTCGTCGTCAGTATCTCTTATTTTTGCGCCCATCTTTTCAAGATCCAGCAACCTGTCATATCCTTCCCTGCATTCAATGTAGTGAGAAATCCCATTGTTATACCCATCGTTGTCATCGATCATCGCAGCCGTTAATTCTTCAGGTGTAATTTTACAGCAGGGGTTGGTTGCTGCGTTTTCCCAGTGATCGCACCCCGACCCAGCGGAACCGCTCCTCTTGGATGCCCCCTTTTCCACAAGGACAACCTTTAATCTCTTTCTTGCGGCAGCGATAGCGGCCATACAGCCAGCTATGCCCCCGCCAATTACTAAAACATCCGCTTTTATCCTATTTTCTTTACCCCATTCAACAGGATACGGCCATTCGATATTGTACATGCTCTCACCACACCCTTAGATTATTGTTGGTCACTTTTGATATCTTGCTGTTTTGCTTTGTCCATTTTACTAACAAAGTATATTACAATTAATGAAGCAATATAGGCATAAAACAATCCCATGTCAGGATTAACCCAATCCTTTAGAGGACCAGGTATACCGGCCAAAAACGCGCCCACACCAATGATGCCACCTACAATCATTGCAGAAAAGGCACCTTTTCTCGTAGCACCTTTCCACAAAACAGCTACTAACAGGGGGATAAGCAGGCTTCCCATATAGGGATAATTGAAGATTATAATGGCATCGAGAATACTGGTCATTTTAAATGCCAGTAAGATGCCAGCTATACACCCAACTACAACCGTAATCTGGGATATTATTTTAGATAAAGGTAGTTCGTCTAAATTTTTGTCTGGATGAAAGAATTTATTATAAAGATCCCTGGAGAAAGAGGCTCACATAGATATTAGCAGACAGTTACCGCTTGACATAGCAGCTGCTAAGACCGCTGCAAGAACTATACCTGCAGCAACAGGGTGAAGACTATTCATTACCATTGCAGCAAACAAGCCTTCCTCCATCTCTGGGAAAATGATCCTGGCAACAGCACCAATCGTAGAAGCAAATATACCGAAAATTATAACGAAGATACCAGCTAAGATACATCCTAATCTAGCGGTTTTAGCGTCTTTAGCAGACTGGTATCTCATAAAAGCATCATAGGATACTGATATGGCCAGGAGGAAAGGGACAACAAGGTAAATAAATTTCGTAAAAAGCCCATCTGGAATAAATGGTGTGTTATAAATACTCATTGGGGATATACCAGTTGCTGAGAGTTTTAAAAGTGACGCAACTGCTGCTACGGGTATACCCACCGTCATTATGGCGATTTGGACAAAATCACCGAGAACAACCCCCCACATTCCACCGATAGAACTGTATATAAGTATAACGATAGAGCACATCAAAACACCTGTGCCAAAAGGCACTCCGAATCCGGCCAGAATACTTCCACATGCCAGCATCTGTGCTACAAAGATCCCTAACATACTAGGAACATTACTCAGCCAAGCCCATATTCTAACCCATTTATTTTGCCCAAACCTTTTCTCGAAAATGTCCATTGGAACATATCCTTCTTCATCCCTCATCCTGTGGGCTACCAATATACCAGCCAGGATTAATCCACCACCGCATCCGAGGGCATAATACATACCTGGCCAGATGCCCCATGTGGCACCGGTCTCCGCTCCACCCAGTATAATTCCAGCGCCAATCTGTACTGCGGCTAAGGTTGCAGTTGTCAGCAACAGGTTTAATTTTCTTCCTGCAACCAAATAGTCCGACGCCTTTTTATTTTTTAACATACCATAAATGCCGGCACCGATAAGACAAGCAAAATAAACAATACAGACTAAGATACTTACAGTTTTATTATCCATATCATGCATCCCATCCTTTCTCTATGTTGGGTATTATCAATAAATTTGAAATTTGTCCTTCTCCACTTAACGACAGTACTAAATCCACCTTCAGCAACCACCCTATCGCTTTACCGGAGCATCATATGACAGAATTCTTAACTTTGACTAATCAGGCCACGGTTGAAACCTAACCAAATAAACTTTCGCCACCTGTTCTACATATATCTAACGCATGTGGGGCCCTCCTTTCACTTATTTCATGTTTCATTCACTAATCACGCCTTTTCGATATTTCGACTCAGGCATTACTTCTTTTTTCAACATAGCAATATTCATACCAATTCCAAATTGCCTTGGGTTGACTTGTGATAACTTAAATGACAGGAATTTTAGAAAACTTTTCTTGTCAACATTTCGTGAATTCCTTAAGGGACAAGATAGTAGCCAGCCATCAAAACCACCAGGCATGCCTAAGCCATATTTTTTACAGATCCGGTAACCCCGTCAGGCAAGTCACATCATCCATTTCATCAGCACAGACCGGGTCGACAATATAAGAAGGAATTCCCATCCCACTTTTCTGGCAATCTCATCTGCTATCAAGGCCCCCAGGTTGTATGCATGTTCTTCCAGCGGACACTTAAACTAGATCCCTTTTCATCTGCTCATTTACTAGGTATGTCCCGCTTTCCATTTGCCCCACGATTCCACCACGACCAGCTACTGCATGAAATGAGGTGAGATCAATACCTCTGGATGCAAGGGTTTGAAGGACCGGCTCCAAGCGGTAATGGAGCTGGTCCGTAAACCCGGGCAAACCTCTTTTGCTCATCTGCCTTGTGTTCGATTTTTTCGGTGAATACACAAGACTCATTCTCATAAACCGCAAGCTTCGTTGATGTCGAACCTGGGTTGATAATCAGCTAGCGATAGACTTTGTTGCTTGCCATGATGAGAACCCCCTTATTCTCCGCTTTTCTAGCCATCCTACTCTGGGTTGACCCATCTCCTCTTGATGGCTGCAAGGGATTCAATCAATTGCTCAGTAAGGTACTCTGCAGCATCCTGAGTAGGGATGTCCTTTTCTTTGGCATAAGCAAATACCTTCAATAAACGCTCATAAATCTGCTCCGCTTTCTTTAAAGCTCGCTCCAGTTTGAAGCCACCAAGCTCAAACTCATCGGCAACTGCGATAATACCCCCAGCGTTGATGATGAAGTCCGGAGCATATAGGATATTCCTCTCTTTTAACCTCGCACCATGCCTTGATTCTGCTAGAACATTATTGGCAGCACCAGCAACGATCTTACAATTTAGTTTTTCAACAGTATTATCATTGATCACACCGCCCAAGGCATTAGGGGAGAATATGTCACACTCCACTTCATAGATCTCTTCAGGGTCAACAGCCTCAACCCCGTATTTTTTTGCGACTGCATACAGTTTATTCTCATCAATATCAGTAATAGCTACAATCTCGGCACCAGCATCCTGCAGGTACTTGATCAGGGGTTCACCTGCTTTTCCAACACCCTGAACGCTTACTTTACGCCCCTTAAAGGATTCCTCACCGTAATACTCCCTAAGGCAGGCCCTCATTCCCTGAAAAACACCATATGCAGTAATCATTCCGCTGTTACCGCAGCCGCCGAACTCCACGGGGAGGCCGGTGAATCGGCGAGCTATCTTCGATGCTTCCACAAAATCTTGAGGGGTTGTTCCAACATCGGTTCCTGTGTAGTAACGCCCGTGCAAAGTGTCTACAAACCGCCCTAGGGCATAGAACATTTCCGGTGTCTTCCTGGTAGGATCACCTATGATTACGGTCTTTCCTCCACCGAACATGATCCCGGCAGCGGCACTCTTATAAGTCATCCCGTAGGACAAACGCAGGGCATCCTCTAGTGCTTCCTCCTCGCTCTTATAATCCCACATGCGGCAACCACCGTTAGCCGGACCAAGTGTCGTGTCATGGATAGCGATGATTGCTTTGAGCCCGGTCCTCTTGTCATAGTTAAAAATTACTTGCTCATGTCCGTACTTTTCCATCATATCAAAAACACCCATTGAACAACTCCTCCTTCACAATCTAACTGTGGCATTAGAACAAGTACAAAATTTTCTGTAAAAACGTTCCCCTGGTGAAATTAGAAGTCACCTGGCGATATTAAGAAGTGTCACTTTACTTACATGCTTTTGCTGGTTTTATACTTCCAGTATTCATCCATATCAAAATACTATCGGCCAGTACTCCAAATTTAATCCTTGTTTCATTAAACAGAGCACCAATTAATCTTTCAGCAAGAAACATGGTTGGGAATTCGGATAACTCGATCGCTGGTACAGACGTGCTTCTCTCCGACAATCCCCTTCAGTTCTTCAATGATCTCCCTTTTCAAACTGGTACCCCCTCTTCAAATGGTTACCGCTTGGTCCTAAAAGAGAGCCTTGTTATTGCCGCTCCCACCACCTTTCCTTCGTTGCCGACCGGATAACCCGGAACATCCACCCCACGCTATTTTGTCAGGACAGAGAAAAGTAATATATTGAAAACCGCTGGATGTTCTATTATGCAGAATCTTGTTCTCAATAGCAACTAACAAAAAACAATGTGGATTCTGCGCAATAGAACACCGTTCCATAAATACCGCAAAAAAATACTTCTTCACGAAAACTTTTTTTCCTGCCACCTCTACAAAAATTTTTTAAAAAATTTTTGAACATATCCGGCCGGGAGTTCTTCCCCACCCCGACTGGGGTCTTACCTTATCTGTTCTGAAATTCTGGCGGCAGTTTCCTTAACATCATTGATGATCAAGGGCAGGCGCTCGGGGGTTATCCTGGTAACGGGCCCGGAAACGCTGACGGCTGCAATGGCCTTACCGTGCCCGTCGAGAATAGGCGCCGCCACACAGGTGAGCCCCACTTCAATTTCTTCCCTGTCCAGGGCATAACCCTGCTCTTTTATCTTCCGCAGCTCCTGTTTTAGCTCCTCCAGATCGGTAATGGTGTTCTTGGTGTAGCGCGGCAGCCCTTGAGCGGCGAATTTTTCCAGATATTCATCACTCTGATAGGCCAGCAGCATCTTTCCCATCGCCGAGCAGTGGGCAGGAGTTCCCGAGCCGATCCTCGGGGTCAGGGATAAGATCTGTTCTGTCTCCACCTTATCGATCACGAGAACCCTGCCGACCTCATGCTGGTTTTCCAGGATCCCCATATGCACCACCTCCCGGCACTTACGGGCGAGCTCCTCCGTAAACGGCCGGGCGAGGTCCTGGATTCTCATCTTCTCGCGGTATAGCATCCCCAGAGAAAAGAGCCTGATGCCCAGCCAGTACTTGCTGGTAACCGGATTCTGCTCCACAAACCCGTACTCCTGCAGGGTGGTCAGGGCGCGGTGTACCGTGCTCTTATGCAGGCCCATGGCAGCGGCGATCTCGGTAATTCCCATCTCCCGCTTTTCCCGGAACAAGAGCATCAGGATTTCCAAAGCCCTTTCTATTGCCGAAACAGGATACTTGGGCTTCCCCATAGTTTCTGCCTCCACGCCTTCAAAGGTGGGAATCCGCTTCAAATTTGCTTAACACTCTCTCGCGTCTTGCAGAATATTTTAGCATACATCGTATGCCCGAACCAGGGTCGGCCAACGATTGCTGGCTAATTGACAAAATCACCGTGATCATCTATAAAAAAATGGATGCCACCTCACCGCAGAGAAAATGCCGGCCGGCCGGAAATACTTTTCTGCCGGAAAGGAGAGCTTTTATTTGAACAGCAACAGCAATGCAGTGAAAACGGCCGGGGCCTACCGCTGGCTGATCTGGAGCGTCATGGCCCTTTCCTATATTGTGGTGTTCTTTCACCGGATGGCAGCAGGTGTCGTCAGGGATGATTTGATGGAGGCCTTTCATATATCGGCGACCACTTTTGCCAACCTGGGAGCGACCTACTTTTACGCCTACATGATCATGCAGATTCCGGTAGGAGTCCTTGCGGATACCTGGGGAGCGAGAAAAACGGTGACCGCCGGCACCGTTCTGGCAGGCATCGGTTCCATCCTTTTCGGCCTTGCCCCGGGGGTGCTTCTGGCCTTCCTTGGGAGGCTTCTGGTAGGTATCGGGGTTTCCGTGGTCTTCGTCTGCATTCTCAAGATCATCTCCGTCTGGTTCCGCCCTGAGGAATTCAGCACTATGTCCGGCATCACCTCCTTTACGGGCAACCTGGGAGGCGTCCTCGCCCAGACCCCCCTCGCCCTGATGGTGGCAGCCTTCACCTGGAGAAACACCTTCATGGCCATCGGGCTTGCTACCCTTCTCATTGCCCTGCTCTGCTACCTGATAATCAGGGACTACCCCGCAGAAGCAGGACCGGCGGCAGCCGGAGGCAAAAACAAAGCCCAAGCCGAAAAACTAACTGCAGCATCATTCATTCAGGTGCTCACCAACAGGCATACCTGGCCGGGATTCTTTCTCTTTGCCGGTTTCTTCGGCTCCTATGTCAGTTTTACAGGAACCTGGGGCGTTACCTACCTGATGAGCGTATACGGCATGTCCAAGAATGCCGCGGCCAACTACGCCCTGGTCGCCACCATCGGGTTGATGGTCGGCAGCGTCCTCATCGGGGTGATCTCCGACCGGATCCAGAGCAGAAAAAAGCCCATGCTGCTTTTCGGGTTCATTTACCTGGCAACGTGGGCCCTGCTCGTTTTCGTCAACGGCGGCAAGCCGCCGGAGGGAATCCTCTACCCCCTCTTGTTCATGATGGGGTTCTGCTGCGCCACCTTCATCCTCTCCTTTGCAGTCGCCAAAGAGGTCAACCCCCCGCAGATCGCCGGTGTCTCCACCGCTGCCGTCAACACCGGCGGCTTCCTGGGGGCGGCGCTGCTCCCGGCGATCATGGGCATGTACCTGGATCGCGCCGAGGGGCTGGCGGCAACAGCCCTCTACCACAACACCTTCATGTACGGTTTTATAGCCGTGGTTATCGGCACCCTTTGCATCCTCCTGATCAAAGAAACCGGCTGCAAAAACATCTGGCAGAGCCTCAGAAAATAAAATAAATCGAGTAGGAGGGGGCGGCTAACCCCCGTCCCCCCCACACCACCGCAAACTTCTTCATGCTTTCCATGACGCGATGTCCTGCCCTTCGGCTCTTTACGTAGATGTTGCGGTCATCCGCATAGCGGACGAATTTGTGTCCCCGTTTACCATTTGCCTTCAACTGACCAGTTCCTCTCCAAGCCTGAAGGCCCGATCCATCAGCTCTTTATTCTCTCTGACGACTCCTAATTCGTTCATCCCGTTGCCGCCTACAACCCCCTTCAGCTCCAACCCCATGACTCCTGCCAACCGCCGGGCCAACGCCTCGACGAACTTCCGGTCGTCACCGCCGCCCTGGCAGTAAACCACAACACCCTTCTTCCCCTTCGGCAGGCTGCTGCCGACGCCCGGCCTGAAGAAGGCAAAGAGCCTGTCCATAAACAGCTTGGTCTGGGCGGTAAAATAGCCCATGTAGATCGGTGAGCCGATCACGATCCCGTCGGCAGCGAAAAGGGCATCGTAGATCTGCGTCATGTCGTCCTTCTGCCTGCAGCCGTCGTGCTCCTTGCAGTAGTTGCATGCCTGGCAGCCCCTGATGTTGAGATCGTTGAGCCTGAAAATCTGCGTCTCGGCACCTGCCGCGGCCGCCCCTGCCAGCACCTGCTCCACCAGGATCTCTGTGTTGCTGCCCCGGCGCGGGCTTCCGACGATACCCACAACCTTCATGAACATCATCCCTCCGCCAAAAAAGTGTTTGGCAATCCTTGTATATAAGTATATATCTCTGATCGAAAAATGGGAAGAAGCTGAATGCCTGGGATATCTGGGCGTTGCCGTCTCTGTTATAATAAGACAGAAGCACCACCTCGGGGGTACGCAGCCGGCCGGGTCAGGGCCTTAACTTAGAGTTACAAATCAACCAGGTCAGGGACGACCTCCAGGGAGAGCTCAACCAGGTCACAAGCGAAGTCGGCACCCATTTTGATGCCATCTCCAGGCGCCTGGATAAGCGGGAAAAAGGCCAAAGGAAAATACAAAAGGATATCACCGAGATCGAGAGGGAATTGCGTTGTGTCTGGGAGGATATCGGCAAGCTCGATAGAAGGCTAACCGCCCAGGAAGAACGCGCAACCAAATTGAGTAAGGATGGTGGTACCACAATGACCAACCCGAGAGTCAGCCGTCTGGCCGAAAACCTTGTTCACTATTCCTGCCGGCTACAGCCGGGAGAGAAAATCCTGATCGAGGCCGTGGGGCTGGAGCTGCCGCTGGTGAGGGAGCTGATCCGCCAGGTCTACCGGGCGGGAGGCATCCCATTTGTGACCATCAAGGACAGGGCGGTGGACAGGGCGCTGCTGCTCGGGGCCACCCTTGAGCAGATCCGGCTCATGGCCAGATACGAGGCGGCCAGAATGAGGGATATGGATGCCTACATCGGCATCCGCTCCGGCGACAATGCGGCAGAGCTCTCAGACGTCCCCCCGGATAAGATGGAGCTTTACCAGAAATACTTCTGGCAACCGGTGCACGGGGAGATCCGCGTCCCCAGGACGAAGTGGGTGGTGTTGCGCTACCCCTCTCCATCGATGGCCCAGGCAGCCGGAATGAGCACGGAGGCCTTCGAAGACTTCTATTTCAGTGTCTGCAACCTCGACTATGCCAGGATGTCGCGGGCGATGGACCCCCTCGTGGAGCTGATGAACAGGACCGACCGGGTGAGGATCACAGGGCCGGGCACCGATCTGAGCTTTTCGATTAAGGGGCTGCCGGCGGTGAAGTGCGACGGCAAGGCAAACATCCCCGACGGAGAGGTCTACACCGCACCGGTCAGGGACTCGGTCAACGGCTGGATCACCTACAACACCCCATCCCAATACCAGGGCTTCACCTATGAGAACATCCGGCTGGAGTTCCGGCACGGAAGGATCATCCGGGCGACAGCCAACGCCACCGAACGGATCAACCGGATTTTCGAAACCGATGAGGGCGCCAGGTATGTCGGGGAGTTCTCCTTCGGCCTGAACCCCCACATCACCAGGCCGATCCGGGACACCCTCTTCGACGAGAAGATCGCCGGGTCGATCCACCTCACACCCGGCAGCGCCTATGACGACTGCTTCAACGGCAACAGATCGGCCGTCCACTGGGACCTGGTGCTGATCCAGACCCCCGAATACGGCGGTGGGGAGATCTACTTCGACGGGGTGCTGGTCAGGAAGGACGGCAGATTCGTCTTGCCGGAGCTCGAGGGCCTGAACCCGGAGAATCTGGTATGATCCTTGAGCCTTCTTGTTAATCCTGGAGTTTTTCCCTCACTTCATAGAGATCCCTGCGGATGTGCTTGAGGAGCGGCAATGCCGCTCTGATCTTTTCCACCTCACCCAGGTCGAGGTCTTCGACAAGGATCCCCTCTTCCTCACCCAGCCTGACGACAACCCTTCCCCAGGGGTCGGCGATCAGGGAATTGGCGTAAGATACATAAGATGCCTTCTCATCCCGTGCCGGGGCGACACCGAGGGCAAAGACCTGGTTGTCCAGCGCCCGGCAGCGGAAGAGCAGCTCCCAGTGAGCGGGGCCTGTGGTCATGTTGAAGGCAGCCGGAACGACGAGCACCAACGCACCCTTCTGGACAAGGAGCCTGGCCAGCTCCGGAAAGCGCAGGTCGTAGCAGATCATCACCCCCATCCTGCCGTAGGGGGTAGCGAAAACTGTCGCCCTGCTGCCCGGCGCCAGGATCTCTGACTCCCTGAAATACTGCCCCTCAACATCGATGTCGAAGAGGTGCACCTTCCTGTGCTTCCCGATCTGCCTTCCCCTGTCATCGAAGATGTAAGAAGTGTTGTAGATCCTGCCGTCCTCACCCCTTTCGGGGACAGATCCCCCTACCAGGAAGACCCGCCTTTCTCCGGCCATGCGGGAGAGCCGCTGCCAGGTGTAACCCCCTTCCTGCTCGGCGTAAGGGGGGAAGAACTCGTTGCTGTACGGGCAGTTGAACATCTCCGGCAGCACAACCAGCCCTGCCCCCCGCCCCGCCGCCTCCCTGACCATCTCCTCCGCCCTGCTCAGGTTCTTCTCCTTCGACTCCTCCACAAGCATCTGAATCAGGCCGACCCTCACCACTCCCATTTCATACCCCACCCATCATCCTTTTTCTCCGCAAGGCAACTCCATGCTTACTGGCTGATCCCCTGCAGCCTGATGGAGTCGCTCCGGAAACAGGTGTCGTCGAGCGTTCCCTCTGCAGGCCTTGTTCTCTTTTTATCCTGCTTCCGGAGGGGCCTCCCTACGCTTTTTCACCCTCCTGTTGGCGGCCAGGAGCGCCCCGGTGCCGCTTACGAGGGCAGGTAGAACCAGAAGAGCAAGGAGAGCAGGGATCCCGGGGCCGGAGGGAGCCGCAGCAGTCAACAGCAATGCCGTCAGGCCTCCCCACAGCAGGCCGATGCTCCCGGCGGGCACCCAGCAGCCGACCCCTCCGCTGTATCCGGCAACCATACCCCCGCAAGTCACACTCACGAAAAGGAGCCAGGTAAAATAACGGCTAAGGTAGAAGTCAGCACCCCCGGAAGCTATAACATAGAAAACGGCGGCGCCAACCCCACCCATGACCAGAAGAAAAGAGGTTCCCATCCCCAGCAGCAGGGATGCAGAACCCCTTCTTTTCCGACCGACCATCTGCGCTCACCCCTCTTCCTATCTTACGCTCCGACACCTCCCGATAGTACCTCCCGGTGGTCTTGAGCGGGAAGAAGGGCTTCGCTTAAGACCTGATCCATGTTTTCGACCAGCACAAACTTGAGCTTTCTCTTGACGTTGGCCGGGATCTCTTCGAGATCCTTTTTATTCTCAGCAGGCAGGATTACCGTCTTAATCCCCGCCCGGTGTGCCGCCAGCACCTTCTCCTTGATGCCCCCGACGGGGAGAACCCGCCCGCGCAAGGTTATTTCTCCGGTCATGGCCACATCATGCCTGGTCGGCCTCCCGCTTAAGGCCGAGGCCAAAGCGGTGGCCATGGTAATCCCTGCAGAGGGGCCGTCTTTGGGAATTGCCCCTTCAGGGATATGGATGTGGATGTCGCACTTCTCGTGAAATTCCCCGGTAATGCCCAGCTCTGAGGACCGGGAGCGAACATAGCTGAAGGCCGCCTGGGCGGATTCCTTCATCACATCGCCGAGCTTTCCGGTGAGCATAATGTTTCCCTTCCCTTTAAGGATGCTCACCTCTACATTCAGCACCTCGCCGCCGACCTCCGTCCAAGCCAGGCCTACCGCCACACCGACTTCACTCTTCTTTTCAATAGCCCCGTAACGATAGCGCGGGATGCCCAGAAAAGCTTCCACATTGGCAGCCGTGACCTTCACCTGGTAGTTTTTATCCTTGACAACCTCGCGCGCCGTTTTCCGACAGATTGCGGCAATCTCCCGTTCCAGGTTGCGTACCCCTGCCTCCCGGGTGTATTCCCTGATAATTCTGCGCAGGGCATTCTCCGAGATCTGCAGGTGGTGGCTTTTAAGCCCGTGCTCCTTGACCTGCTTGGGGATCAGGTGCCGTTCGGCAATCCTGACCTTCTCCTCTTCGGTATAACCGGAAAGGTGAATGACCTCCATCCGGTCGAGCAGAGGACGAGGGATGTTGTATTCCACATTGGCGGTCGTAATAAACATCACCTTGGAGAGGTCAAAGGGAACCTCGATATAGTGATCGCTGAAGGCGTGGTTCTGCTCGGCGTCCAGCACCTCCAGCAGAGCGGAACTCGGATCACCGCGGAAATCGGAGCTCAATTTGTCGACCTCATCCAGCAGGAAAACCGGATTCTTCGTTCCCGCCTGCCGCATTCCCTGAATGATCCGGCCGGGGAGCGCTCCCACATAGGTCCTGCGGTGCCCCCGGATCTCCGCCTCATCCCTCACCCCACCCAGGGAAATGCGCACAAACTTGCGCCCCAGGGCGCGGGCAATGGAACGGGCCAGTGATGTTTTCCCCACCCCGGGCGGTCCCACAAAGCAGAGGATCGGCCCCCGCATCTTGGTCGCCAGCTTGCGGATGGCCAGATATTCCAGAATCCTTTCCTTGGGTTTCTGCAGCCCGTAGTGGTCGGCCTCCAGGATCTCTTCCGCCTTACCCAGATTCAGGCGGTCCCTGGTTTCCTTTGACCAGGGAAGCGCCAAAAGCCAATCGATGTAGTTGCGGACGACTACCGCCTCCGCCACCATCGGCGGCATCTTCTCCAGCCGCTCAACTTCCTTCAGGGCTTTCTCCTCGACCTCCTTAGGGAAGTTGGCCTCGGCGATGCGCTCCCGCAGTTCCTCCACTTCCGCCGTCCTCTCGTCCTTCTCTCCCAGTTCCTTCTGGATCGCCCGCATCTGCTCCCGCAGGTAGTACTCCTTTTGGGTTCTCTCCATTTGCTTGCGGACGCGCATGTTGATCTTGCGCTCCAGCTCCAGTATCTCCATCTCCCGGGAGAGAATTTCGGCCAACCTTTCCAGCCTCTCCTTGGGGTCAAAGGCCTCGAGAATGGCCTGTTTGTCCCCCACATGCAGGTTGATATGCGCTGCGATGATGTCGGCAAGCCGCCCCGGTTCATCGATGGAAACTATGGAAACGGCGGTCTCCGGAGGTATCTTCTTCCCGGTCTTCACGTATTCTTCAAACTGCCCGATAACGCTCCTCATCAAGGCCTCGATCTCCGGCGTTATTTCGCAACTATCCTCAAATTCCTCGACCATGACCTTGATGAAAGGTTCCTGGGCAAGGTACTCCTTGATTCTCCCGCGCCGTAGGCCCTCAACAAGGACCCGGAAGGTCCCTCCCGGCAGCTTGAGCAGTTGCTTGATTTCAGCAATCGTCCCCACCTGGTAGATGTCGTCCCTTTGGGGCTCATCGGTCTGGGCTTCTTTTTGCGTAACCAGAAATATTTCCCGGTCATGGAGCATTGCTTCATCAATGGCGCTGACCGACTTTTCCCGGCCAACATCCAGATGAATGACCATGTACGGGAAAACCAACAGACCGCGCAAGGGAAGGAGTGGAAGGATGCGCCCTTCCTCCCGGCTGCAGCGCTCCTGGGTGCGTTCTTCGAACCGCTGGTCTTGTTCCTGGGACATGTGATGCCACCCCCTTTTCCTGGGAAGACGTTTTTCGCTTCTGATTAAACGCTTACAGATACATTCTACCCCAAGCGGCGAATATCCTGCAACAGATACCCGCCTCCTACCTTCTGGAAAAGGAGGGGCAAGACCGCCTTAAGCCGATGCCTGCCTGCTGCAGTCGCCGGGAAGCAGGGCCAGGCGCAGGGCATCTTTCAGCTGTGCAATAGGAATCACCTCGAGCGGCATCTCTTTGAAAATCTCCTGCCAGTTCTCCTGAGGGATCAAAACCTTTTTCGCCCCCGCCCTCCGGGCGGCCTCCACCTTGGCAATAATTCCCCCCACCGGCTTGACCTCTCCGTGCAGGGAGAGCTCTCCGGTCAGGGCAACCTGATTGCTGACCGCTCTCCCGGTCAAAGCGGAGTAGATGCCCACCGCAATGGCAACACCGGCGGAAGGGCCGTCTGTCGGCACCGTACCGGGGAAATTGATGTGAATGTCACAGCGCCGGGGATCCACATCGAGGAAGCGCCTGAGCACTGTGAGGGCATTCTCCACCGAACTCCTGATCATGCTCTTGCGGCGCACGCGCCTTCCGGCCAGGCCGCCCAGTTCCTCCTCCTCCACGATCCCCGTAACGGTGATCTCTCCCCTTCCATCCAGAGGGGGCCCCACCGCAACCTCGATCTCCAGTAGTGTCCCCATATTCGGCCCCACCACCGCCAGACCGTTAACGCGCCCGACCGCCGGCTGTAGGGGTATCTTGCTCTCCGGGCGCGGGGAGTACTGCCCGCTGCTCACCACCCACTCCACGTCTGCGGCCAAAATCACCCTTTCGCCCCGGGAATGGGCAATGCCGGCGGCGATCTGGACGATGTTGACGGCATCCCTCCCGTTGATGGCATATCTTGCCACGACCTCCAGGGCACCCGCCCCGAAGCTGAAGCCGATCCTGGCTGCGGCATTACCGGCTATTTTCCCAATCTCCTCCGGCAGCAGCGCCCGGAAAAACACCTCTACACAGCGCGACCTGATCGCCGGCGAGATCTCCTCGGGAAGCCTGGTGGTGGCCCCGATGAGGCGGAAATCCGCCGGCAGCCCGTTCTGGAAGATGTCGTGGATGTGAGCCGGGATATGGGTGTCTTCGGAGTTGTAGTAGGCGCTCTCGAAGAAAACCTTCCGGTCCTCCAATACCTTTAGGAGTTTATTCAACTGGATCGGATGCAGCTCCCCGATCTCGTCGATGAAGAGGATCCCTCCGTGGGCCTTGGTGACGGCCCCCGGCTTCGGTTGGGGTATCCCCGCCATTCCCAATGGTCCGGCCCCCTGGTAGATGGGGTCGTGCACCGAGCCGATCAAGGGGTCGGCGATCCCCCGTTCGTCAAAACGGGCGATGGTGGCATCTAGTTCCACAAAACCCGCACTCATCCCAAAGGGGGAGTCGGGGTTGCGCTTGGCCTCCTCCAGCACCAGGCGGGCAGCGGCGGTCTTCCCCACACCCGGCGGGCCGTAGATCAAGACATGCTGGGGATTGGGCCCGCAGAGTGCGGCACGGAGCGCCTTGAGCCCCTCTTCCTGCCCGACGATCTCTTCAAAGCGCCGGGGGCGGGTCTTCTCAGACAGCGGCTCTGCCAGGGATATACGGCGCAGGCGCTGGATCTTCTCCAGCTCCTTTTTCGATTCTTTATCCACGGCCAGACGCGTCCCCTGTTGGTTGCGCAGGAGATTCCAGAAGTAAAGGCCGATAATAATCACAAAAACGATCTGAACGATCCCGATCAAACCGTTGAATCCGCTTAATCCGGGAAATTCACCAGCCACAACGACCACGGCTCCTATCCGTATTTTTCTAAATTTATCCTCATTATTGCCAGGAACCGCGGCTTTTAACCCTTCTGGCGGCCATCCGCTCCCCTGAAAAATATTTTCCCGGAGCGAAATTCCGGCATCCCGGGATACCCGGCCGCTTGCCCTGAAATCCGGATGCAGGATAAACCGGAACGCATTTCAGGCCCGAAATTAAAAAAACCGGGAAAAGATCCCGGTGGTCAACTCCCCTCAGTCGCAGGGCAATAGGACGGGGGGAAAAGAGAACCCCATGAAAATCAAAAGGGTGCTCTGCGCACCCCCTTATGCCGTCTCTTCTTTTTTCTTTTTGCTGCGGTCCTCCGTGACCAGGATTGGCTCCTCTTTTTTGGCGATGACATCCTTTGTAATCACGCACTTGATTATGTCGTGGCGTGACGGCACCTCGTACATTACATTGAGCATAATATCTTCGAGTATCGCCCGGAGACCACGTGCCCCTGTATTCCTTCGAATGGCCTCTTTGGCCACCGCTCTGAGCGCATCTTCTTTGAACTCTAAAGTCACCCCGTCGATCTCAAAAAGCTTCTGGTACTGGCGCACCAGGGCATTTTTAGGCTCGGTAAGGATCCTCACCAACGCTTCCTCATCCAGGGCATCGAGGGTGACGATGATGGGCACCCGTCCCACAAACTCCGGTATCAGCCCGTACTTTAAGAGGTCGACCGGAAGGATCTGGCTCAGAATCTTACCGATGTCCTTCTCCTGTCTGCTCAGCTCCGCGCCGAAGCCGATCGTCTTCTTCCCGATGCGGTTCTGAATGATTTTGTCGATACCTTCGAAAGCCCCGCCGCAGATAAACAGGATGTTGGTGGTATCGATCTGGATGAATTCCTGGTGCGGATGCTTTCTTCCCCCTTGAGGAGGCACGCTGGCAACGGTCCCCTCCAGTATCTTTAGGAGAGCCTGCTGCACACCTTCCCCCGAAACATCCCGCGTGATCGAGGGATTCTCCGACTTGCGGGCAATTTTGTCGATCTCATCGATATAAACGATGCCCTTCTCCGCTTTTTCCACATCGTAGTCAGCGGCCTGAATCAGCTTGAGGAGGATGTTTTCCACATCCTCTCCCACATATCCGGCCTCGGTCAGAGATGTGGCATCGGCGATGGCAAAAGGAACATTCAAGATCTTGGCCAGTGTCTGGGCGAGAAGGGTCTTCCCGCAGCCGGTGGGGCCAAGCATGATGATGTTACTCTTTTGCAGCTCCACATCATCTGACTTCATCCCCATGTTAATCCTCTTGTAGTGGTTGTATACGGCCACAGAGAGGATCTTTTTGGCGTTTTCCTGGCCGATGACGTATTGGTCGAGGATTTCCTTGATCTCCTTCGGCTTGGGGATATCGCTCAATTCGAAGTCCGCTTCATCCCCCAGCTCCTCCTCGATGATCTCATTACAGAGCTCGATGCACTCATCACAGATATACACACCGGGACCCGCAACCAGCTTTTTCACTTGATCCTGGAGCTTTCCGCAGAAGGAACACTTCAACTGCCCTTTCTCGTCACCGAACTTGTACAAGTACACGCACCTCCTCCAGAGGATAACTACACCTTATCGACGCGGGAGGTAATCACCTCATCGATGATACCGTACTCTTTGGCCTCCTCGGCATCCATAAAGGTGTCGCGGTCGGTGTCCCGGCTGATCCTTTCCACAGACTGGCCGGTCAGTTCGGCCAGAATGCGGTTAAGCCGATCCCGCACCTTGACTATGCGCCTGGCATGGATCTCGACATCCGTAGCCTGGCCTTGGGCGCCACCCATCGGCTGGTGGATCATAATTTCGCTGTTCGGGGTGGCAAAGCGCTTCTTTTTAGCTCCTGCCGCCAGGAGAAAGGCGCCCATGCTCGCAGCCATGCCGACGCAAATGGTGGAAACATCTGGCTTGACGTAACGCATGGTATCGAAAATCGCCAATCCCGCTGTGATCGAACCGCCCGGTGAATTTATGTAAAGATAAATGTCTTTCTCCGGATCCTCCGCTTCCAGGAAAAGCATCTGGGCGATGATGATGTTGGCCACGCTATCATCTATCGGGGTCCCCAAAAAGATGATCCTGTCTTTCAACAGCCGGGAATAGATGTCGTACGACCTCTCCCCGCGGCTCGTCTGCTCAACCACTATGGGAACGAGATACTGGGCTCTATTCATAAGGATTCACCTGCTCCCTTTCTACTTTTAATATATCAAATAATCCGGTGTGTTAAAAGAAACCGCCCGGCATAAATCTAAGCCTGCGGCTTCTCCCGAATTAGACCACCCCTTCAGTAAGCGCTCCTTCTAGGCCGAAGGCCCTTCCCCACTATCTTTTCCCTGTTCTTCTTCCGCTGCAGCGCCCTCTTGAGCGTCCTGCACCTCCGCCTCTGTCTCGTCCTGCCTATTTTCCGGTTCAGTCAGAGGAACTGCATTGTCTGCCAGAAAGTCGCTCACCTTTTCCATCAGCAAGTCCTCTTCGATTGCTCCAATCTGGTCTCTGGCCTCCAGATCCGCCCGCAGCTTCTCCGCATCCAGATTATACTGTGCAGCCATGTCGTTGATCTCCTGCGCCAGTTCCTCCGGGGTTACCTTGATCCCCTCGGCCTTGGCTACGGCACCCAGCACCAGTCTCGTTTTCACAACCCTTCTCGCTCTCTCCTCCAGGTCGCGCTGCAGTGCCTCCTTATCCTTGTTAACCATCCGCAGATAGTCGTCCATGTTGAGGCGCTGCATTGCCAGGCGCTGCAAAAACTGGCTGTATTCCAGATTCAACTGGCGCTTGAGAAGGGGCTCCGGAATCTCAACGTTGGCATCATCCACCACTTTGGCAACGACGCGCTCCTTAAAAATGCGCCTGGCCTGACGCTGCCCCGTCTCTTCCAGTTTTTTTCTTAAATGCTCCTTTAATTCTTCCAGGGTGGAGAATTCACTGACATCGCGGGCGAACTCATCGTCGAGGTCGGGATATTCTTTGCGCTTGACGGCCACAACCTTCACTTTAAACTTGGCCTCTTTCCCTTCGAGGTCCTTGTACTGAAATACGGAGGGCAAATTGAGGGTAAACTCCTTCCTCTCCCCCGCCTTCATGTCGATCAGGTGACCCTCAAAACCGGGAATGAACTTGGCCATCCCCACCTCTATAATCTGATCCTTGCCGGAGAGGCGCTGCTCAACCTTGCCGTTAACGACGGTCTCCAGGTCGATCACCGCCACATCCCCGTCGTCAATTGCCTTGTCGCCGGCATCCACAAGCCTGGCGTGGCGCTGCTGCAGTAATTTCAGGTGGGCCTCAACCTCGTCGTCCCCTATCTTAACCTCGGGGATAACCGCAGTCACCCCTTTATAGTTATCACCCAGCTTGACCTCGGGAAGGACCTCCACCTTGACGTTAAAGATCAGCGGCTTCCCTTCCTCCATCTGGATGACATCGATTTCCGGATGGTCGATGGGCTCGATGGCGGTTTCAATAACCGCTTCCCTATAAGCCTGCTCGAGGAGGATCTCCAGCGCTTCCTGATAAAGCACCTCTTTCCCCAAACGCGCCTCCAGAATCGGGCGCGGCACCCGGCCTTTGCGAAAACCAGGAACAACCGTCTTCTTGACGATTTTGCGGTAGGCCTGCTCTAAAGCCTCGGCCACTCTTTCTTCTTCCACTTCCACATGAATTGACGCCTGGTTTTTTTCTATACTTTCCAGGGCTGCACGCATTTATGCTCCTCCTCAACATAAACTCGCTGCATTTGCCTTTATGATATTTAGAGGCAGGCCCCGTGGTGACTGTGGCCTTACAGGGCCTGCCATCCAGGAAAACCTGCAAGGTTGGTGCGGGAGAAGGGATTCGAACCCTTACGGTTACCCACCGGATCCTAAGTCCGGCGCGTCTGCCAGTTCCGCCACTCCCGCATCTCACCTAGCAATAATAGCACCGCCTTTGTTAATAAGTCAAGCAAAAAAGCCGAGAAAAGCGATTGCAAACGGCCATAGTACATTATAGCATACTTGGCCGCTGGAGGAAATTATTTCAGTGGCTGTTTGGCTGGTGCCAAACAGCGGGGACACAACCTGCTGAATCTGAATAATCGACCTTTATTGCCGGAATTATAACATAAGAAAAAATACCGAGCAAAACCAAAGGAGATGTGCTGATGGGAGAAAAAGTTCTTGCCTGGTTCCTCCTCATCATCTTGGGCGGGACGCTCCTCTACGTCCTTTACACAAACGTGTTCAACCCTCTGCGCAAGCCTCCATCCTGAGCGACTTTCATTTCATCGGCTAAGTTGGAGCATAGCTGAAGATATCAGAGCATTTATTGGGATACAGTGGCACAATTAAGCGAATGGCTAAAGCAGATATTTTGCCGAAATAAGCTACTTTTGTCTCCTTGACACCGCCTCTGACCATTAAGCGTAATAAACTTTAAATACTTAGAATAGAAGACAAAATCGTTATAAACAACCCAAGTTTAGAGTTTCTTTGAAATTTCCGCTAATTCAGCTGCTCGCATTGATATCATCTCGGCATTGGCTGTTATTTCTTGGCAAGACGCAGCCTGTTCCTCTGTCGATTCTCCCAACTTTTTAGCAATGTCAACAAATTGAAGTACCGTTTCATTAACTTTCACGGTTATAGTCTTAACTTGATCTGCTAGATCCTTAGAGTTAACTGCAAGCTTCCTCACCTCATCAGCAACTACCGCGAACCCCCTACCGTATTCTCCTGCCCTAGCTGCTTCTATTGCTGCATTTAGTCCAATCATTCTAATTTCATTGGCAATTTCCTTGATAGATTTGGCAACATCATCAATATTGCTTATAAGTTTTGCCGTCTGCTCAGCTCCTGACGACAGCTTTTTAGCTGCTGCACTTATCTCAGTCGCCGCTTCCGCATTTTGCTGTGTAGCCACAACCATCTGAGACGTGCTTTCGTTAAGAGCCTTGGCAATTTGTTGAGTTTTTCTAGCATTATCTCGCGGCAAACCGATACTGTATGCTCCAATAACTTCCTCGTTTTCACCAAAAACAGGAAATACCATAGTTTTTATCGGGACTCCGTGACCTCCTCCCACCCCTAAAGGGGTGGGCTTCCTCTTTCACCGAGGAAAGCTTACGCGGATGTAGGGGTTGCTCCCCAGTATCCGCGCAGCGGCCTCCCTCTCCGGAGGCTTGAGTTCGGGCCGGTCCAGCCCTACGGCCTGTTCAGGACCCAGGCCAAGCCCCTTTCTCAGAATGACAAGTGCGGCGTTCACGTCCCTGTCGCACTTCCAGCCGCACTCGCACTCAATTACCCTGTCCGACAGGGAGAGATTGCGCCTTTTCCCGCAGGCAAAACACTCTCCGGTGGTGGTCTCCGTTCTCTCCACAACGACAGGCGTCTCAAGGCTGGTCCTCAACCTTGACTTCAGTCCGCCTATCCCCGAGGAGTAGACCTGCCTGCCGAAAAGCACCGACCACCCCTTCACACAGTCGTCCTGAAATACTACTTTCCGGTATATCTTCAGAAACGCCAGGGCCTTGTTTTGAGCATCTTTACGCCTGTTGTTCAGCTTTTCGTATTCCTTCCTCAGAAGAAACCGGATCCTTTCTCTGTTTCTGGAGCCTTTTTGTGTTCCGGCCAGCTTCCTCTGGAGTTGCTTCAACCTCGGCGTTTCGTGAACTTCAAAGTCCATCCTGATCCCGTTGGATAACGTCAGCTTCGAGCCGACGCCAAAGTCTATCCCGATGTCTTTGCCGACCGGATTCGGGGAAGTACGACTGTCTTTCGGGAGGTAGCACGTCACGTGCAGGTAGTAGCCGCTAGGCTTTCGCACCAGCACGGCGTTCGCTATCTCCGCATCAGCAGGTATCTGGTGCAGACCCAGCACGCGGAACTTCCCCAGCTTCTGAATCCTAACCCTGTTCCGGGCAAAGTTTAAGCTGTACGTCACGCCGTACTGCTTGAGCGGTATCGAATTGACGAACCTTTTACATTTAAGAGCTCCGACCTTCTGGCCGTTTTTCTTCAGTTTCCCGAGCACCCGGAGGTTGTCTTTGAGCCGGTCTGCTATCTCCTGCTTTATTTGGGAGCCGAGGACGGTCAGCTCCCTCTCCTCATAACTATCTCCCGCTTTGACTTCAACCGCGCTTACCTTGTTGGCGGGAGTATCCAGCCGCTCCGTGTCCGATACCAGCCAGTTGTACAGCCACTTTGCTTCTAGAAATGCTTTCCTGAGCACCTCAGATTTCCTTTTGGAAAGGTTCTGGAGCTTCAACTCGTACACAGCGGGTTTTTGGGTTTCTCTGCGTTGCCTTGTCTCCTGGAGAGTATTTTTTATCTGTTCCGCCTTGGTCATACCGGTTACTTTCCTTTCTGGTCCTCAATGTACTTCCTGATGGTCTCTTCCGATATGTGTCCGACCGACTCACAGTAGTACGAGCGCGTCCACAGGGACGGAAGCCGGCTTTTCAGGAAAGGAAACTCTTTTCTCAGCACCCTGGAGGTATAGGCTTTCAACTGATGGACGATAAAATGAGGACTATTGGTAGGATCGGTTTTTACGAAGAGATGCACATGATCCGGCATGACCTCCATCTGAACGATTTCCACTCCAATTCCCCGGGCTTTTTGGAGCAGCAGCTCCTTCAGCCGCTCAGCTACTTCACTTACCAGGACTTTGCGCCGGTACTTAGGGCACCAGATGAGGTGGTAGCCGATGTTGTATACTGTTGTGGCCGATCGTTTCCATCGTTTGCCGTTCATGTTTTTATTATACTACAAATATTAGTTCTCTGCACCATATCTAACAGTCTAAGCCAGGATGCCCGCCTTTCATCCCACCCTTGAAAGGGTGGGCTTTCCCGGCGGGGGATCGTAAATAGCAATTAGCCAACCCCAACTTGTTTGGAGCTCAGGTATCACGTCACCCCCAAAAATTTTCTGTTATTCGGTTTTTCCACTGGAGAATTCCCTTTTGAACACACTCCAACTGTTTTAGAAGCCGGCCAATAACGACACTTTGCCCCGGAAGCACCTCCTTAAAGCCTAAAGTTTTCGCTCCTTTCCAGACTTCAACACTTCTCCTTCTGTTTTTCTCCGGTTTCACCCCCTTTAATTGGTCAATAAATTGGCGCCTTATCTAGGGCCACAGGCCAAATTGCCATTTGGCTACAGCCAACAATTGTAATATTTTATTATTACAAAGAATAAGCGGGAGAACAATCAGTCATTAGGGAATGCAAACTCTAATGCCATTTGAAACAACAACAAAGAAAAGTTGCCTTTTCATGCGAAAGACACCAGTAGAAAGAACAGCGTTCGGTAGAGGAACAAGATGTGTCATATTGTCCTATTATATTAGGACAATTCTAGATGATATTGCAACCCTCTTTTGTTGGAGCATTTATTTGCGGAGTACAGATCGGAACATAGCTGCCACCCAATCCCAGTGCAGCGCAATATGGAGGACGACCAGGCAGATAAAAACTATAGAAAGGAACTTATGAATATTTAACCAGGTAACACACGGAAAAATAAACTCGGGATGAGACCACCGTCCACCGCCGTATCCCCATCCACTTCCGGGTGAAATAGACCAGCGGACGAATCCGGATAAGGCCAGTCCGACCCCCGTCAGAAAAAGGGCACAATCCAGCCAAAAGCAAACCTCAGCCTTACGCATCTCTCGCCTTCCTCCTTTTGTCAGAGCTTCTCAAGCAACACCCAGTCGGATTTCTCTACCGCCGCCGAGATCCTGGGCGATGGCCGCGGCGGTTCGCTCGTGGTCGCCGGTGATCATCACCGTTTCCAGCCCCAATCAAAAATCCTTACCACAACCGGGCGCGCCCGCTTGAATGCCGTTCAGGTTATACCTTATTTATTCTACCCTCTATCTACCCCTTCCTCTCCCGACAACAGGGCACCTTTTTAAACCAGCAGACGGCACTGCCGGAGGGTAAAAAGAACGCCTGGGCAAACCGGCAGGCACCATTCAGAGGGCCGGGGGTTCGGCAGCGACCCGGCGTTCCTCGGCTATTGACAATTGAGAAACATTATCATAAAGTCATGTATAGGATCATCAAAAAGATATTCCTTTTCTATAAAAGTGGACAATCCCTCGGAAATAAAAATAATCGAAGTCTAAGGTAAAATTGTGTTGTAATTTCCGAAAGCAGGCAACAGAGCTTCCCATTTGCCCCTTGTTTTGGGAAGAGATGACGGATATAATAATTGATAATAATTCTCATTTAGCCCCCCACAAAAACTATCGGGAGAGATTCGATGTGACCGCAAGAAAAGAAAACCCGGCTCTTCGTGGGAATGCCGGTCTGCTGCGATCAGATAAAAAGCCAGCAAACGGCAAAACCAAAAAGCTAATTTTGGTAGGCTCCCCCAACGTGGGTAAAAGCGTCATCTTCAACAGCCTCACCGGTTCCTACGTGACCGTCTCCAACTATCCGGGAACTACGGTGGAGGTCACAAGGGGAAAAGGAAGGTTCTATCAGGAGGTGTACGAGGTCGTCGACACTCCGGGAATGTACTCCCTCTTCCCTATTACCGAAGAGGAGCGAGTAACGAGAACCCTCCTGTTCCGGGAAAAACCGGACGTCGTGGTGCATGTTGTGGACGCCAAAAACCTGGAACGGATGCTTCCCTTAACCCTACAGCTGCTGGAGGCCGGCCTGCCGGTAATACTGACCGTCAATATGATGGACGAAGCTGAGGCCATGGGACGGCGGATCGACCTGCTCCGGCTGTCTGAAATCCTGGGCATTCCGGTCGTTGGAACGGCGGCGACCAGCCACCATGGTCTAGATCTGCTAAAGAAGGCGGTAGTAGAATATGTCAGAAAGCGTGTTGCCTGACCAGGGCTTTAAACTGCGCTACGACGAAACCATTGAAAAAGCCCTGACGGAGATCGAAAAACTCCTCCGCGCCCGCTACGCCTTCTCCAGGCGCATGATCGCCCTGCTCCTGCTGCAGGAGGACGAAGAAGTCCTCAAAGCAGTCAAGAGCAGGGAGCCCAACTTTCCTCAAATCTTCAACGTTATCCGGAGCACCAGGGAAAAATACAGGGAACACCTTCGCTACGTGATCACCCTGCAGCGCCAGCAACATGCAAACTCCATCCTCTCTCAGGTAGTGCAGGACACTCCCGTGAAGGGGTCGCGACTTAATAAGTGGCTCGACGGCATCACCATCCGGCCGCTAACAGGCGTGCCCCTGCTCCTGCTGATTATGTACTTCGGACTCTACAAATTCGTCGGCCAGTTCGGAGCGGGAACGCTCGTCGATTTCATCGAGGGAAGGCTCTTCGAAGGATACATCAACCCCTGGATCAACCAGTTGGTGGCGGAGACGATCCCCTGGCCGTCCATCCGCGCCCTGCTGGCCTTTGACTACGGAATCTTTACCCTTGGCCTTCGCTACGCCGTGGCCATCATCCTCCCCATTGTCGGCACTTACTTCCTGGCCTTTTCGCTGCTGGAAGACTCGGGGTATCTGCCGCGCCTCGCCCTGCTGGTGGACGCTGTCTTTAAAAAAATCGGCCTCAACGGCAGAGCCGTGATCCCTCTGACCCTGGGGTTTGCGTGCGACACCATGGCTACTTTAGTGAGCAGGACCCTGGAGACCAAAAGGGAGAGGATAATCGCCACCCTGCTGCTGGCCCTGGCCATCCCCTGCTCCGCCCAACTCGGAGTAATGCTCGGCCTGCTGGCAGAGAGGCCGGCGGCTCTGGTGACCTGGGCGGGTTTCGTTATTCTCGTCTTTCTGCTGGTGGGATACCTGTCGGCAAAGGTCATGCCGGGGGAGGGGCCGGCATTCTACATGGAACTCCCCCCGCTGAGGGTGCCGCGGCTCGCCAACATCCTGGAGAAGACCCTTTCCCGCATGCAGTGGTACTTTATGGAGATAGTGCCCTTTTTCATCGCGGCCAGCGTGCTTATCTGGGCGGGCAAGATCACCGGGGTCTTCGACGCCATCATCAACGGCGCTGCGCCTCTCATGCACGCCCTGGGCCTTCCCTCCCAGGCTGCAGAGGTCTTTCTCTTCGGCTTCTTCCGCAGGGACTACGGGGCAGCCGGGCTCTACGACCTCCAAAAGAGCGGGGCGTTGAGCGGGGTTCAACTGGTGGTCACAGCCGTGACGCTGACCCTTTTTGTGCCCTGTATCGCCCAGTTTGCCATTATGCTCAAGGAGAGGGGCTGGAGAACGGCTTTAGCCATCGCCGGGTTTATCTTCCCATTTGCCTTTCTCTGTGGAATTGTCCTCAACCTGGTCCTCACCACGCTGGGGCTCTCCCTATGAAAAAAGTCGTGAGGAGTTATAATCGTGGGAAGAGAAGTATAGAAAGCCCCTGTCCGCCCTTTGAAACCGGCGTTAGCTCCGATACATTTTGCGGACAGCCTTCTGGGAAGTGAACACTGGGAGGGAGATGGTTCTCGGTGAAGTGCAGCTTTTGCGGATATGAATTCAACGAAGGGGGTTTGCGCCCCTGCGCAGCCTGCCCTTTTAAGGCCGGCTGCGGCAAGGTGAAGTGCCCCAACTGCGGTTATGAGGTGCCCGGAGAGAGCTTTTTCAGGCGCTGGTACCGGCACCGGAATCGGTGGGGCGCCGGGAAAAGACGGTGGATGGAGCAGCACGGTTATCAACGTCAAGAGATGCTGCTGGCCGAGCTGAACAGCGGAGAACAGGGGATCGTCTCCCGAATCGCCACAGATAACCCCGCCATCCTGAACAAGCTGATGGCGCTGGGCATCCTTCCGGGGATGCCGGTGAAGATGCTTCAAAAATCCCCCTCCTACGTTTTTCAGGTTGGCAACACCAGAATAACGGCTGATGGCAATATCGTTGCCAGCGTCCTGGTGCGGAAAGGAGAGAAAGGTGCGGCAGATTGATTGTGAATTGGGGAGCGCACTTTTTTCTGAACTGCGGTGAAATTCGTGATACAATAAGAGCAAGACCTTCTCAATTGCCATAACTCTCTTTTCTCGAATGCGTCAAAGAGAAAAGCGGTCATTCTTCGAGGAGTGGATGCCGTGGCTCACACCGAACGAAAGACCCAGCTCCTGAATCTGCTCCAGAACCATCCCGTGATTCCCTCTCTCAGACGGGAGGAACAGCTCCCCTTCTTATTGAAAAGCAACGCCAGGGTAGCCCTGCTCTCCTCCGGGAGCATCTTCAACATCGAATCCTTGGTGCAGGAACTGCACAGGGCCGGCAAGGTGGCCCTGGTTCATATCGATCTGATCGACGGGCTGGGCCGTGATGCTGCGGCAGTCAGGTTCTTAAAGGAAAAGGCCGGAGCCGACGGAATCGTCACGCCGAACCGCCATTTGATCTCCGAGGGGCGAAAGGAGCATCTGATCACCATCCACCGCCTCTTTGCCCATGACTCCCCTTCCCTCGAAAGCGGTCTCAAAGTCCTGCAGATGTCCAACCCCGATTTCATCGAGTTTCTTCCCGGGATGATGGCCTCAAGGGTGATACCGTTCCTCCGGCAGCACTTCAGCCAGCCGTTAATAGGAGCGGGGTTGGTCAAAACCCCGGAGGAGGTCATGGCGATCCTTAAAGCAGGTGCCGTAGCCGTAAACACAAGCGCTGATGCTCTCTGGAACTTGAAGCTTTAACACTCTGCCCGGGCAAGTTAGGCAAGTTATTTGACATTTATATATTGAGGAAGAAATTCTAAAAAATTTTCTTGGTCAAGAAAGAGGATTTTCCTTCAGGAAGATAGAATTAGGTAAATCGGATATACCGCAACCGACGGTACCAGAAATTGAATAGGCTGTTTGGGACAAGAGAGGAGAGTGAGTCCCACCTTCTAACGGGCTGTTCGCCTGGAGGGTGGGATTTTTTGCTTTCTTCGGCCGGCTGCCAGCATCTTCCGTTTTACTACAGCTGTTGGAGATCGCGATTTATTTTACTAAAAAGAAACCATACTAACTCTAAAGTACAAGGAGGTAGAACAGTATGTCCGAACTTGCCATGCTCGCCCTACATGAGCAAATCGAGGAAGAAGGAGGGTACGTGATCGCCACCTATTATCTGGAAACGGGGAGGGGCGCCGATATCGTCAAAAAAATCAGCGCCATTGCCGTGGAGCAGACGACCGGCACCTGGGTACCGGTTCCCGAGGAAACGCCGGAGATGCGGGAAAAGCACGTCGCCAAGGTGGTGGGCATTTACGAGGTCCCCGGTCACGAATTCGAAGTGCCGGGTAACCTGGAAGCGAGACAGTTCATCTTCCAGCTGGCTTACCCCGCCGTGAACTTCGGCCCCCAAATCCCGATGCTCCTCAGCACGGTAATCGGCAACATTTCCATGTCGGGGAAGCTGAAGCTTCTGGACCTGAAATTCCCCAAAAGCTTTCTTAAATCCTTCAAAGGGCCCAAATTCGGCACCCAGGGGATCAGAGAACTGCTGGGAATCCCCGAGCGTCCTCTCCTGAATAACATGATCAAGCCGTGCACAGGTTACACCCCTGAAGTCGGAGCCAGGCTCTTCTCCCAGGCAATCCGCGGAGGAGTTGATATCGTTAAAGACGATGAGTTGATCGCCGATCCCCCCTTCTGCCCGATGGTGGAAAGGGTTAAGCTCTATATGGCTGAAGCCAGGCGCTACTATGAAGAAACCGGCAACAAGGTCCTCTACACCGTCAACATCACCGACAGGGCGGACAAAGTAAAAGAAAACGCCAAGCGCGCCCTTGACGCCGGGGCCAACGCCCTGATGATCAACTACCTCACAGCGGGGATCACCGCCCTCCAGTCTTTAGCGGAGGACCCGGAGATCAATGTTCCCATCCTCGCCCATCTGGATTTTGCCGGAACCATGTACGAATCCCCCTATTCCGGGCTCAGTTCCTATCTGATCCTGGGGAAACTGGCGCGCCTGGCCGGCGCGGATATCGTGGTCTACCCCAGCCCCTTCGGAAAATTCCCCTTCCTGCGGGAGCGCTATCTCCAGATCGGGCACCATCTTCTCGGGAAATGGCTCCACTTCAAGCCGACCTTCCCCATGCCAGGAGGAGGCGTCATGCCGGCCGTCGTGCCTGCCATTATTCGCGACCTGGGGAAAGACTGCATCCTGGGAGCAGGTGGAGCCATCCACGGCCACCCCATGGGGCCGGTAGCAGGAGGAAAGGCCATGCGGCAGGCCATCGATGCCGCCCTGCAGGGAATCCCCATCCGGGAAGCGGCGGAGCAGCATCCCGAACTGAAAAGCGCCATCGAGGCCTGGGGCCTCATGGAAGATGAGGAGCAGGCCCTTTTCGAAATCAAACAATAAAATCCAAAGGAGGAGGTATTAACATGGCGAAGCAGTACAGCAGGGCAGAGGTACTGAAGCGGCTGAAAAAAACCATCGCTGAGGGAAAACCGGTGATCATCGCCGGAGCGGGAACGGGGATCTCCGGCAAGTTCGCCGAGCGAGGGGGTGCCGACCTCATCGGCGTCTACAACTCCGGCCTCTACAGGATGGACGGCAACGGGTCGCTGGCCGGATTAATGCCTTACGGAAATGCCAACCAGATCGTCATCGATCTGGCCAACCGCGTCATGCCGGTCGTGAAGGAAACGCCGATGATCGCCGGCATCTGCGGAACCGATCCCACCCGGGAGATGAGGCCATACCTTAAGCACCTTTTGGAGCTGGGCTTTTCAGGTGTGATGAACTTCCCCACCGTCGGCCTGATCGACGGGAGATTCCGCAGGGAACTGGAAGACACCGGAATGGGCTACGGCAAGGAGATCGAAGCCCTGAAACTCGCCTCCGAGCTGGGATTCTTCACTCTAGGTTACGCCTTCAACGTCGAAGAGGCGGCGCTCGTCGGGGAAGCCAAGCTGGATGTTTTAATCTGCCACATGGGTCTGACGAGGGGAGGCTCCATCGGGTCTAAATACGCAGAGGAAGAGATGACCCTGGAAGGCGCCGCCGCCCTGATCAACGAAATGACCAAAGCGGCGCGGGAGAAGAACCCCGATGTTCTCATTTTTGCCCACGGCGGCCCCATTGCCCTTCCTGAAGACACGGCCTACATCTACAAGAACACGGAAGCCGTAGGGTTCCTGGGAGCGTCCAGCATCGAGCGGATTCCCGTGGAGAAGCCCCTGGCAGAGGCGGTCAAGAAGTTTAAGGACATCCCTCTCAAATAGGAAGAAGCTAACCTTAAGAGGACCTTATAAGAAGCAATCAGGAAAGGAACGTAAGGAACAGGGAGACTGGAAATGAGAAGAGATAAGCTGACGATAGATGTTGCTCTGGCACCGGCGGAGGTTTCCCCGGAGTTTCTGGAAATGGCCTGCATTGTGGTGGACGTGCTGCGGGCCAGCTCCACCATCGTCACCCTGCTCGATAAGAGATGCCGGCTGGTTTACACCGTCGAAGAGGTCGCCGATGCCCGATCCCTGGCGCGGTCTCAGGGGCTCCTGCTGGGAGGGGAGCGCAACGGCCTCACAGTCCGAGGATTCGACTTCGGCAACTCCCCCAGCGAGGTCGAGGGTTTTCCGCCGGGTGACAGGGCTGCGGTTCTCACCACCACCAACGGCACAAGAACTGTTGCCGCGGTGGCCTCCGCTCCGGCGGTGCTGATAGGGTGCTTCCTCAACGCCCACGCCTGCTGCCAAAGCGCGCTGGAACTCTCCCGCCGATACTCTACAGACATCGGCATCGTCTGCGCCGGAGAAAAGGGGAAGTTTGTGCTGGATGATGCCTTCTGCGCAGGATACCTTGTGGAAACCCTGCGCCTGCTCGCAGAAAAAGATGGTTTGGAAGTCACCCTATCCGACGCCGCTCAGGCAGCCGGCCGGCTCTATCAATCCTACCCGGACATCATGGCAGCCTTCGCGGAATCCTTCAGCGGCCGGCGCCTCAAAGAGATCAACCGCACGGTAGATCTTGAGTTGTGCAGCAGGCTCAACACTACGGAAGTAGTCCCTATTCTCATCGCCAGATCTCCCTGCTGCTTCATAAATCGATCACGAAAGGAGGAGAACACCAGGTGACCGGAAAACCACAGATCCTCGTGGCCGGCATCCTCGACACCAAAGGACAGGAAATCAAGTACCTCGCCGAACGGGTGAAGGCTGCCGGAGGAGAACCGACCATTTTGGAACTGAGCGTCGGAGATGAAGTCGGCTGGGCGGATATCGGTGTGGGCGCAGTGCTGCAGAAAATCGGGCGCAACAAAGAGGAGGTCTTTTCCCTGGACCGCGGGAAGGCATCCGATATCATCGTCGAGGGCGCCAAAAAGATTGCGGCCGAACTCCTCGAGGAAGGGAAGCTTGACGGGATGATCGCCTACGGTGGTTCCATGGGCGCCAGCATGGCCACCCGCATCATGCAGTCGCTCCCCATCGGCATCCCCAAATTGATGCTGACCACCATGGCTTCCGGGGATGTCAGCCCTTATGTGGGCACCAAGGACATCTGCATGATGTACCCTATCGCCGAGGCCGGGCTCAATAAAGTGACCCGCCGCATCCTCAACAACGCCGCCGGCGCCGTTGTCGGAATGGCAAGCGCACCCGAGCTAGAGGCGGGTGAGGAACGCCCCCTGATCGGGTGCATGATGTTCGGGGTAACTACCCCCTGTGTGCTGCGGGCCTCGCGGTACTTTGAGGAAAAGGGTTACGACGTCCTGATCAACCACGCCGTGGGAAGCGGCGGGCGGTCGCTGGAAGAGCTGATCCGGGACGGCTACATCGTCGGCGTGTTGGATATCACAACACACGAGATCGGAGATCACCTTTTAGGAGGTGTTCTCGATGCAGGCCCCGACCGGCTGACCGCCGCAGCGCAGATGGGTATTCCCCAGGTCGTCGCCCCCGGCGGCCTCGACCTGATCAACTTCGGGCCCAAGGAGACGGTTCCCGAAAGACTGCTCAAAGAAACGGACCAGCCAGGCCGCGGTCTTTACATCCACAACCCCACCGTAACCTGCGTCGGCGTCTCTGCAGAGGAGGCGTACAAGGTCGGCGAACACATCGCCAACAAGCTCAACGCCGCCACGGGTCCCACCGTCCTTTGCGTGCCGATGAGAGGCTGGGGGGCCTGCGACCTCCCCGCTCCCAACAAGGCTCTGGGATGGGCAGGCCCCGGGCCGGGGCCGGTTTGGGCTTCCGACCCCGACCATCCCCAATGGTCACTGCGGGCCGGCCATTTCGTAGCCGCCTTACGCAAGGTAATCGACAGAAACAAACCGAACCTGGATGTGCTTCTCGTCGACAAGCACCTGAACGAACCGGAATTCGCCGATCTCATGGCAGAGCTGCTCGACGAGATGCTGGCCGGCAAATGGAGGAAGGGGAGCCATCACGATCTCCCCTACGTACTGAAATTTTAACATCTCTTCAGTCAACCGGGAGAAAGGAGGTGCGGTCCCGGTGGCCAAAAGCTTCACACGCCGGCAGGTGCTGGAACGCCTGCGGAAAGAGAGCGATGCCGGACGTCCCCTCCTGATGTTCGGGGCAGGCACCGGACTAACGGCCCGGTGCGCCGAACTGGGGGGAGCGGATATCATCGCCGTTTACTCCACCGCCTACTACCGGATGCAGGCACAGCCCTCTTTACTGGCCTGGCTTCCCTACGAAAACGCCAACGAGCTTGTTATCAGGATGGCCGCGGAAGTCCTTCCCGCCGTCAAGGAAACCCCCTGCATCGCAGGAGTCGGCGCCCACGACCCCAGGCTGGACATGGAGGCTATTATCGACCGGCTGCTGGGGATGGGGTTCTCCGGGATCACCAATGAGCCCTTTGTGGGGATTTACGGCAGTGAATTCGCCGCCCAACTGGAAGCGGCTGGGTTGGGTTTTTCCAGGGAGGTAGAGCTGATCAAAACCGCTCACGAAAAGGATGTGTTTACCGTCGCCTGGGCCTTCACCCCTGAGGAGGGACGGGTTATGGCCGCTGCCGGAGCGGATGTCATCGGCGCCATCGTCGGTGTCACCGCCGGGGGGCTGACAGGGGCTAAAAAAGCCCAGACCCTGGAAGAAGCCGCCCGGCAAGTGCGGGAAATCAGCAGGGCAGCCCGGGAAGTGAACCCCGAGATCATAGTCCTCACCCACGGGGGGCCCTTCAAGGACGTCGAAACTGCGGAATACTCACTCCTACACACAGACGCCGCCGGTTACGCCTCCGGATCCAGCGGGGAACGGATGCCGACGGAAACGGCCGTTACGGAGATCACCAGACGGTACAAGAGGATGAAAAAAGGCTCCGGCTGAACCGACGTCCGGGAATCGCTGTCCGGGAGGGGGTCGGCACCCCCTCCTTTCCATGCCAAGATCAAGCACAAAGCCTCAGTTTCCTTTTCTGGCTTTGAGCTCCGCTTCATATTCTTCGATAATGGTTCTCATGGTTTCGGCCGCACCTGCCGGAAGCGGGGCGGGCTTGTGGGTTGCCAAAACGTGCCTCGCCTCTTCGTAGGCCCTCTCCGTCAGGTCCTTACCCTTCGTTCGCTCCATCCAGGAGGCGCGGTTCCTCCTGTCAAACAGAACGGACATAGACATGGCCTTCATGTGCCGGAAGGTGTGCTGATGAGTCATAAACTCGCCGCCGGGGCCCACAGCTTTGATAACATCCAAGGCAATCGTTTCATCGCTCACATCGATCCCTTTGAGGACCTGAAATATGTTTCTGATCTGCTCGGCGTCCATCAGCAGTTTGGCGTAATCGAACGTCAGCCCTGACTCCAGGCAACCGGCGCCGTAAACGATATTTGCTCCGGCCAGAGCCGCCACTGCGGCAGTGAGCGAAAACTCGTAGGCGGCCTGGGCGTCGGGGAGCTTGCTGTCCGAATGGCCGCCTCCCACCCAACTGGGCAGCCGGTAATACCGGGCGAGCCTGGCCAGCCCGGCGCTGATAATGCCATATTCAGGGGCACCCACCGCTGTGGTAGTAAATCTCAAGTCCATGATCGTGCTGCAGCTGGAGTAGGTGCAGGGGGTGCCCCTTCTGGTCAGCTGGGCCAGAATAAGAGCACCTAGGACTTCGGCATTGTGCTGCACAATAGTTCCGGCCAGCGTTACCGGTGCCGTAGCGCCGGAAAGAGCCATTGGGATGATGGCGAGCCCAACGCCTCCCCGGGCACACTCAACTATAACATCGCAGCAGTTCTGAACGAGTGTTAAAGGACTGGTGGGGCAGACGAAAGCGGTGACAATGGGTCGCTCTCGGAACTTATCCATTCCTCCGGCGCATGCCGCGGCCATTGCAATGATCTTTTTGGCGTTCTCACCGCTGCCGAAGCCGAGAAAGCAGTGCTTGCTGGTGTTGGCGACCATTGCCTCGTAGTTGTGCAGCGGCTGCGTGTCGGGATACTGGTCGGAAGAACAGAGAGCCCGTTCTACCACGACCATTTCGTCCAAGTAGTCGCACATCAAAGTAGCCCCAGCGAGATCGCTCTTCACCGACCTCCTGACCTCTTTTGTTTCCGGGTCGATAATCTGGACACATTCACCAAAGGTGCTGAATCCCACACGCCCGGGCTCTGCTGCGTAATCTTTTTCAGCGTCTCTCCCGTAGAAAACCACCGTTCTCGGCGCCCAGCGGATGCACTCCTCAACTACGTAAGATGGAATCTTTACTATACCGTAACTCCCATGCCACTCCCCTTTTGCCCCACCGCCCAGGAATATTTCGAAAGCCTCTCTGGACTCAACCTTAATTCCGGTATCCCACAACAGTTCCAATGTGGCATAGTGAATCATATCCAACTCGTCTTCTGTAAAGACATTCAGCCCAAATCCATTTACAGAAGTTATACCTGCCTTCTTGTTTCTCCTCGTCACATTATTCCCTCCCAAGGTTTTCGCCGTACCTAAGAGAAGTCCCCTCAGCTATCCTTACCTGCTATGAAAATACATCAAGTTCACCCGCCGGTCTAGCTCGACTCCCGATTCCAGGCCGGACAGGACGACGGCTCGCTTTGGGACAGCCCTGGGATGCTGCGTAACAAGTTGCCTGTCCTGTTACCCGGCCTTCCATAGGTCGCTCGCCGGCAGACCCGTCGGGTATTTTAATACTCTGTTGGTGCCGCCGATGGCGGCATGGTGGTCTACTGCAAACCAGTTCGCAGGAACCACACCGGCTATTTAAATATGCAAATACCGTGCCAGATTTCGAGGAGCGCCGCAAAACCGCGCCCGGACTGGATTGATCGCAAACTGCCGCTGCCCCCAGCCGGCCTAAAAGTGAGCCAGTTTCAACTCAATGAGTCAAAACCGGCTCATTGAAGAGAGGGAAAACTGCCCGGAAAAGAATCCTAAATATAAGAGAGGAGCAATTTCTCGTTAAGCCTGGCTACAGTACTTCCGGATCAGCCGTGATGCTTTGGTCTGGCTGATCTTCAACGCCCTGGCAACCCTGCGAGAGCTCCCGTACTGCTGAAAGGCCATGGTGATCACATCCCTCTCCACCCCTTCGATGAAGTCATCAAAAGAGAAGCCCAGAGGAAGAGGGACGTTTGCATTTTACATCTGTTGTGTAGTACAATTATTAGCAGGAGGTGATCTTTTGGATACTTCTAGCGACCTGCTTCGCCTGCGTCAACTGCTCCGGCTGCTGACCGGGAAAATCGGGCTGCTCGACAAAAGTGAGTCTTCCTGCTGCGGGATAACCTACAGCCAGTGTCACGCTCTTGTTGCAATAGGCGAAAAAGGGTGCCTCTCCCTCAACGATCTGGCCGAACTGCTGGGGTTGGACAAAAGCACGGTCAGCAGAACGGTCAACACAATGGTCGAGCAGGGCCTGGTCAAGAGAGAAGAGGATCCGGAGGACCGGCGCTACGTCAAAATCGGATTGACCGAAGCCGGGAGCAGAATGCTGTCCGCTATCGAATCACGCATGGCGGAGTGCTACCGGAACATTTATCAAGCTCTACCTCAAGATAAGAGAAGACAGGTGCTGGAAAGCCTGGAACTGCTCATCAAAGCCATACAAAACGAACACTGCTGTTAAGAAGGGGGAACTGTGATGAGTGAAAAAAGCAAAGAGATAAGAGATCAGGTTAAGGATTACTACGGTGAAATCGCCGCCAAACTGCAACAAGGCAAATCTTCCTGCTGCTGCGGGCCGTCTTGCTGCACGCCCATCGTCGATCCGGAATCGCTTTACAAAGAACACCTCGACGGTTTACCGGCTGAAGCCGTCAATGCTTCCCTGGGCTGCGCCAACCCCCTGGCCATTGCCGGGTTAAAGGAAGGGGAAACGGTTCTGGATCTGGGCAGCGGAGGGGGGATTGATGTGCTGGCGGCATCCCGCTATGTCGGCCAAAGCGGCAAGGTGTACGGGTTGGACATGACCGAGGAAATGCTGGAACTGGCCAATCAAAACAGGGAACTGATGGGAGCAACCAACGTTGAATTCTTGAAGGGTTTTATTGAAGAGATCCCTCTTCCCGATGAGGCCGTTGATGTGGTGATCTCCAACTGCGTGATCAACCTCTCCGGGGACAAGGAAAAGGCCTTCCGGGAGGTCTACCGGGTTCTGAAACCGGGAGGGAGACTGGCAATTGCGGATATCCTCGCCTTAAAAAAAGTTCCCGACAGCATCAGAAGGATGACGGAAATGTGGGTCGGCTGTATAGCCGGTGCACTGCATATCGACACCTGCCGGGAAATGCTGTCCCGGGCCGGTTTTCAGAAAATAGAAGTGCAGCCGGCACGCAGTTACACAAAAGAAATGCTAAAGTCTCTGGCCGGAAACAGGGTGAAGATCACCGATGCGGAATGGGAGAGCATCGACGGTGCCTTTGCGGCTTCTTATATCAAAGCCGCCAAATAAAGAGAGCTCCCCTGAAAATACGTTTCGGTTTATCCTTGGGCTTGCTCCCGGATCCTTCGGTTTAACTCGCCCTAAGACTTGTCGATAGATAAACAGCCGACCGGATCCTCTAACGGCATCCCTGCCGCAGAGCCGCCTGTCCCCATTCGGCTGCTCGCTACGCTCCTTCATCAAGGGGGAGTAACAACTTTCATAAGGTCGCTGCGCCCACAAGGATAAACTCTTTTTTGTTCCTCCGTTGGTGCCGCCGCCAGCGGCATGGCGGGCTACTAAATTAAGGAAATCTTCTGCCCCTGCCATCCCTGTCCAGTGCGAAAGGGCAATTTCTCAAGACAATCTGCTGTCCTGGCTACATGCCACCTAAGGAGTCACCTGATATCCCGGAGACCCCTTAGGCGCTTACCCGTTGCACAGCCAGGAGGTAATGGCGGATGATCCTGGACCGGGTGACCATACCAACCAGTTTACCCTCGGCCAACACCGGTAAAAAAGCAATATCGTTGTCGGCCATAAGCGTCAGGGCCCTGTCGAGAGTCACCTCCGGTGCAACCACCACTGGAGGGGCTGACATTACCTGGCCGACTAATGTTGTCTGCCATTGCTGCAGCGGAAGGCGAACAATATCCTCTTTAGCAACTACCCCTACCAACTGAGCGTTGTTTTTTCCGCCCACCACCGCCAGGTCATTGAGCTTCCTCCTTTTTAGGATTTCCCAGCAGTACTTCACGGAATCCCGTGGAGTTACCACCGGGATATCGGTGCTCATAACCTCTTTAACCATTACCTTCTCCAGTTGCGGAAAGTAGCAGTCGAAGCGGTGGGCAGGTGAATCCGCCGGTGTAGGCACCTGGCTTTCGTAAATGGTGTTGTTGCCCACCAGGACATAGGCAATCCCTACCGCGATCATAGCTGGCACCAGCAAGGCATAGCCACCGGTCATTTCACCCACCATGAACATTACTGCCAACGGCGCGCGGGCGACAGCACCGAACAGGGCCATCATTCCCACCACGATAAAGGGCGCAGGAGAAGCAGGCACATAAGCAACAACTCTGTGCAGCAACTGCCACAGGCCTGTGCCCAACATGCCTCCGATGAACAGGCCGGGCGCAAATACTCCGCCACTGCCCCCGGAACCAATAGACAAGGAGGTGGACAGGATCTTAGCAAAAATGAGCAGCAGTGTTATGGTCAGCGGCAGCGGGTTATTCAGCATGCCCAGTTGCAGCCAGCCGTAGCCCATACCCAACACCTGGGGCAAAAACAGCCCGATAATGCCTGCCAGCAGGCCGCCTACAGCCGGTTTCAACCATTTGGGCATGTTAAGCTCCCTAAAATAGTTCCGGGTGGCATAAAAAGTCCGCACGTAAAGAATACCGATCAGGCCGCCTAATACACCCAAGAGGGAATAGTAAAGGAGAGTTATCGGGTGAAAAGACACCTGCTGGGACATCCAGCCGAAGACGGGAGTATAACCTGCATAAGATGCAAAGATGGTATAACCAATCAGCGAGGCGATGAAAGATGGCACCAGAGCCTGGATTTCAAAACCTTCCAGGTACAGTATCTCGGTGCTCAATAACGCACCACCCAAGGGAGCTTTGAAAATCGCCCCGATGCCGGCGCCGATCCCCGTAGCCAGAGCGATGCGGCGGTCGTCAGTATTGAGCCTGAGCAACTGGCCCATAAGGGAGCCGAATCCGGCGGCGATCTGCGCTGTCGGGCCCTCCCGGCCAGCACTGCCGCCTGATCCGATAGTGATGGCGGAGGCGATAACCTTGATTAGAGGCACCCGCGCCCGAATGATCCCATCCTTGTAATGAAAGGCTTCAATCGCAGCGTCAGTACCGTGTCCTTCGGCCTCCGGGGCGAACCGGAAGACAATCAGTCCGCTTAACAACCCTCCCAAGGTTGTCACTACCGGAATCATCCAGCGCCGGGAGATTCCCGTCACTACCAGCTTCCCTTCGCCCAGCGGCGCGGGCGGAGTGTAACCAACCCCCAATTGGAGAAACAGGTAGGTAGACCAATGGATGGCCTCGTAAAAAGCGATGGCTCCCACCCCTGCCACCACTCCAATAGCTGTAGCGATCAGGAGCCACTTTCGCAGATAATCCAGATGTAAATCAAGGTTCTTTATCTTGACCAACATCATCAACACCCCCAGGTATCGCCGCTTTCCCGGCAATGTCCACGCCATGTTCCGTGCCGGTTATCAAATGATCCACCGGCCAGTACGTGGTGAGGCCGGTGGTTTTAACCAAACTTGAAATATAATAAATCCTTAATTACATTATACCACCTCAAAAAAATCCGTTCTCAGCAGTCAGTCCGGCACACAGAATAATTAATTGCACCCTTGAGGTTGATAGCAGGCCTTCTTTTAATATTAAAAGACCGTTCCTGCTGTACCAGGCAACGCCATTTTTTTGGGCATTCAAGTAGCTGCAAATCGGAACAAGTATAAACAATAACAAATTGATTATTGAGGAGTTCTTGAAGGATCTCAGATATCTCCTTCCACAGCTCAAAACGATAACCATGGCCCTATCCCGGAATGATGTCCAGAATCCGACCGCCAACCAGGGGAACACGAATTCGCCACACAATCCGCGCTTTATGTGCGTCATCTTATTGACAGAAAAAGGGACATCCACACTAAAGGTAAAGGCCTGATCCCGGCCGGGATCAGGCGAATTTTGAAACGATTATCCCGGCAAACAGATCTTCTGTCCTACCTGGAGGTTCAAGGGGTCAATTCCCGGGTTTGCCTTCAGCAGCGCATCTACAGTTGTCCCTGTCGCCTGGGCGATCCGGTAGAGGGTGTCCCCAGGCGCCACCACCCAGTAGACGCCTGAAGGGCAGGGAGGGAACTCCTCCGGCAGGCAGAGAAAGTGCCCGATTCTCAGATTCGAGGGGTCTACCCCCGGATTTAAGCGCAACAGCTCATCTAATGTAGTGCCCAACTGCCGGGCGATGGAATAAAGTGTATCGCCGGCCCTCACCTGCCAGTAGCGGCCGGACGGGCAAGGTGGTCTTCTTTCCTGCACTTTCATCACTCCTTGCGTTTTCTTCTTTAAAAGGATGCTTCCCCCCGGAAGAAAAAGCAGCCTCAAGACCCGAAAAGTCATCTGCCATATTCTATGCAGCAACAAAAACAATGCCGCCGGTAACGAGAATCAATAATTGAACAAAAGAAGATTCCCCGGCATCCAGCGCACGCCATACCCCGCCTTCCCGCAGTTATGATAGAATATTGCTGTAAGCTCCGGCTGCAGGAGGGGTAAAGTGGGCCTTTTTCAAGTAATCCCCGAAAACCTGTTTTCCCTTCTATCATCCAAAAACAAGGAGACCTATCTGGACGGGTTGTTCGTGCTGCACCGAGCCTATAAACAGGAGATGATCCTCACCAAGGACCAGGTCGTATCCATGCTCATTTCAGAGCTGGAAGACAAAATCATGGAGATGGACCTGGAGGGTGAAGAGATGGTACCGGAGCGCAATTTGTCCGCCCTGGCTCACTTCCTCATCCGAAAGTTCCACCAAACCGGCTGGATCGCCCTGGAATACGCCACCGATTCCTTTGAGGAACAGATTACGCTGTACGACTACTCCATCAAAATCCTCAACACCCTCCACGATCTGCTGGATACAACACCCAGGGAATACAACTCTTTGGTCTACTCCACCTACTCGTTATTGAAGACGGCCAATGAAGAGAGGGATATGTACACATACAACGCCCTGATCCAGGCGTATAAAAACACGAACTCGCTGGTGGATGAACTGAAAAGCCTGCTCAACAATATCCGGCGTTACCACCAGGCGTTGCTGGATCAGACCGAGGTTAAGGGGATCCTCAAAGAGCACTTCGACAGCTTTAAAGAGATGATTGAAGATAAGATTTACCATCCACTGAAAACCTTTGACTCCGTGCCGCGCTTTAAAGCCCCGATCATCAATATTTTAAAAGGCTGGCTTGCCGACCCGGCAATACTCGACCTTTTGGTGACATCCGCCCGGAGGCGCAGGCAGGACAAAGATGAAGATGCATTACTAGAAGAAACCATCGTGATGATCGAGGAAATCATCGGCGTCTATGAAGGGATTGACATCCTTCTCAAGGAGATCGACAGAAAAAAGGCCGCTTATACGCGGGCTTCAGTGGAAAAGATGGAGTATCTGCTGAACACCGACCGCAGCATCAAAGGCAAACTGGTGGAAATCCTGAAAGCAGCAGGGGAAAAAGGGGAAGAAAGCCGGTTGCAGCAAATGATGCAGGAGTCCCTGAACCTTTTCCCCCAGCGCTTTTTGGATGAAGCCTCCCTTTACAGCAGGCAAAAGCCAAGGGCCAGGGAACCGGGGCAACCGCTCAAGATGTCCCAGGCAGTTGACGACACCTTACTGGAGAAGGAATTGGACGACCTTTTGAACCGGGCTAAGAACAGCTACAGCACCAGGCGCATCATGAACTTCATGGAGCGGCAGTTTGCCGGTCGGCAGGTGATCGAGACCGGCGACCTGATCATCCGGGGAGATGAAGACTTTATCATGGTCATACTGGGAATCTTGAAGCACGATGAGGCCGCGGCCTTTTACCGGATCGAGTTTCTCCCAGGTTACCTGCTGGTTAACGGATACAGGCTGCCCATGATGCGGTTGAGCAGAAAGGATGCTGCCCCATGTGGCTTGATGAATACGAGCAGCTGACCCATACCGAAAAGGAAGAGTTCATTCGAATAGCGAATCAACTGCTGAGCAGGACGTTTATCGTCAGGGACCGGTACAGCAGCAAAGATAAGTGCCTCAAATTGAACCCGGACTACCGCTTCATAGAAAGACACCTGGAACTCTTCCGGCAATACCTGCGCCTCTCCGGGTGGGAGTTGCAAAAGGACAACAACTATGGGGTGATCGCCCTTTACAACCGCTTTGACCTGAACAGGGCGCGCTTGGATAAAAGAACCACCCTCATCCTCTACGTCTTGAGGCTCATCTATGAAGAGAAGCGGGAGAAGCTGTCTTTAAAGCGGGAGATTACCACCTCGGTAGGAGAGGTCGTCGAAAAGATGATCAACCTCGGTCTGATCGACAAAAAACCGCCCAACAGGGATCTGCTCAACGCCTTTGGGGCATTGAGCAGGTATCAGATTATCGAACGCCTGGAAAGCGATGTCACCCAACCGGAGACGGGAATCATCATCTACCCTTCCATCCTGTTCGTGGTCACCAACGAAAAAATCAGCGAAATCTACGAGCTGGCAGGGGCAGATGCAAATGATGAAGAGGAGAACACGGAAGAAATACTTCCGGAGGCGGAGGAATAAGGGATGAAGCTGCTGCAAAAACTGCTTCTCATCAACTGGCACTACATCGAGCGGGAACTGATCGAGTTCTCCGGCATCAACTTTTTAACGGGGAAAAACGCCTCAGGGAAGTCCACCATCATCGATGCCCTCCAGCTGCTGTTCTTGGGGGACACCAGCGGAAACTTCTTTAACAAAGCGGCGAACGACTACTCCCAGCGAACCCTGAAAGGCTATCTGCGGGGAGAAGTGGCCGATGATGGAGGGACGGGGTTTATCTACCTGAGAGACGGAGTCTTTTCCAGCTACATTGTGGCGGAATTCTTCGACACCATCAAAAAAAAGAGCTTCTGCTTCGGTGTGGTTTTTGATGTCTACGGAGAGGACAACCCCACTCACAAGTTCTTCCTCCTGGAGGCTCCGCTTCCCGAGCACCAGTTCATCCTCAACAACACCCCAATGGACTACCATACACTGAGGAATCACCTCAACAGCACCGGAAAGATCAAATACCAGTTTTTCGACAGCAACAGGAGCTACAGGGAGTCCTTTCTAGGGAAGATGGGTGGCCTGAACAACAAATTCTTCACCCTTTTCAAGAAAGCCGTTCCCTTTTCCCCGATTATGGACATCGAAAAGTTTATCTGTGAATTCGTCTGTGATGTCAGCAACAGAATCGATATTTCCGACATGCAGGCCAACATCCGCCATTATAAACAGTTGGAACTAGAAGCGGGGTTCGTCAAGGAACGGATCGAGCGCCTGACCGTTATCTCAGCGAAGTACCAGGACTACCTTATTGAAAAGGAACGCCTGCTGCAGCAGTCCTATCTCATGGACAGGGCACAGCTGCAGGAGTCGGTCGACAGGATCGACGCCCTGCGGGAAGCAATCAGGCAAAATAACGAAAAAATGGTCAGCCTTGCCGCCCAACTAGAGAAAAAGGAACAGGAAATAAAAAAGCTGGACGAAAAAAGGGATCGCCTTCTCAAGGAAAAATTCGAGTCCGACCTGTACAAGAAAACAGAAAGCCTGAAAAAACAGCTGGACGACCTGACCGCGCAGCTGAAACAGCTCGACGGGGTCCGCCAGCGGCTGGCCGAGCTGATAACACGTACAGGCAATACCTGGAAAAGGGCGCTCAAGGATTACGCCAAACATATCGCCCCGGAGAAGGCCCATGCCTATGCCTCATTGCAAAGGGAAGCGGCGTATCTGTCCGGCATCAAACCGGACGGCCTGATTTGTCCGGAAACTCAAGGAGAACTTGATGCCGAGCGGTTGCAGGAGATCAGATCCCGGATGAAGGCCTTCCGCAATGAGGTCGATGCCCTCTACTTTGACACCAGATCACGGCTGGAAGCCGCCAGAAATCGGGCGGCAGAACTGGCAAGTGAAATCGCCAATTTAAAAAAGGGCATCAAACCCTATGACGCGAAACTCCTGGAGCTGCGCCGGGAAATCAAAAATCAACTGCAACAACAGTACGGTCGAGAGGTGCCGGTGGAGATCTTCTGCGAGCTGATCGAGGTTCGCGACAAAAGGTGGCAGGACGCCCTGGAGGGCTACCTGCACACCCAAAAATTCTACCTGCTGGTACCGCCGGAGTATTTCGTCGCCGCTTTGAAGGTCTACGACCGGCTGAAATTCGAGCGCCAGTTTTACGATATCGGCCTCGTGGACATAGGAAAGCTGCAGGAATTGAACCCCAAGGTGAAGCAGGGCAGCCTCGCCGAAGAGGTGGTTACAGACAATCCATACGCAAGGGTTTTCGCCGACTACCTGTTGGGCCGGGTGATAAAATGCGAGCGGGTGGAGGACCTGCGCCAATACCGGACGGCCATCACCCCCACCGGCATGCTCTACCATAACTTTACAGCCAGACAGATCAACCCCGACCGGTGGAAGGTCCCCTACATCGGGAAACAGGCGGTGAAAAAACAGATCGAAATCAAGGAACAGGAGCTGGCCGGGCTCAACCAGGAGATAAGAAAAGGCGAGTTTAGGTTCGAGGTGCTGGAAGGGCTGAAAGAGATAGATCCCCTTGGAGATGATACCATCGCCCACATCACCGGCAGCCTGCAGCAGCTGAGAACCTACCAGGACCTGGTCGGGGAACGCCGGCAGGTGCAGGAGGCTCTGGAAAGGATCGACCTCAGCTATCTGGAGAAACTGGACCGGGAAATTGAAGAGGTAGAAAAACGAAGAACAGCTGTTGAAGAGCAGCGGGAGCAGTTGAAAAGGGAGAATAACAAGCTGGAGTACGAAAACAACGCCATCAGAGAAGAAAAAATCCCCGCGGAAGAGTCCCGGCGGGCCGACTGCAAGCAGAGGATCGACGAAAAATACGACGCCGGGTGGATCCGGGAAACCGGTGAGCCGCGCTTCCTGAAGGAAATGGAAAAGAGAGGCTCCCCCCGCAAGATCATAGAGGCCTTTCATTCCCAGCTGGAGAGAACCAAAAACCAGGCGGAAAGGAAATGGCAGGAGCTGGTCAGGGCGCGCTCCGATTACAACCGGGACTACAAGATGTCCTACGACATCAACCTTCCGGAGAACACCCCCTTTGACGAGGAACTGACGGAACTAAGGGATACCCACCTGGCCGAGTACGAAGCCAAGATCAAGGACGCCAGGGAAAAGGCCCAAAAACAGTTCCAGGAGGACTTCATCAGCAAACTGAAACAGAATATCGATACGGTCAGGGGGCAGATCGAAGAACTCAATGACGCCCTGAAAAACGTTGCCTTCGGCAGGGAGAGCTACCGTTTCGAGATCAAGCCGAACCCCAACTACAAAAGGTTCTACGACATGATCACCGACAGCATGCTCCTTGAGGGGTACAACCTCTTTTCTCAGGCCTTCCAGGCAAAACACAGAGACGCCATCGACGAACTGTTCAAACAGATCGTGGATGTGGGTGAAGGGGATCTCAGCGCCGATCAGAGGGCGGAACTGGAAAGGAACATCGAGAAGTTCACGGATTACCGCACCTACCTGCAGTTCGATCTGATTTCGAAAGATGAATCGGGGCGGGAGTCCCGCCTTTCCAAAACCATCACCAAGAAATCCGGAGGGGAGACCCAGACGCCCTTCTACATCTCGGTGCTGGCCTCCTTCGTCCGGGTTTACCGGCTCCAGCAGCGCTACAGAAACAAAAACAATACATTGAGACTGATCGTTTTTGACGAGGCCTTCAACAAGATGGACCACCAGCGCATCCAGGAAAGCATCAAACTGCTGCGCAGCTTCGGCCTGCAGGCGGTGATCTGCGCCCCCACAGAAAAGATCGGTGACATCGCCCCTCTGGTGGACCGGACGCTCTGCGTCACCAGGCTGAATAATATCACCGTGGTCCGCGCCTTCGACCCCAGAAAACTGGAGGATGAAGATGAACTACCAGAACGTTATCATCAACCTGCTGCTCGATAAATACGAGCAGAGCCGGCACTTCCGGGGCAACGCTCGCGTAAACAGGCGGGTGGCGCTGAAGTTCGATAAGAAGAACTTTCCCCTCTACGACATCGAGAGGGTCGATGTCAAAGAGGCCATCCACCACGCCGCCCTTGAGCTGCAGCAGCGGGGGCTGATCACCGTGGAATGGATGAAGTTCGAGGTGGGCAATATCATCTCCCGGGTGTTTCTGAACCTGGAGATGGTCGCCGAAGCCTATGCCCTCGTCAACCGGAAAGGGAAAAAGGACATTCTGGTAGAAGCACGGCGCAAGCTGGAAAGGCTCAGGGAGCAAGTTACCACACCCTGGATCAAAGATTTTTGTAGAGAGATGCTGCAGGAAATCGAGGAAAAGAAGGAAATGCCCAGATACCTGCCCAGAGAAGAGGAAAAGTTCGACCTCCTGGTGAGGGCGCTGCAAGGGATAGAGCAGAAAGGGGAAGATGAGCTTTTAGAACGGATCTTCAGCCGCCGTTACCTGGGTGGAAGCAAGGAATTTGAAAGAAAGATCCGGAGCCGCCTTATTACCATTGTCAAAAACTATCTGCTCCCAGGCCGGGACATGGATGACGAAGAGGTTCTGGAACACATCGGCCTGCTCAAAACATCGGAGGAACTCTCCTTTTTCGGCCCGCTGGTGATCGATCTGCACGGGCAGGTGATCGATTTTTCCCCCTTCTGTTATGGGGCATCGATGAACGCGGAAATGATCAGAAATTTCGAGGTATCCAGGCTGCCGGTGAACCGGGTGGTCACCATCGAGAACAAGGCGGCATACCTGGAATACATCAAAAACACCCGGCCGGAGCGGGAACTGGTGGTCTACCTGGCCGGTTTCTATAGTCCGCTGAAGCGCCTGTTTTTAGAAAAAATCTATAACCATCTGCGGAAGCATACCCCCCAGGCCGCTTATTACCACTGGGGGGATCTGGACCTGGGCGGTTTTCAGATCTTCGTTTACCTGAAAAACCTCATCCCCGAGCTGCAACCGCTTCACATGGATGTGGCAACATTAAGGGAGAACGCCCGGTTTGCCGACACTTTCGACGATAAATACCGGAAGCGGCTGGAGCAGCTTTTAAAACAGGAGGAATATGCCGTCTTTTTCGAGGTCATCAACTTCATGCTGCAGGCGGGCATCAAACTGGAGCAGGAAGCCCTGGTATAACGAAAAAAGTCAAGACGGGTTGTGTATCCCTGTCAATGCCCCGGGCTTCTTGAAGATGCTCTCCCCGATCCCGACTTTACCGATGTTCTTCTCCGATAATACCGAAAAGGAGTATCAAAGACTTTTTTCCAGCAGGTTGCCTGCCAGAAGCTTTTTCATTTCAGCGAGAGCCCCTCTTCTCCCGGCGAGAACGAGGAGCTCTTTTTTTACTTCCCTTTTTAAAAATTCTTGATCCAGACCGAGCTCAGCGGCGAACAGCCAAAGCATTTCCCTTACCAGCGCCATCTTCCATAACGTAAAGGAAGGAGTATAGGTAAGGGCGTAGGCGCAGAGGCTTCCGACATCCTCCTCAATCTCCCCCTCCCGGCACTCTTCCAGATCGATCCCGTAGATTTTTTCCCTGACGATAAAATTCCTGAAATTGACGTCGCCCATGATCAGCTGCCTTCCGGCGATTTCCCGTGACGCCTGATAAAAACCCTTAAACCAGCGGCACAGGTCGCGCAGAAGCCGGGAGGCGGGCTCCCCCGGAGAACCGCCGTCGGAGCCGCTGCTCTCCAGCAGGCAATAGCGGTCGAGCAATAAAGTCCCTTCCAGGTATTCCGTTAAAATGTAGTCCTTGCCCGTACCGTAAATTTGAGGAACGGAAACCCCTTTTTCCTTCAGCAAGCGGAGCATTTCCGCTTCTCCGGCCATTCTCTCGGGGCGGGAGTATTTTTTACAGACCAGATATCGCTCCGTGGCGCCCGGCCCACCCGCTTTGACCAGAAAAACGCTGTTTTTTCTGCTGATAAACTTTTTCTCTACTGAAAAACACGAGAAATCATAACCGATCGCTGCGGGGCTCTCCGGCATCCAAACAACCCCCTTATCAGCTACCATTCTCCTTACAATTCCTTCCGAAAAAGACCGTCCGGTTTCCACTAAGAAGCGAAAAGAAGGTAAAAAAGCAGGAAAATAAGGGGAACTGCAATGATGGCTACCCTATCGCTTCCGGACAGATCCTGCGGATGCATGTAGGTCCTTGTGGGATAAAGGCCAAAGGCGCGGCTCTCCATAGAAATGGCAAGAACGTCCACCTTGCTTAACGCCGAAATCACCAGCGGCACCAGAAGATACCTGACCGCCCTTAAGAGATTTCGCGGCGAAAGCCCCTCCATTTCAATCCCCTTGGCCATCTGGGCATTCTTCACCTGCTCCAGTTCCAGATAAAAAACGGGAATAAAGCGCAGGGCAGTTACGAGCATGAAGCCGAACCTGTACGGCAGTCCGGCCTGCATCAGGGCATAGGCCAGCCTGTTGGGATCCGTCGTCGCCACGAAAAGATAGCTGGAACCGATAATATTGACAAAGCGCAGCATCATACTCAAGCCACCTAAAAGCCCCTTCGACCAGGCCGAAAGGTGTACCGGCCCCAGCTGAATATCCCAGAGCAAGATGCCCTCCTTCACCGCCAGGATCTGAACGAGGAAGATCAACAAACCGAAGATAAAAATAAAGCGCAGCTTGCGAGAAATAAAAACCGGGCCCAGCCCGGCCAGGGCGTAAAAGATCATCAGCAGGCAGAAGAGAATCGTTTCCCCCGCCCAGGATGGCGTGGCAATAACGGTTAAGCTGAAGCAAAAGAGCATCACCAGTTTGACCAGGGGGTGAATGCGGTGCACCGGGGAGCGCTTATCAACATAGGTCAGCCCCGGGAAAAACCCCTTGACCAGAGATGATGTCCGACCGGATGCGGTATTACGGTTAAAGTTCACCTTTTGTTACCCTCTTTCACCCGCTGAAGTTAATCGATACCCGGAGGGCAGGTACTCCTCCCTCCCCAGCTCTGCCAGCCTCAGCAGCGCCTCCTTCACAGGTGCGTCGACGATCAGCTTTCCCTCCGACAGGAAAAGAACCCTTTGACAGCAGGCCACGACCACGGCCGGTTCATGGCAAACCATCAGGGTTACCCCTCCCTGCGCACGGTGCTCCTCCAGAGCGGAGATAAGGAGTTTAAGCCGGTCGCCGTCCTGCCCCACGAGGGGCTCGTCCAGGATTAAGACCCCGGGGGAGTAGGCCAGAACCGAAACCAGAGTCAGCCTCTTTTTCTCCCCCAGGCTTAAGGCAAAGGGGTTATTATCTCGAAACCTGCGCAGCCCGAACTCTTCCAGCAGCCGCTCAACCTTCTGCTCAATTTCCCGAGGCGCCTCTTTGCTCAAAAAAAGTGAGGGGAGCACGGCCTCTTTAAAAACGGTATTCTCAAAAATCTGATGGTTGGGGTTTTGAAAGACGAGCCCCAGATCCCGAGCCCGGCGCGCCACCCGCATCCCGGTGATATCTTTTCCGTTGAGAAAAATCCTTCCCTCCCCGGGCTTGAGAACCCCCAGGAGGGCGAGCAAAAGGGTGGTCTTGCCGCTGCCGTTGTCCCCCATAATGGCCAGGGTTTCCCCCGGATAGGCGCAAAAACTTATTCCCTTGAGGACCTCTCTTCCCTCGTAACCGGCTTGAAGATTCTCCACGGAGAGCAGGGGCTGCTTCTCCCCCTTCTTTTCGAGGCCCGCCGGTTCCCCCTGCCGCAAGTCGGTTCCGGAGTCAGTCCATCCGGCGGCCGGAAGATACCTTCTGTGAAGCTTCCTGTCGGTGCTCTCCTCAACGATCCTCCCCTTCTCCATGAGCAGCAGGCGGTCGGAAATGGGTACAAGCCTCTCCAGGCGGTGCTCGATCACGATAATCGAGATTCCCTGTTCCTCTCGCAGCTTTTCCATAGTCCGGAGCACCTCCCTGGTACAGGAAGGATCGAGGTTGGCCGTAGGTTCATCCAGGATCAGGAGCACCGGAGTCATCGCCAGCACGGAGGCAATGGCCACCCGCTGTTTTTCACCCCCGGAAAGAGTGTGAACTTTCCTGTCCTTTAAATCCAGCGCTCCCACGGCCTGCAGGGCAAAGTGAACGCGTTCCCGTATCTCCTCCGGAGGTATGCACAGATTCTCCGGCCCAAAGGCCACCTCATCGCTCACCGTCAGGGTACAGAGCTGGGCATCAGGGTCCTGCTGTACCAGGCCGACGATGCCGGAGAGCCCTCCGGCAGGGTAGTCCCTGGTGTCTCTGCCCTGGATACGCACAACCCCCTCCATTTTCCCACCGTAGGCGTGGGGGATAAAACCTGCCAGGCAGAGGGCCAGCGTCGATTTGCCGCACCCGCTGGGGCCGGTTATCGCCAGTAACTCACCAGGGTACACTTTGAGGTTGATCCCTTCCAGCGCCGGAGAAGTTGAACCATCGTGACCTCCTCCCACCCCTAAAGGGGTGGGCTTCCTCTTTCACCGAGGAAAGCTTACGCGGATGTAGGGGTTGCTCCCCAGTATCCGCGCAGCGGCCTCCCTCTCCGGAGGCTTGAGTTCGGGCCGGTCCAGCCCTACGGCCTGTTCAGGACCCAGGCCAAGCCCCTTTCTCAGAATGACAAGTGCGGCGTTCACGTCCCTGTCGCACTTCCAGCCGCACTCGCACTCAATTACCCTGTCCGACAGGGAGAGATCGCGCCTTTTCCCACAGGCAAAACACTCTCCGGTGGTGGTCTCCGTTCTCTCCACAACGACAGGCGTCTCAAGGCTGGTCCTCAACCTTGACTTCAGTCCGCCTATCCCCGAGGAGTAGACCTGCCTGCCGAAAAGCACCGACCACCCCTTCACACAGTCGTCCTGAAATACTACCTTCCGGTATATCTTCAGAAACGCCAGGGCCTTGTTTTGAGCATCTTTACGCCTGTTGTTCAGCTTTTCGTATTCCTTCCTCAGAAGAAACCGGATCCTTTCTCTGTTTCTGGAGCCTTTTTGTGTTCCGGCCAGCTTCCTCTGGAGTTGCTTCAACCTCGGCGTTTCGTGAACTTCAAAGTCCATCCTGATCCCGTTGGATAACGTCAGCTTCGAGCCGACGCCAAAGTCTATCCCGATGTCTTTGCCGACCGGATTCGGGGAAGTACGACTGTCTTTCGGGAGGTAGCACGTCACGTGCAGGTAGTAGCCGCTAGGCTTTCGCACCAGCACGGCGTTCGCTATCTCCGCATCAGCAGGTATCTGGTGCAGACCCAGCACGCGGAACTTCCCCAGCTTCTGAATCCTAACCCTGTTCCGGGCAAAGTTTAAGCTGTACGTCACGCCGTACTGCTTGAGCGGTATCGAATTGACGAACCTTTTACATTTAAGAGCTCCGACCTTCTGGCCGTTTTTCTTCAGTTTCCCGAGCACCCGGAGGTTGTCTTTGAGCCGGTCTGCTATCTCCTGCTTTATTTGGGAGCCGAGGACGGTCAGCTCCCTCTCCTCATAACTATCTCCCGCTTTGACTTCAACCGCGCTTACCTTGTTGGCGGGAGTATCCAGCCGCTCCGTGTCCGATACCAGCCAGTTGTACAGCCACTTTGCTTCTAGAAATGCTTTCCTGAGCACCTCAGATTTCCTTTTGGAAAGGTTCTGGAGCTTCAACTCGTACACAGCGGGTTTTTGGGTTTCTCTGCGTTGCCTTGTCTCCTGGAGAGTATTTTTTATCTGTTCCGCCTTGGTCATACCGGTTACTTTCCTTTCTGGTCCTCAATGTACTTCCTGATGGTCTCTTCCGATATGTGTCCGACCGACTCACAGTAGTACGAGCGCGTCCACAGGGACGGAAGCCGGCTTTTCAGGAAAGGAAACTCTTTTCTCAGCACCCTGGAGGTATAGGCTTTCAACTGATGGACGATAAAATGAGGACTATTGGTAGGATCGGTTTTTACGAAGAGATGCACATGATCCGGCATGACCTCCATCTGAACGATTTCCACTCCAATTCCCCGGGCTTTTTGGAGCAGCAGCTCCTTCAGCCGCTCAGCTACTTCACTTACCAGGACTTTGCGCCGGTACTTAGAGCACCAGATGAGGTGGTAGCCGATGTTGTATACTGTTGTGGCCGATCGTTTCCATCGTTTGCCGTTCATGTTTTTATTATACTCCAAATATTAGTTCTCTGCATCATATCTAACAGTCTAAGCCAGGATGCCCGCCTTTCATCCCACCCTTGAAAGGGTGGGCTTTCCCGGCGGGGGATCGTAAGGTAAACATCAAATATGGACTTGTCCGGTTCCCGCAATAAATCTTTTGTCACAATCGCCCTGCACTTTGTTCAGCGCAATATTTAAGTACTTTTCCCGCTTCTCATCCATGACCACAATGACACAGTCCACTTCTTTAAGCCTCTGTTCTTTTACAATTTTTAACCTCTGGTGGCTTCCAACAACATTTCCGGTCTGCTTGGGTCATTCCTCACCACCTTAAGTTGTATTTGTTTCTTTGTTATAATTAAATCAAAGAAAATTTGTATATCATATTATTGCTCAGCATATACTAAAAAAATGAATGATTGTGTTACAAACAACCCAATCGAGGGGTGTTAATTCTATGTTGAAAAAACGTATTTCCGTATCAAAGAAACGACAGATAACTATTCCTATAGAATTTTTCAATCGTCTCGGCATTGAAAAGGAAGTTGAGTGCTATCTCCAAAACAATGCCATTGTTATCCGCCCTGTGCGTGAGAACACCGGAGAATTCGATGAACAAATCCTTGCCGACTTAATATCTCAAGGTCTTTCCGGGACTGAGCTTCTCGAAAAGTTCAAGGAAATGCGGCGCAAGGTCCGTCCTGCTGTTGAACGCTTGCTTGATGAAGCCCACCTTGCTGCTGCCGGTAAAGCCAGATTTTTCACGTACGAAGATGTTTTCGGCGAGGAAAACGAATGATGTATAAGGTTATTATTCTGCCTCCCGCCGCCCGTTTTTTAAAAAAGCTGAAAGAAAAACCGCTTAAAGCAGCTTTTCAAAAAGCCGTTGATGAAATCCTCAAGAATCCTTATATAGGTGAACCTAAAACGGGCGATCTTTCCGGTATATTTTGTTATGACATCTATTACAACGAAACAAACTATGAGCTGGCCTATACAATCATCGAAGAAGACGATTCAACCATTGTTGTAATTCTTGCCGGCACCCGTGAAAATTTTTATGAGGAATTGAAACGGTATATGAAAAACCTTTAACCATCAGCCTGCTCGCGGGGCTTTCTTATTTTCCCCACCCTCCGTCTTCTCTGGCAGTTTTTGAATCATGGCAGGGCTTGCAGAGGGCCTGCCAGTTGCTTTCATCCCAAAACAGCTGCCGGTCACCCTTGTGAGGCACACTACGGTGGCCGGTGTCAACTTTCCCTGCTTTAAACACTGAACGCAAAGTGGGTGCTCTGCAAAGTAACGTTTCCTGCCCGCACGCCACGGAGCGTTATATCCCTGCTTTGAATAAGAACCACGTTTTCGGTTATATTAACTTTTAAGTTTCTTTTTGTGCCTGACACAATACCTTCCTTCCGTCAGTTCCTGGCAGCCTAGGTAGCTGCAGGGGCGTTTGGGTCTTCCTGGCATGTTCTACCCCTCGTTTCTTCTCAGGGGTCGATGATGCGCAGAGGTCGCCCCGGCCGCCCTCTCTTCCATGCGGCGGTTGATCTCTTCTACCAGGAGCCGGGCGACCGGCGACTCCTTGCCGAAGTACCTGTGGGCCAGGTACTGCACCTGGTAGTTGAGGAGAGTTCTTTCCGCCAGCGGCCGGTAGAACTCGTGGCGGTTCATCGCTTGACACCCCGCAGGCTTTTTTTAGCTCGTCCTCGGGCAAAAAAACTTTACGCAGGTGGTGTAGCCGGAAAGTATATTCGGGGCCGGAGTATTCCTGAATCAACTCCAGGTAAGTGTTAATCAACTTAACTGATCGCCCGTGTCTGGGGTACTCTCCGCTAACATAGTAGTTGTGAGCTATCTGCATGCAACAAAAAACAATCTCTGGCCAATCGAGTAGGAGGGGGCGGCTAGCCCCCGTCCTCTCACACCACCGGACATGCGGGTCCGCATCCGGCGGTTCACCAAGCTTGACGAAGAAAAGAATAGCGTTCAGGCCGCTACCCTGTCCTCCGCGAGGTGCCGCTCCGCTTTGTGCCGGAGAAGGTCTCGGCCCTCCCGCAGTCCCTCGTGGCTTCACCACTTCCTCCCGCGGGCAGGCCCCTCCCGGGGTTTTCTGCTGTCTTCGACCTTCTCGCGAACTCATCGGTCTCACCTCTGACTCGATGTTCAGGCCTTCCCCCGGGGTTCCTGTCCCCTAGGGTACTATGCCCTCTGCTGACTCCTGCCGGTTCAGCCGCGCCTTTCGACACGGGTTACCAGCTTTGCCTGGCTTATCCGGCAGGCCTCCCCGGGTAAGAGCGTTAACCTTCACCCCGCGCCCGCCCCATATACCCCGCCGTCCTTTGGCAGCCTGGGATTTCGCTGTGTAACGCCAGCTCATCCGAACGGCGTAGCCTCTTATGGGGTTCTTGTTCATCGGGCCGTGGTTTTGCCGCCGGCTTCCTTCGGATTCCACCTCGCGATGGACACCCTTGCCCTTGGCTAGCAGACTCGTGCTGCCTCGCCTGCAGTGGACTTTCACCACCAAGTTAACGCCCATGCCGGGCGCACACTAAATGGCAAGGGCGATTAACTTGCCCTTGCCATTCTCTTTTCTCATGGCGTCCCAGGAGGGATTCGAACCCCCGACCGACGGATTAGAAGTCCGTTGCTCTATCCAGCTGAGCTACTGGGACATAAATAAAATGGAGCGGGTGATGGGAATCGAACCCACCCGACTGGCTTGGAAGGCCAGGGCTCTACCACTGAGCTACACCCGCATGCATCAATTCTGCTGGTATTTTAACACAAGTTTTGAAGGTCTACAAGATCCAGGATGTCGGTGGTCGGGGTGGGGAGACTTGAACTCCCGGCCTCTTGGTCCCAAACCAAGCGCGCTACCAAACTGCGCCACACCCCGCCCTTTTCGCAGAATTTAGTATAGCACGTTTGCCGGTCTCTTTCAATAACTTGCGCTAATTGGGGCGTCAAACACTTGAACCACAAGACAAAAAAGTTACAATGCTGCTCTATATATCGCCGCTATATCATCCACACTAGCATCCCGTGGATTGGTGATCAAGCAGACATCTTCCGCTGCCGCTTTGCTCAGCTCAGGAATATACTCCTCTTGAAGCCCGATTTCGGAAAGCCTTCTTTTCGCTCCTATATCCTGACAAAGCTGTTCCACAGCCTGTACCGCTCTTTCCGCAGCTTCCCTGGTGCTCATCCCATCAATTTTCTCTCCCAATGCTCTGGCGATATCAGCATAGCGATCCATGCAGGCGATCAGGTTGTAGCGCATTACATGGGGAAGCAAAATCGAGTTAACCTCCCCGTGAGGGAGGTTCAGAAGTCCCCCTAGCGGATGGGCCATGGCGTGTACAGCCCCCAAAATGGCATTGGACATGGCAACACCGGCAAGCAGGCTGGCCATGGCCATCTCAGTCTTGGCCTTTATATTTGTGCGGGAAGCCACAGAGGCCCTTAAAGCTGTGCTGATAATCCCGATGGCCTTCAGGGCATTCACATCTGTAACAGGTGTAGCGGCCACTGAAACATAGGCCTCAATGGCATGGGTCAGAGCATCAATACCGGTATTAGCCGTCAACCTGGCATCTTTGGTGCTCAGCAGGATAGGATCGACAATAGCAATATCGGGCACCAGGGATTTTGATCCGATGGTCATTTTTACCTTCCTGTGACTGTCAACAATAATAGCAAACTGCGTTACCTCTGCCGCTGCTCCCGCCGTAGTAGCCACGCAGATCAGCGGAGGGAGAGGTTTTTCTATCTTATCCACACCGACATAATCATGAATCTTACCACCATTAGTTGCCAGAATGGCAACTGCCTTTGCCGCATCAATAGCACTACCACCGCCCAACCCAACAACAGCATCATATCCTGTTTCCAGGTAGAGTTCCTTCCCGTGGTCTATTTCGAAATCCTTGGGGTTTTCTGTTGGTTCGGTCCACACCTGGTACTCCAAGCCAATATCTTTTAAATGCTTAACAGCCTCATCAACCCAACCGGCACTGAGCACACCTTCATCACTGACTAAGAAAATTCTTGTCGCTCCCAGGCGTTTGGCACTCTCCCCAACCAACTTCAATGTACCCCTGCCGAATATGATTTCAGGAACCATAAACTTGAATATTTCCATGGCAAAATACCCCCCCTGTGATCGTCAACTAAAAAGTGATCCACCCATGATCTTCCGAATGTGATCCACCCTGATCTTTTGAAACTGAACCATCCAGTGCAAAGGAGATAGATCTTTGTTTGCGAAGACTAACTAAAGGGTCTTGGCCTGTTATTCCTTTGAAGGCTGACGGTGTTTCATCCGGTACGATTCCCCATTCATGTTCAAGATGTGCGCTTATGTTTTAGCGGTCGACTAATGCCGCTCTTAACATCGGGTCTTCAAATAGTTCCGTCCAGCGGGAAAATTCAAGGTTTGTGCTGATGATGATGCTTGCCCTCTCCGCCCGCTCCGCAATGAGCTTGAATAGTAACTCTGAGTGTCTGCGGTTGAAAGTAATGTATGAGAGGTCATCAATGATTAAAAGAGCCGCTTTGTTGATCCCCTGCTCGATGCGGCGCAGTTGGTATTTATCCTGGGCTTCGGCCAACTCCGGTGCCAGAGCCGGGGCGCTGTAATAAGCAGACCCGGTGGCATCCCTGCAGGCAGCAACACCTAAATCGATAGATAGATGCATTTTGCCTGTACTGAGGTTGCCAACCATAATGACGTTTTGAGTAGCGATTTCGGTCAAAACGGACGATGGAAAAAGGGTCAACATCCAGGATCTCTACATCGGCATAATCCATCTGATATTTGGGGAGCACCGTAAGGGCTTGTTGTTCCACTGCGAAGGCCTCACCAACTGTCTGGCTGCGGTCACGGATCCGGTGCTCCTTGTAAATTCTGGCATGCTGTTAAAAGTATGCTGTTCAATTCTTCCCAGCTTTCAACCCGGGGCACAGGGGGCAGAAAATTACGCCCCACCCATCCAATAAGATTTTCTACTAACCCTTTCTCGTGGCCGGCACCAGGATTGCAAAACTCGGAGTTGAATGCATAGTGGGCTTAAAGATCCTGTGGCTTGTGTATCGTTGTTTTCTGGGAGCTTTGCTATCTCCTTCCAGGCAGTTGCGGACAAATTCAATGACTTCTTCTGTGATTACCGGTGATTTGTGTGGGGATTTTTTCCTTTCCCAGGGTACGTGGCCTCCTTCGCAGTACCTTTTGACGGTGTTCCTTGATACTCCCAAACGCCGAGCTATTTCTCGCTTCGAAAGTCCTTCTACCGCCCATATTTTCTGATATCCTGATATAGATCCACTCGAATCACTTCCTCCTGTCTCCCTGAGTTTTCTGCACCTCAAGGATACAGGATATTTTGATTCGGGTGGATCACTTTGTCGTGATCATTCCTTTAATTTTTGGATCAATTTAAGATTATCATTTACACCCTCCATTGGAAAGGTGCATCTCCTTATCTAATTCTATAAAAAAATATTTTTTCCTAAATCCTTGACAAACGAGCCACCAGCTTCTTTTGATCCCTGAAATTGAGGTCGAAACCTACTGGACTACTTTACTCGACCGAGGATATCATTGCTCTCCACCACGACCATGGCAAAAAGCTGAGCAATTCCACAGCGAAATTAAAAACGATTTAGGCCTGGAACGGCTACCCAGCGGCAAATTTGCCACCAATGACCTGTGCTGCACCTGGATGTTTTGGCCTATAATATCTTGCGGCTGGTTGGGCAATTTAGCCTGCCGCTAAGGGTAGTACCGCTGCGGAAGAAGGCCCAACGCCGCCGGTTGCGCACCGTTATTCAAAACCTGATTACCATAGCTTCCCGGTTGGTTCATCAGGCCCTGCAGGTAAAATTGAGAACCCCAATTTCATGTACCGACAGACATTAAATATAACTAGTCATATCATTCATTGTTAATACAAACTTAAGCCGGTTTTTGTTATTTACGGAATCATGTTTTTTCTATTTGTATACACTTTTTGACAGCGAAGAGAAAACGACCAAGTGTTTTCACCTGGTCGTCCTTTTGAATATTATTAAAGACTATTTACGCTACACTTATGCAAGGGGCTTCATGCTGTCTTCGAATATAGCCCTCACAACTCTTTCGTCAGCCTTGATGGGAGCCATGCTCAACAGGAGACCAAGAGATGGGGTATTAAAGGCCAAATGCACCAGTTTGTCAATATCCTTTTCTGTATATCCCATATCCTCAAGTTTTTCCGTGACCCCTACATTAAACAGCCAATGCTCGACACCAACTGCACACTCTTCTGCCTCACCAGGTACTCCCTGGAGACCAGGCACAATAGGTTCATAAATCGCAGCCAAGATTTCCGGAACTGCAGGATAAGTGTGTTTAATTACCGCAGGAAGCAGCATTGCTAAACCAAGACCATGGGGCAGGTCGGGTTTTACGGCACTCAATGGATGTTCCATAGCATGGGTGAAGTGCAGCAATCCGTTGTCAAAGCCAATACCTGCGATCATGGAGGCATAAAGCAAGTAGTACCTGGCTGTGAGATCATCCGGGTGCGCAACTGCCTGAGGCAGGTAGCGGGCGATCAGGCGCACAGTTTCCTTCGCCATCAGTACTGTATATGGGCTGGTTACTAAAGAGGTTGCGGCCTCATTGACGTGGTTGACAGCATCGACTGCTGTGTAGCGTGTCTGGTTAGCAGGCAGTCCAGTCATGACGGCCGGATCATCGATAGCAAATACCGGATAAATGCAGTCTACAGCCAGCGCCGGTTTGTATTCTTTCTCTGGTATGCTGGCTACAGCAAATCTGTCGACTTCAGTACCTGTTCCGTGGGTAGTATTGATGGCAATGATGGGAACCGCTTTCTCCGCATTGAATTTGAATGTATACAAGTCGCGGGCGTTATACTGGGCGTTTTCAGGATGAAGAAGTACAGCAGCACTCTTGCAGGTGTCAATTGGGCTGCCGCCGCCGATACCGATAACCGCCCCGGCCCCCAGCTCTTTACCCATTTTAACTGCGGTGTCGATACCGTCAACGGTGGGGTTTGGAACAACTTCATCAAACATGGTCCAGGTAATCCCGCGTTTCTTCATAGCAGGCTCTAAGACATCCCAGACACCGGTAACTTTGTAGACGGTTTTGTCGGTGCAGATAAGAACCTTGTCGATTTCTTCTTTTTTCAGCCAGTCACAAATGTCGTTAACTTTCTGGAGAGCTCCAACCCCAAAATAGCAAAGGGTACGGGCGCGTATTTCCACAACCTGGTTAATGTTCATTTTTGTTTCCCACATAAAATCTCTCTCCTCCTTCTAATTTTTTGTTGTCTCTTCCGTATATTCCCCAACATCCTCTGACCTTTCTCTAACCAATCACCTCCGTAATCCTTTTTATTTAACTCTTCTTACTTAAAATATTCGCAAATTACGTGCCAATTAGTAAAAAGCAAAAAAACTAAGCTAAATAAGCTTTTCTTGCCGCGTTTTTGTGCAAAAAAAGAAAGATCTGCCGCCAATCCGGCAGGTCTTTAACGAAATAACGTAATAAACGTACCAAATTCTCGTAATCCGCTTATTTTAGTCATTAGTATTTACTTGTTTTTACTTACCTCTGCAACATCACCTGCAAGTTTCTTTCTCCTGCAATTCGGGCACAGATTTTCGCCTGACACAACAAAATCCAGCTGTTCCCTTACGTGTTCTTTAACAGGAAGTGTACTGAAACAATTCCCACAAACCTCGCAGCGGTACATTTCAAATGATTTATGCCAGATCTCCAGACGCCCATTCTCTTTTCTTACAGCTATCGACCTGGTAGGGCAGATATCAGCACAGGCACTGCAGCCAATACAAGCAGGAGATGCTTCATCAAAGGGTGTAGCCACCCTTTTCTCTGTACCCCTCATAATGGTGGAAATGGCATAAGCCCCCACCTTTTCACAGGCTTTCACACAAAGCCTGCACATAATACAGCTCTCCTCAGGATCAACAGGTTCAACAGCGGTGCCCTCATATTCCTGATATAATTTTTTCATAAAATCGCTGTTCGGGGCTCGCCTGTAGAGCAGTGTCACTATGTTGCGCCTGATCTCCCGAAGCTCAGGAGTGTTGGTCTGCACCTCAATCTCCCCGGTAATGGGGTAAGTGCAGGAAGCAACCAAACGCTTCCGATCACCCTCTTTGACTTCCACCATACACATCCGGCAAACACCCTGGCCGCCAAATGCCTCGTTGTAGCAAAGAGTGGGAATTTCTACCCCCGCCCTTTTGGCGGCTTCCAGTATGGTTTCCCCCAAATTGGCTTCTATTTTCTTTCCGTCAATTCTTACCTTCATCTCCCCACCCCCTATTTCACCTTGACGGCCTGGAATCTGCAGTTATCGATACACTCCCCACACTTGATGCACTTCTCCGGATCGATTGTGTGCGCTTTTTTCTTCTCTCCGGTAATGGCATCAGCAGGGCAGTTTCTGCGGCAGCGACCGCAACCAGTACAAAGTTCCTCATCAATATAAAACTCGGTTAATTCCTTGCAGATTCCCGCCGGACATCTGTGATTATTAATGTGCTCTAAATACTCATCACGGAAATACTTCAGCGTGGAGAGCACGGGATTGGGTGCCGTTCTGCCCAGGGCGCATAAAGCTGCCTTCTGAATAGTTGAACTCATACTCTCCAGGAGATCCAGGTCCTCGAGCTTACCTTTGCCCTCACAGATGCGGGTCAGAGTTTCCAGCAATAAACTGATTCCTTCTCTACATGGGACACACTTACCGCAGGACTCTCCGGCCAGGAAATTAACATAGTAACGGGCGACTTCCACCATGCAGGTGCGGTCATCCATAACAATCATACCGCCTGAACCCATCATTGAACCGGCCTGAGTCAAGGTATCGAAGTCAACCGGCAGATCGAGTAGGCTTTCCGGAATACAGCCTCCCGAAGGACCTCCTGTTTGCACAGCCTTGAACTTCCGTCCATTCTGAATACCGCCACCGATATCGAAAATAATCTCACGAAGCGTAGTGCCCATAGGGACCTCTACTAAACCGGCCTTAACGACCTTACCAACCAGTGAGAACACCTTTGTGCCCTTACTTCCTTCTGTTCCGATGGAGGCAAACTTTGCCGCTCCTTCCCTGATAATCACAGGCACATTCGCCCAGGTCTCCACATTATTGATCACGGTCGGCTGACCCCAGAGGCCTTTCTCTGTGGGAAAAACATACTTGTCCCAGGGTTCTCCTACATTGCCCTGAATCGAGTTGATCAGGGCCGTTTCCTCACCACAGACAAAGGCACCCCCACCGCGGACGATTTCAATGTCGAAGCTCAGCTCACTGCCCAGGATATTTTTTCCTAGATAACCGTGCCGGCGGGCCTCCATGATGGCATTGGTAAGATTTTTAACGGCTAGATCATACTCATCCCGCACATAAATGAATCCTGCCGTAGCACCAATGGCATAGGCACAGATAATCATTCCTTCGATGACTGTATGGGGGTCCCCCTCCAAGATACTGCGATCCATAAAAGCTCCTGGGTCCCCCTCATCAGCGTTACAGACCACATATTTTTGAGCCCCCTCATTCTGGCGGGCAGCTTGCCACTTGAACCAGGTAGGAAAACCACCGCCACCACGGCCGCGCAGCCCGGCTTCCTTGATCTCATTAATTACCTCTTCTGGGGTCATGGTAGTAATTGCTTTACGGAGGCCCTGATAACCTCCATGTTCCTCATAATCTGCGATCTGCCAGAGGTTGATGATCCCGCAATCACGCAGAGCGATTCGCACCTGGCCGGCCAAAAACTCATTCTGGTGCTCTGGCGAATTTACCAGATACTTCTCTAACGGCTTCTTCCCGACAATATGTTCGTCAAAAATGGCTTTGACCACTTCTGGAGTCACATGACCATACGTATAAACTCCATCATCTGTAACCACGTCAAGCAAGGGTTCATGATGACACATCCCTATACAACCCGTAGGCTGCACCTGGATATTCAGACCGCGGCTGGTGATCTCCTCTTTCACCTGCTCCATAACTTCACGAGCTCCGGCAGCGAGGCCGCAGCTTCCCATACCTACTCTGACCCTCACTCTTCCACACCCCCTCTGCTGCCACTTCCCTCTGTTTTGCTGAACTTCTTGATAACTTCGGCTGTTTTATCTGGTGTGAGGTGACCATAGACCTGGTCATTGACCATCATCACAGGAGCCAGGCTGCAGCAGCCCAAACAGTTTACAGTTTCCAGTGAAAACTGGCCGTCAGGGGTAGTTTCCCCCGGCTTGATCCCGAGGATTTTGTAGATTTCGTCGATCACTATATTAGAGCCTTTGATATGGCAGGCAGTCCCATCACAGGTCTTGAGTACTACGCGACCCTTGGGAACCAGACTAAAAGCCTTGTAAAATGTAGCCATACTGAAAACAACAGTCATGGGGACGTTGACATGTTCGGCGGTCATTTGCAGGGCCTCTTTGGGTAGATAATAGAAATGCTTTTGCAGATCCTGCATGATCGCCAGGATATGCCTTCTCTCAGGAGGATAACTGTTAACGATCTTCCTCATGGCTTCTCTATCAGCAGCTTGCTGGCTGTTAACTGCCATAACCGATACCTTCCTCCTTATCTCTTCGATTGACCTCATAATAACAGCCGCTCTTTCCTAATTTTTCGCAATAAAATCTTTTCAGAATAAAGAGGGGCGGAACTGCTTTTTCCGCCCCCTCCTGGTGATCACCCCCCTGCCAGTCTGGGGAAAATCGCCACCTCATCCTCTTCCTTTAAAGGTGTTGCCAGACCTGCCAGATGTTCTATTGCCCTCCCGTTGACCAGAATGATCACGTCAGAACTGAGCTGTTTCTCCTGAACGGAATCTGTGGGAGCAAAGAGCCACCGGGTCAGCTCCTTTCCGTAATGCTCGGATAGTTTTTCCAGCAGTTCTACCAATACAGTCGCCGTAAAATCCGCGGTTTCTTTTACACCTGTAATGTCCCGGAGGAGAGCAAAGAACTTCACTTTCAAAGGGGATCACCCCCATTCATGCGTTATTGGAGGCCTAGCTCTTGTAGCTTCTCTGGGGTCGGCCTGCCCTCAGCGTCCCATCCGCGCACCTCGTAGTACTCCGGAAGCATGACATCCAGTTTGCTGACCGCTCCCTTGCAGGGGCCGACCTTGACCGGCTCTTTTAAAATGCGCGGCGGCAGCGTATCGTCCGCTTTGGTAAAGCCGTTCGCCAGGAGGAAGAGTCGCTCCATGTTCCAGATCCTCTCGCCGATCTTCATTATTTCTTCAACGGTAAAGTCAATCCCTGTTGCAGCTGTGAGTTGTTCGGAAAGTTCCGGTGCTCCGATGGCAAATGTCAGGAAGAGGCAGATCCCGGAAGAGTCTACGGCCGCGGTGAGATCCTGGAAGATCTTCGTCCACTGAGCCTTCCCTTCGGTTGCCAGGTTGTCCAGCTTCTCCGGAATTCCCAATATCTCCGGAGCGGTCATATAGCCGCGGACATGGCAGCCGCCGCGGTTGTTGGTGGCGTAGTTGAGGCCCATCCCCTGCAGGACGCGCGGGTCGTAGGCGGCCATTTCCTGTTTCTTGCAACTCATCGACAGTTCCGGATGCCCGTACTTGCTGGCCAGACGGTAAGAACCTTCAGCTATATCATTGCCGAAACCTTCTCTGTAAGCAGCTTTTCTGGAAAGCTCAACCATTGCTGCCGCATTCCCGAATCCCAACGGTATCCCGGTTTCCTTCTCAGTAATGGCTCCAATTTCGTAGAGTTCAAAAGCACAAGCAATAGTGCTACCCAGTGTAATAGGATCCATCCCCAGCTCGTTGCAGTAGTTGTTGGCCTTGAGGATCGCCGCCAGGTCACCAACCCCACAGTCTGCCCCCAGCGACCACTGGGCTTCGTACTCGGGGCCCTCTCCGAATCCCTTATAAGGCCCTTCGGGTACACGGGTGATCCGCCCACAGCCAATGCCGCAGCCCATGCAGCCCTTGTTGCGAACCAGATAGGTCTTGGCCAGGGTTTCACCGCTGGTTTCCTCGGCGAACTGAAACTGCCCGGAATCGCGGAAGTTGTTGACCGGGTAACCACCGGATTGATCAAGGATGTTTACCAGTATTCCGGTGCCATAGGCAGGCAGCCCCTGACCGGTCACCGGATGGTTCTTGACCATTTCTCTCGCCTTCGCCAGCGCTTCCATGAAGGCATCGGGATCCGCTACCCTGACCGCTCCAGTTCCCTTGACCACTACCGCTTTCAGGTTTTTGGAGCCCATAACCGCTCCGACGCCGGAACGCCCGGCAGCACGGGTATAGTCGTTGACGACGCAGGCGAATTTAACCAGGTTCTCCCCTGCCGGCCCGATGCACGCCACCCGGGCATCGAAGTCGGTTTCATTGCGCAGGGTATCGGTCGTCTCATTGACGTCTTTGCCCCAGAGATGCTCTGCACTCCGGATCTCCACCTGATCGTCGTTGATCCAGAGATAAACCGGCTTCTCAGCTTTGCCTTCAATGATGATCCCGTCATATCCGGCGTATTTCAGTTCGGGCCCCCAATAGCCTCCTGAGTTTGATGCCGCCATAGCCCCGGTGAGCGGCGCCTTGCAGATAACATTGTAGCGACCGGCATTAGTTGCCAGTGTACCGGTCAGAGGACCGGTCATAAAGATTAAATTGTTTGCTTCACTAAGGGGATCGATCTCGGCGTCACATTCCTTGACCCAGAAGCGAGTCCCCAATCCCCGGGCACCGATATAATTCCTGGCCTCTATCGGGTCCAAGGGCTCTTTTTTAATGGTTCCGTCGCTTAAGTTCACACGCAGAATCCGACCTACCCAGCCGTACATTATTTGCTCACCTCCTGCAGCACCTCTTTGAATTTTGCAGCGTACGCCCGTTTCTTGGCCAGCGCCCCCGCCGTCGCCTCAACGTAAGTGATGGCTCCACCGGGACAGAACCGGGCGCACTGCGGATCGCCACCACAGAGGTCGCAGCGGAGAACCCGGTTCTTCACGGAATCATAGGAGGCATTGCCAAAGGGACAGGCCTGAATGCACATCTTGCAGCGGATGCACTTATTGTCATCTACCTCCAGGGCACCTGTCGCTATATTGCGCTTAAGCGCCCCCGTGGGGCAGACCTTTTCACACGCTGCAGTGTCACACTGCAGACACATCAGTGGTACAGAAATCCCCTCTTTCTCAAACTGCACCACATTGACCCGCGCCGCACTGGGGCGAAACTCTTTGTCATGTTTAAATGAACACGCCAGTTCGCAGGTGCGGCAGGATATACACTTCTCAGGATTGAGCATCAGTACCTTTGCCATCCGCAAGTCCGGCCTTCAACTCCGGCCAGACGCTTCACCTCCCTCTTTAATATTTGGCATACCAAGGGCATTCACTTTGTCACCCTGTACGCCTTTTCAGCTTTTTGTTACATCCTTTGTGATTTTCGCTATCAGAAGCTCTCCTCCCTAAAAACCCTCCTTTCCTCTTTTTTCATTGCCTTATGCCTTCTGACAAACTTTATCTTAATTTATCTCGGCATTTCTTTTCGCAAAAATCGTGCCAGTTATCGCAATGCAATAACAATAATCATCGAGAGCTCTGCCCTGGTAGAAACAACCTTCTTTGCACTCAGCAGCAGTGGAACAGGGATCCCCTTGTCTGCTTTCTATTAACAAAATTTATTAAAAAAGAAAAATGCCGCAAATGCGGCAACTTCTATCGAATTATCGGCACATTAACGGAATTTTGTTCCCTATTATTCTTTTTAATCTAAATAACGCCGCCCTGGGTACGGCCCCCAGCCATTCAGCAGCCTGAAGCCGGCGACTTCGTCCCTCCCGGTGCCGCCGGCGGCGGTACGGCGGCCCAAAAAGCTTACAGCTCATAAATCTCAGCCGAAAATCCTGAGCGCCGGAATTCCAGCACGGCAAAGCCGGGCCGCCCGGTAATCCGCGGCCAGGCAATGCTCCCCGGGTTCAGATAGAGGACGCCGTTTGCCACCTTTTTCAGGGGGACGTGAGTGTGCCCGTAAATGACAATTGAAGCTCCCACCTTTCCCGCACGCTCGGCAAGGCGCTCCAAGCCCCGCTTCACCCCGAAAAGGTGCCCGTGGGTGAGGTAGATGCGGTAACCCTCAACCTCCAGGATCTGTTCCTCCGGACCGGGTGCAAAGCGGTCGCAGTTCCCCGCAACCCCCTTGACCTCCACCCCACAGCCGTCGGCAAGCAAGAGGGCGTCCTCATAATAATCCCCGGCATGGAGCAGCAGGTCCAGCTGCCCCATCCTGCGGACGGCCTGCTCGGCCCTTTTCAGGTTGCCGTGCGAATCGCTCAGGATGCCGACCCGCATTGTCCCCTCTCACCCTTAAATCAGCCGTCTCAGCATATCCCGCGCTGCCCGCAGAGCCTGAGCGCGGTGGCTGATCCGGTTTTTCACCTCGGGGCCCAGCTCAGCAAAGGTCTTCCCCAGGGAGGGGACCAAGAAAAGCGGGTCGTAGCCGAAGCCCGCCCTCCCCCGCGGAGCAAGGGAGATCCTCCCATCACAAACCCCTTCACTTAAGAATTCCCGCCCCTCCGGAGTGACGATGGCGATCACGCAGCGGAAGCGCGCCCCCCGCCGGGCCATGGGTACACCCTCCAGGGCGGCAAGGAGCTTGCGGTTGTTGGCTTCGTCATTCTGTTCGGGTCCGGCGTAGCGCGAGCTGTAGACCCCGGGAGCGCCGTTGAGGTAGTCCACCTCCAGGCCGGAGTCGTCGGCCAGGGCAATAAGCCCGGTAGCCGCTGCGGCGGCGCGCGCCTTGATGAGGGCGTTCTCTCGGAACGTCCGGCCGGTTTCCCGGACTTCGGGGAGATCCGGGAAGTCCGCCAGTGAAAGGATCTCCACCGGCAGATCGCGGAGCATTTCCCCGTACTCGGCAATTTTACCCCTGTTCCTGCTAGCGATTACCAGTTTATTCATGGAGATTCCCCAGCACTTCCTTCTGGTAGGCAACAAGCCGTCTGATACCTGCAGAGGCCAGGCTGAGAAGATCGTACAGTTCCTCTTCCGTAAAAGGGGCACCCTCAGCAGTCCCCTGGACCTCGATGAATCGGCCATCCCCGGTCATGACCACGTTCATGTCCACTGCGGCCCGGGAATCCTCGGCATAACAGAGGTCCAGCCGCAGGCTGTCTTCCACCTTCCCCACGCTCACCGCAGCCACGTAGTCGCTCACAGGCAGCCTCTCCCAACCCTCCTGCTCCTTCAACTTCCGCAGGGCATCCACCAGGGCCACGAAAGCTCCCGTGATGGCGGCGGTGCGGGTGCCCCCGTCCGCCTGGATGACGTCGCAGTCGACCCAGATGGTCCGCTCCCCCAGAACGCTCAGGTCGACGACAGATCTCAGAGATCTGCCGATGAGACGCTGGATCTCGCAGGATCTCCCGTTGATCCTCCCCCTGGTGCTGTCCCGTGGCGTGCGGACCTCTGTGGAGCGGGGCAGCATGCTGTACTCTGCGGTCACCCAACCCTTTTCCTGCCCCTTTAAAAACGGGGGGACCTTGTCCTCGACGCTTGCAGAGCAAACCAGCTTCGTATCTCCGATTTCGATGAGGACCGAGCCTTCGGCGTACTTCAAATAGTTGCGGTGAATCCTGACCGGGCGCAGTTCTTCCGGTTTTCTGCCATCAGGGCGCATCTTCAACCATCTCCCTGGATATTCTTAAAAATAGGCGGCGGGGGTAAAACGAAACCCCGCAATCGCCCCGGGCGGCTCCCCCGGGAAACGGACCTCAGAACTACAGACCGCCTCTGGCGACAGGCACGCCGGCGACGCACTCCGGGTGATCCCCAACCTACTAACCCCCGACCTGCGGCCGGCCCAGAGACAGCCGCCGGCAATGATCCTCTACCCGGCCGTCGAGGCTAATGTGCTCGACGGAATAGGGAAACCCTCCCAGCAGCCTGCTGCCCACCATGTAGAAAGAGGTCACCGGCCCACTGGCGAAGAAGAGGTGGCGCGGCCCCTCACCTGCCGGGGCTTTCCCCTCCTTTAGCTTCAACATGTCGGCCAGCTCTTTCACCGCCTCCTGCGCCGGGTCCACCAACCTGACCCCGTCACCCAGGATCTGCCTGATCACCGGAGCGAGGAAGGGATAGTGGGTGCAGCCGAAAACCAGAGTGTCGATTCCCGCCTCCCGAAGCGGCCGGAGATAAGTGCGGGCGACCTGGTACGTCTCCTTCTCCTCAATGCATCCGTTCTCGATAAGGGGAACGAAAAGGGGGCAGGGCTGAGAGTAGACCCGAATGTCGGGGGCGCACTCCTGGAATGCCTTCTCGTAGGCCCCGCTTTCCACGGTGGCCTTAGTGGCGATGACGCCGACCCTCTTATTCCTGGTGACCCTGGCGGCCGCCCGCACACCGGGGCCGATCATTCCGATAATGGGAACGGGAAACCTTTCCCTCAAATAAGGCAGCGACAGTGAGGAACTGGTGTTGCAGGCTGCGACGACCGCCTTCACGGCAAACTGCAGCAAAAAACTGACTATCTCCGTTCCAAAGGCGATGATTTCCTCGGGGCGGCGGGAACCGTAGGGGAGATGAGCGGTATCCCCGAAATAAATGACCTGCTCCTGCGGAAAGCGCTTCCAAAGGCAGTGTACTACCGTCAGGCCGCCCACCCCGGAATCAAAGATCCCAATGGGCTGCGTCTTATTCAAGCAACCTTCATCTCCGTTCACTTTGCTTTTCTGCGCCCGAAAACCCCTCCCATTTTCGCGCGCGCCTCACTCACAGATATAAAGGGATGCTCACCCGTCTCATTGAGCAGAGAGAATAGCCTCTCACGGTCGCGGCGCCTGATGACGACGAGGATCACCTGGTGCCTTCCCTCCACTCCATCGGCGTCCCAGACGGTAACCCCGAACCCGGCATCCCGAAGCATCTCGGCAATCCGGGTCGGGTAACTGCGGGGGATGATCTGCACCGTCAGAAAGCCGATGGCAAGCTTCTCCTCGATAAAGGCACCCAGAATATTGCCGCAGGCAAAACCCGAAGCGTAAAAAAAGAAACTCCCAACGCTGTTGAGATTCTGAAACACCATCTGCAGAGCAACGATATAAAGCAGGGCCTCGACAAAACCGATACCCCCCGCCTCCCAGGCGCACCCCCGCACCAGGAAGAGCGTTCGCACCGTCGCCAGGGACATATCGGCAACGCGGGCGACAAAAATGAACAGCCAGCCGAGCCAAAGGGATTCCACCAATTTCCACCTCATCCGCTGCCCGGATCTTCCGAATTCTATTAGATTATATCACAGAGCTCCGGCGGAAGGAATTCAGAGCCGAAAGCTACCAACAGCGGATGAGCCCGGGCTTGTATTGGGGCAATAATGCGCCATTTTGGCGGAAAACACCTGGATCTCTATTTTTAGACCGGGTTGAACAATACCCTTCATTCACAATATAATTTACCCAACCCTGGAAATATTCAGTACTTTCCTTCCAAACCAACCGTTCGATTTGGACACGCACTCCCATAAAAAGACCTCGTATAACATTATTCACCTCCCTACCCTTTCAGCACTGCGCCGAGAAAAATTTCCATGTGATGAAGCAGGTGTTTTATTCATAAATTTCATAATAAAATACACTCCCTGTAGGGAGAGAGCCCTCAGAGGGGGTGAGAATGGCCTTACCCTGACACAACAAGCTCACAGAACTTTTCTCCTTCCAAAACAATGGGAGAATACAAAGGGGGGAATTAAGATGTCCGAAAACAAACTCCCGACGGAAGTGAGCCAGGTTGCGGCTACCGCAGATCCCTCCCCACTCGGGCTCGGCGGATTCGCCTTGACCACATTCGTGCTCAGCGTAGCCAACGCTCAGCTCATTGCCCCTGCCGCCAAAGCGGCCTTCCTCGGCCTGGCCTTCTTCTACGGCGGCCTCGCCCAGCTGCTGGCAGGGATGCAGGAGTTCAAGAAGAACAACGTTTTCGGGGCCACAGCTTTCTCGACCTACGGCGCCTTCTGGCTCTCCCTCGCCACCCTGGTGCTCCTGGAAGCGCTGGGTGTGATCAACTGGCAGGGATTCGCCGGCCAGGCACTCGGGGTCTTCCTGCTCGGATTCACCATCTTCAACACCTACATGTGGCTGGCTTCATTCAGGGTTAATGCTGCCGTCTGCGGCGTCTTCACCACATTGGAGATCACCTTCATTCTGCTGGTACTGGCGGAATTCGGCTTTATCTCCAGCGTTCCCGGAGGAATCATGGGTATCATCACAGCCCTCATCGCCTGGTACGCCTCGGCTGCAGGTGTTATCAACTCGGTCTGCGGGCGCATCGTACTTCCCGTCTGGCCGCTGAAAAAATAATAGGCCATCCTAGCCAAACTGAGGCCTGCTGCCGGACAACGGGCAGCAGGCCTCTTCCTTTTGCTGAGTATCCGCTCGACTTTCCGGCCTCATCCCAAAGGAGGCCGTTGGACTAGCCGGCTAAAAACCTGGCAATGGCGCGGGCTATAGCCTCGGCGACCCGGCGCCGGAAGTCGTCGCTCGCCAGCAGCTGCTCCTCGTTGTAGTTGCTGATGAAGGCCACCTCGCAGAGAGCAGCAGGCATCTGGGTATTCCTCAAAACCGAGAAGTTCTCCTCAAAGATTCCTGCATTCCGCAGCCCCAGAGCACTCACCATCTCCTCCTGGAGCAGCTCCGCCAGGTAGAGGCGTTCATCCCGCTGCTGCCCCAAAGTGGTACCGATCGGCGCATAGGTGTAGGTAGCCGTGCCCCCCATACTCCGGTTGATTGAGGCGTTGCAGTGAATGCTCACGAAGACCGCAGCACCCATGCCGTTCGCCAGCTGCGCCCGCGGCAGGAGGTCGACGGTGTAATCCCCATCCCGCGTCAGGACCACCTGGTAGCCCTGCCCCCGCAGGATCTCGGCGACTATTTGGGAAATCGCTAAATTAACATCCTTTTCCCTGAGGCCGGTCGGCCCCACGGCACCGGGATCGCTTCCCCCATGCCCGGGGTCAATGACGACCAAACTGCCTGCCGCCCCCGCTGCCTCCAGCCGCAGGGTCAGGCAGCGGCCGCCGTCCTCCCTTGCCGCAGCATAGGACACCCTGCACTTCGTCTCCACAACCAGCCGGGCGACATCGGCCTGAAACTGCCCGATCCTGGCTTCGGTGAACCCTTCCAGCCCGATGCTCTTCTCCCACCCGAGGAGGAACGGGTGAATGACTAAGCCGCTAAAGTCGAAGACCAGCCGCCTGGGGTTAAGCAGGGTAAAGGCCTGATAGTCGAGAGGCGCCGTACCGGCAAGTCTCAAAACCAACTCCTCACCCTCGACGTCGGCCTCAATCCGGTTGATCTGATTGGGGACCTCGATCCTCAGCTCTCCCGGGGGGCCCTTCTGCACCCGGTAGTAGACGGGCAAAGGCTCATCGGTGAATCTGACCTCCACCAGAGCGGTCCCCGGCTGGGCGGACGAGAACTTAGTGACGACTCTGTCCACCCCGGCCTTGCCGACGGCAATACTCTGCGGGGTGCGGATAAGGGTTACTCCGGGCACCGTCACCACGAGGTTTCCGTCATCTTCCTCCCACGAGTACACAGTATCACTGTGCCCGATAAGGGTGATGAGGACGCCCCCTGCCTGCGAAACGGCCTGCACTTCCAGGGTGCCCGGGTCCCCCCGCTGCGGCGGGCGCGTCTCGTGAGCCTCGACGTAATCACCGCAGATCCAGCCCGTTTTCCCCTGGTATTCAACCCGGTACCAGTTGTTGGTGCTGCGCGCCGAAGCCTGCAGGAGATCCCCGGCGCGCACCTGTCCCAGGATGCCGTACTCGGTACCGGGCCCCGACCTGATGTTGACGACACTTCCCGTTACGGTGAGGTAAAGCCTCACCGGGGTTATCCCGGGCTCCTCCCCGTTCTTTACCCGGAGCCCGCCGTTGATCATAACGACCGCCTCAGCCCGGGTTATGGCGCCGAGCGGCCGGAACGTGCCGTCCGGAAACCCGCTGATCACCCCTTCCGCCACCAGGGAGGCCACCGCGGGGCGCGCCCACGAGGCGATCTGCCAGGCATCGGCAAACTTCAAGGGCGCCGTTTTCTCCGTCCCGAGAACCCCCTTTAAAACGCCGGCGGCCTCCTGCCGGTTAATCCGTTGGTGCGGCCGAAAGGTGCCGTCGGGGTAGCCCTTGATGTAACCGTAGCCGGCCGCCGCCCGCACCGCCCCGGCGAACCAGTCGTCAGGGCGAACGTCGGAAAAGGCCGGCCCCGTTCCGGAGATCCCAAAGGCACCGTTCACCATGGCGACGAATTCGGCGCGGGTGATTCCCCGGTCGGGCTGAAAGGTGCCGTCAGGGTAACCGCTGACATAACCCTGCGCAAGGGCCTTTTCGATCTCCCCCTGCGCCCAGTGCCCCCGGACGTCGGCGAACTCCCCCGCTTCCGCTGGAGGCGAAAAGAAGACCAAACCTATAGCCAGAAGCCCCAGCAGCAAAGAAGCGAAAAGGCCCCTCCCAGGATGCTGACTTCCTGACCGGCAGCCTTTTCTGCAGACAAACACCGACATAGAACCACCCTCTTTTCACCATTGCTGCTGCTCTGCTGGATAATTCGACACCAATTGCCAGCAGACCTGCCTGGTGGGAGGGTGGTAATTTCAACCAGATCAGCTTTTGACAAAAGAGAGGTTCCTCAAGAGGGGGGTGTCCACCGGAATGTGCTTGGCAAAGGTCTTGCGGTTCTGCCCCTCGACCAGGATCTGGACGCTCTTGACCGTTGGAAACTCGGTCAGGGTATTGACGACGGAGTAAACGGCCAGGGCCTCCGCCCGCGGGTCGTCCCCGGGGATTTTGGTGGCCTCCAGATTCAGGTCGACGACGCAGGAGCCGTCAGGCTTGATGTTGAGGTCGAGCACCTCCGCCCCCGGCGGCAGTGCCGAAGAGAGCTCCCCTTCCGTTTCCCCCTCGCAGAGGGCATCCAGCGCCGCCCTGGCAATGCCCTCCACCTTAGGTATCTCCCTGGCCTCCGCCACCAGATAGCGGCCATCAGCGTCCAGGAAGTAGAGAACCACCTTTACCATCTCCTGCTCCGGCGGAACGGTCACATCCGCGGCCAGGGGATCCTCGAACTCTTCCTGCACCGGCTCCTCCAGCTGTTCGCCGGCGCCCAACCTTTCCCGGAGAGTGCACCCCCCCATGACCATCAGCGCCAAAACCAGCACCATAAGGATCAGGTAATAGAGGCTCCTGCGGCGTTGCTCGTTGATCTCCTCTTCAATCCTTCGAAAGTCCCATGCCATGATAACCCTCCTTCCTTTTAATGGATTTTGTTCCTTATTAAACCTATGAGAGGAAGGAGGGAATTATGCCGTCTGCATCAATAAAAGGGTCAGATGATCTCAATATTGTAGTCGATCACCTGCGACTGCTTCTGCCTCTCCAGAAACCTAATCACGGAGTTCAAAACTTGATAAGCGTGGTTCCTCTCATTGCTCACACAGGCAAAGGCGATCGTCGACCGCTGCCAGAGGTCCTGCTGCCCCACTTCGGCAATGGAAACGTTGTGGTGCGCCTTCACCCTGTCCAGCATGCTCTTTAAAATACGCCTCTTGCCCTTCAGGGAATCCGCTTCCCCCAGGAAAAGCTCCATAGTACAGAGTCCTACAACCATCGCAACCCCCACCTGCAGACGTGAAGTGACAGGAGCAAGAGGCCCCTGTCCCGGTTACGGCATCTGCTGCCGCAGCGTTACGCTGTCGTAATTAAGGTAATTTTATCCCTCTTTGCTCCCTTCTCTGTCACCCTGCTCTCTCACCAGCAGAACGTCACACGGTGCGTTGTGGACAATGTACTCGGCGATACTTCCGAGCGTCAAGGCGCTGCCCTTTGCTCCCCACCTGCCATGACCCCCTCCCCCTTTCTCCCGCTCGAAAGCGGCCTTTAATTCATTATAACCTGCCGGGGGCGGGGAGCGCTATCTTTTCCACTAGATGGCGAGCATTCAGACGAGACCTCACACTACTATGTCAAAACATCCGCCAGCGCGCCAGGGCATAGGCGGCCATTCCGCACAACCCCAGCGTTACCCCCATGATTCCCGCAAAGGCCAAAGGGGAGTGCTGGAAGGGCAGAGCCACGTTCATCCCGTAAATGCTCGCAACAATGGTCGGCAGGGAAAGCACAATGGTCACCGACGTCAAGAACTTCATCACCGCGTTCAGGTTGTTGGAGATGATGGAGGCATAAGCATCCATCGCCCCGGTCAGAATCGAGCTGTAGATGGTGCTCATCTCAATGGCCTGCTTATTCTCCGTAATGGCATCCTCCAGAAGGTCCTGATCCTCGGGATACATCTTAATCAGCATCGATGCCGGGGCTTCCTCCGCGTTGATCAGCTGGGTACGGGTGAGCTTCTCCATCACGATCCCGTTAGCCCTCAAGGAGGTGGTGAAGTAAACAAGGCTCTTCTGAATCTCCAGCATCTCCAAGAGCGCTTCATTCCTCATGGAGCGAGAAAGACGCTGTTGGAGTTCCGTGCTGCGCTTGTCGAGCCGGCGCAGGTAGCGCAGGTAAAGCGCTGCCGTCTTGATCAGAACGATCAGCAAAAAACGCGTTTTCATGAAGGTGTAGAGCATGCTGTCGTGCATCAGCTCCTGAAAGAGGGGGTTGTCGTCAAGGCAGACCGTCACCAGGTGGTCCTTGGTTACGATGATCCCCAGCGGGATGGCGTCGTAGAACTCGGCCTCCCCGTGCTGCCTGGTAACGGGTATCTTGATGATGATCAGGATCTGTCCCGTATCCACCTCGATCCGCGGCCTTTCCTCATCGTCCAGGGGATGCCTGAGGAGGTCGCGGTTGATCCCCGTATGCGTGCTCACCCTGTTGAGCTCCTCATCCGTGGGGTTGATGAGACAGATCCAGGCGCCTTTTTCGTAAAGATGATCGCCCTCGTCGATTTCCAGCAGCTGCTCTTCCACTGTACGGTAGACCTTCAGCATCTTTCTCACCGTCCTTTCTTTTCGGCCCGCTCAAAAAAAATCCTTTCCCAAAAAATTTCTTCATTAAACTATTAACAGAAGAAGCTTTCCTCAAAAAAATCAATCCGCAAAGAATCTACAAGAGCTACGGTTAGCATAGCAGACACAATCCTCAATTTGCAAGCAAAATGTGAAGTGCACACCCGATCTCCCGCGCTTTTCCAAAAATGTGCTGCTCCAAGAAGGAATCGGCAGCAGAGGAGCCGAATTACTGAGATTAAGGCGCTCACCCCGCAGTAGAGAGGCGGCGTAGAGGGTCCCCGTCCCCTGCAGGCCGCTCGCAACCGCCCCATTAATTATATTCCAACAGCCGGCAACTGACGACCAGCTGCCCTTATCCTGAGGCGGCGTTCAAACCTTATTCTCGTGTCCTTCAGGGTGAGGAGCCCGCAAATTCCATGGGGGGATCAAAGATGAAAATCGACGTCCACGTCCACATCCTGTCGCCCGATTTCATCAAGGACATCAAGAAAAACCTCGACAGAGACGCCCACTTCAAGCTGCTGCACGACAACCCTAAGGCCAGGTTTGCCACAGCCGAAGATGTCCTGGAAAACATGGAGAAAACGGGGATCGACAGATCGGTAGTCTTCGGCTTCTCCTGCCTCGATCTGGGGATGGCCCGGGAGGCCAACGACTACGTCATCGAAACGGTCAGGCGCTACCCCGACCGCTTCATCGGCTTTGCCATCGTTCCCCCGCAGGACCCGGGGATGGAGAAGGAGCTCCGGCGCTGCCGGGAAGCGGGGCTCAAGGGAGTAGGGGAGGTGATCCCCGCCGCCGTCCACACCGACATCTCCGACCAGCAGCAGGTAGAGCGGTTCACCGCCGTCTGCCGGGAACTCGATCTGCCGATCCTGATGCACACCAACGAACAGGTGGGGCACTACTACCCCGGCAAAGGGAAGATCGGTCCCGAACAGGCTTACCTCTTCGCCATCAACAACCCCGATAACAAAATCATCTTCGCCCACTGGGGAGGCGGCCTTTTCTGCTATGAGCTGATGCCGGAGGTGCACGAGTCCCTGCGGCACGTCTATTACGACAACGCAGCATCCCCCTTCCTCTTCCGTCCCCAGGTCTACGCCGCCGCCCGCCTAGCAGGGGTGCTGCCGAAAGTGCTACTGGGAAGCGACTTCCCCCTGCTCTCACCGGCGCGCTACTACAAGGAATGGGCGGCTACCGATCTCACCGAGGAGGAGAAAAGGGGGATCTGGGGGGAAAATGCCGCCCGCTTCCTGGGGCTCTGACGGACAAAGACCTCGTCCGTCAAACGGGCAGGCAGCGGCGATAAGCGGCATCCCACTCCGTTCTCCCGCCTGATCGGCCGGGAAAGCGTTCCGGCCATTCAGCACCGGGCTCTGCGAGGAAAAACGGGTGGTGAAAAAATTCCGGAAGAACGGCCGTTGCGGCGCCTTCGTGGGGGTGGTGGTAATGCATAATAATCCCACCGGCAAGGGAAAATGTTTTCAGCAGACACCTTTGCGGTCCTGGTAATGTGTGCTAAGATGGTACAAAGGAGTGAGAACATGAAAGTACTGTTCGTTTACCCTCAGTACCCCGAGAGCTTCTGGAGCTTCAAGCACGCCCTCAAGTTCATCGGAATCAAGGCCGCCCACCCACCTCTGGGCCTCCTGACGGTGGCGGCCATGCTGCCGGAGGATTGGGAGAAGAGGCTGGTGGACATGAACGTCCGAAAACTGCGGGAAGAGGATCTGCTCTGGGCGGACTACGTCCTGATCAGCGCCATGTCCATTCAGCAGAATTCGGTGAGGGAGGTTCTGAACCGCTGCCGGCAGCTGGGCGTGAAGGTCATCGCCGGCGGCCCCCTCTTCACGTCGGAGCCGGAAAAGTTCCCCGAAGTGGATCACCTCATCCTCAACGAAGCGGAAATCACCCTGCAGGCCTTTCTGGAAGACCTGGAGAAGGGCTGCCCAAAGCGCATCTACACGACGGAGGAGCTGCCTCCACTCGACCGGACGCCGGTTCCCCTGTGGGAACTGATCAACATGAAGGACTACTCCACGATGAGCGTCCAGCTTTCCCGCGGCTGCCCCTACGACTGCGAGTTCTGCGACATCACCACCCTCTTCGGGCGCAAGCCGCGCCTGAAGTCGGCTCCACAGTTCATCAAAGAGCTCGATGCCCTCTACGAACACGGCTGGCGGGGCGGAGTCTTCATCGTTGACGACAACTTCATCGGCAACAAGGTGCTGCTGAAGAAGGAGATCCTGCCCTCCCTGATCACCTGGATGGAGAAGCGCAAAAATCCCTTCTGGTTCATCACCGAGGCTTCTATCAACCTCGCCGACGACGAAGAGCTGATGCTCATGATGCAGAAGGCGGGCTTCACCTCCGTCTTTATCGGCATCGAAACCCCGAGCGAGGAGAGTCTAAAAGAGTGCAACAAGTTCAACAACGTCAACCGCGACCTCATTGCCTCGGTCAAGAAGATACAGCGATACGGGATGCAGGTGAGCGGCGGGTTTATCGTCGGCTTCGACAGCGACACCCCCTCGATCTTCGAGAGGCAGATCAGTTTTATCCAGCAGAGCGGAATCGTCACCGCCATGGTGGGGCTTCTCCACGCCCCGGTGGGAACGAAGCTCTTCAAACGACTGAAAAGAGAAAACCGCCTGCTGCCGACGGATTTCACGGGAAACAACACCGACCTGGCGATCAACTTTATACCCAAGATGGATCTGAAGAAGCTGATCGAAGGCTATCAGAAAATCGTCACCACCATCTACGACCCGGCGCGCTACTACGAGCGCATCATGGAGTTCTTCAAGGAATTCCGGCCGGCCAGAAAGAAGAGCATCACCATGCTGCGCTTCTGCTACGTCAAGGCCCTCTTCCGGGCAATGGTGATCCTCGGGTTCCTGGAAAAGGGGCGCCGCCACTACTGGAAGCTCCTGCTGAACACCCTGGTAAAATACCCGCGCTTCTTCCCGGAGGCGGTGACCTTTGCCATCTACGGGCACCACTTCCGGAAGATCTTCAGCAAGTACCAGCCCCACCTGGAAGGAGGCAAATACGGGTAAGCAGACGGGCAGCAGATGAGGAGAACAGCCAAAAACCCTCTCAGGAGGGTTTTTTCTTTATAAGACAGCTGGGCGCTCCTTCCTTCCCGGGCATCAGAACAGCCGAGCCAATAGAACCTCTGCAGGGAGATCAGGCGTACTCGATCTGTTTCCAATGCCCCATTCTAAACAGCAGGGTGAGGGAGGCGGCGCGCACCGACCAGTCCAGAGCGGTAATCACCCAGACGGCGGGAAGCCCGAAGCGCAGCACATAGACGGATAGATAGAGCAGAGGTATTCTGAGAAGCCAGGTGCTGAGCACGGTAACCATCGCCGGGGTCCTGGTATCCCCGGCCCCGCGCAGGGCACCCGCAAAAACCATCTCCAAAGCGATCGACGGCTGTTCCAGAGCGGCGATACGCAGGCAGAGGGCACCGAGGGAAGCGACCTGAGGATCGCTCGTAAAAATGCCCACCACCGGTCCGGGGAGGGCCAGGAACAGAAAGGCAAATCCGCCCATTACCAGCAGAGCCATACGGGCAGCCGTCACTGCGTTGGCAGAGGCGCCGTCCGGGTTACGGGCGCCCAGGTTTTGTCCGACCAGGGTGGTGGCGGCCACCGCAAAGCCGTAGCCGGGCATGTAGGAGAGGGATTCGGCCGTCAGGACTACCTGATGGGCGGCAAAGGGAACGGTCCCCAGGCCGGCCAACATGAAACTGCCGATGATCCAGCCCAGATCCATCAGCGCCTGCTCACACCCGGCGGGAAGACTCAGCCTGACAATGCTCTTGATGAGAGCAAAGTCACAGCTGCGCAACACCTCTTTTAAGGAAACCCGCAGCCCGGTCACTCCTGAAAACAGCAGAGAAAGGACGACGCAGCAGCAGAATACCTGGGTGCAGGCAGTGGCTATAGCCGCACCCCGCATCCCCAGGGCCGGAAAACCCAGCTTGCCGAAGATCAGGACGTACTCGATCCCGATGTGCACGACATTGGCAAGGGCGGCAACCAGGAGGGGGATCCTGGTCATCCCCGCCCCCCGGAAGATCCCGTTCCCGATGAAGTAGACCAGAGAAAAGGCTGCGCTCAGCCCGGTGATCCTAATGTAGACGGCGGCGAGGTGCTGCACAGCCGGCTCAAATCGAAAAAGTGCGGCCACATCCCCGGCGAAACGGTAGATGACAAAGGTAACTACCCCTCCCGCCAGGAAGGCCAGGATAAGGGCATGCCCCGCCACCCTCCCGGCGCGCCGCATATCCCCGGCGCCGATCGCCCTGGCGATCAGCGCGGTGGCCCCAGCCGACATGGCGGAAAAGATAAAGATTACTGAGAAGAAAATCTGGGCGCCTAACCCTACCGCTGCCAGTGGCCGGGCGCCGAGCCGCCCGACAAAGGCCACGTCCACGAAATCCAGCAGCATGTAAAGGAGCATTTCGCAAACCGCGGGCCAGGCCAGGTTGAAGATCCTGCGTCTGATCATAAGCTTGAGCTCCTGAAGGCTGTTTCACCGCAATGGCTTCTGCGTCCCTTTCGCCTCTCCTGTACCTGCCATCAATAAGGCCCAAGAGGCAGAAGGCATATATTTTCATATATTCTCCTTTATTCTCCCCCGGCCCTGCATCTCCTCTTCACAGCCCAAAGCCGCATGAAGGTGAGCGCTGCCGGCCTCAAGGCCGGCGCTTTTCTCAAAACCAGGCTCCCCTCCGGCAGAGGAAACGGCCGCCCTCATCGGCGGCACCAACAGGGAAACGAAAAGGGTTTATCTTCGTCGGCGCAGCGACCTTACGAGCGACCTCACGGAGGTTGTTACTCGCCTTTGACGAAGGAGCCTGGCGAGAGGCCGAAGTGAGACGGGACGTCGAGATGGGCGCCTTTTGCCCGCAACGGCTTTTTCTGGTAGAATAAATCTGACCCGGGAACCGCAGTATAAGGCGCGGCGAGACGCAGCCGTTTCCGATAAACTCTGGAAACGCTTTCTCGTTCTGCCCGGGCTAACGGGATTTCCTTAAAGAAGCCATCGTCAAAGGAGTGAACAAGGATGTACTGGAAGAATAAGGGGGCGGCGAATACCGCCGCTACGGCGGAGGCCGCCGTCAAAAGGGCGCAGGAGCTGGGGATCCGCCACGTAGTGGTGGCCTCCTGCAGCGGCTCCACGGTGGAGCACTTCCTGGATAAAGGGCTGGAGGTGGTCTGCGTCACCCATCACGTCGGCTTCACGAGCCCCGGAGAGGATGAGATGCCACCCGCCGTAAGGGAAAAGCTCGCCGCCAAGGGGGTGCGCATCCTGACGACGACCCACCTCCTGGCGGGCGTCGACAGAGCCCTGCGCAACAAATTCGGCGGCGTCTATCCCGCGGAAATCATCGCCCAGACGCTGAGAATGTTCGGACAGGGGGTCAAAGTCTGCGTGGAGGTAGCGGGGATGGCCCTCGACGCCGGCCTCATCCCTTACGGCCAGGAGGTCATCGCAGTAGGCGGATCGGGGACCGGCGCCGATACCGCCGTCGTCATCGTCCCGGCCCACTCCAACAACATCTTCGACACCAAGATCAAGGAAATCATCTGCAAGCCCCGGGAGTTCTAGCGGCTCCCGGGCTTCCTTTTCTGCAGCCCGCTGTGCCTCTCGATGTAGTAATCCCCCTTGATCAAGAGCTCGGAAACCGGCACAATCTTATACCCCTGGTCTCTAAGGCTCTTCAAAATCACAGGGAGCGCCTCGGGAGTGTACTTGGCGTTGTTGTGGAAGAGGACGATCGCCCCCGGATGGGCGTTTTTTAAGACCCGGTCGACCACCGCCTCCACCCCGAGCTCCTGCCAGTCGAGGGAATCGACGCTCCACTGGATCACCTCATAACCGAGCTTCCGGGCGGCCCTGATGTTGGTATTGTTGTATTCACCAAAAGGGGGTCGAAAAAGGCGGGTGCGCTTCCCCGTGAGCTTGAAGATCATCTCCTCGTTGTCCTTCAGCTCTTCGATGAACTCTTCCTCCGAGAGCTCGTTGCAGTGAGGGTGGGTCGAGGTGTGGTTCCCCAGCTCGTGCCCGGCGGCGGCAATGGCCTTCACCATTTCCGGGTACTTCTTGACCCAGATGCCCGTTAGAAAAAAGGTGGTCTTGATGTCGTTCTCCTCGAGGATCTTCAGCAGCGTCGGGGTATAATCGGCACCCCAGGCGGCATCGAAAGAGATGGCCAGCTTCTTTTCCCTGATGTCCACCGCATAAATGGGCACCTCCCGGTCGGCGGCGTTGAAGACCCCTCCAACCCCCCCGCAAAGGCCGGAGAAACAGATGACGCCCGCCAGCAGCAGAGTTGCCAGCGCGCCCCAGCACAGCAAACGCCTTCTCCTCAAGAGAACCATCGGCACGACAGGCCCACCCCTTCCCCGCTTTTTGTTACTAAATATTATTCGGCGCCCGGCAGGTTCATGCGATGAAGAGCTGTCGGGACAACCCCCGCCGTTATCACTGGCCTTGCGGCCGTGTGAAAAAGGCAGGAAAGGGGCAGCTTCCCACGCAGCAGCGCGGCTGCCGCAGGCGGTCGATCGAAGTGACCGTTTTTTTCAAAAAGCAAGACTTATTTTCCAAAAAAGTTGGGAATACTTTAAACAAAAGTATTGACAATCCACACCTGGATTTGTATTATTTATCATAGATTTATTAGCACTCACATTCAATGAGTGCTAATAACCCCCGCATAACATTCACATCACACTGAGGAGGGTTGTAAATGCTGAAGCCACTTGGTGACCACGTACTGGTGAAACCTCTCTCCAAAGAGGAAAAAACCGAAGGAGGCATCTACCTTCCCGACACCGCGAAGGAAAAGCCTCAGGAAGGAGAAGTAATCGCGGTGGGACCGGGCCGGCTCCTGGAAAACGGCACCCGCGTGCAGCCTGAGGTTAAGGTCGGCGACAAGGTTATCTACGCCAAGTACGGCGGAACCGAAATCAAACTCGGTGATGTCGAGTACCTGATCATGCGTGAAAGCGACATCCTGGCCATCAAAGACTAGGCCTCGACATCAAATCCCATCAACAAGGAGGTTGACAATCGCTTATGCCTGCGAAACAGATCGTCTTTGACGTAGACGCCCGTAAAAAACTCGAGAGAGGCGTTAATATCGTAGCCGATGCGGTAAAAACGACCCTTGGTCCGAAGGGCCGCAACGTGGTATTAGAAAAGAAGTTCGGATCTCCGACCATCACCAAGGACGGGGTAACCGTTGCCAAAGAGATCGAGCTGGAAGATCCCTTTGAGAACATGGGAGCCCAGCTCTGCAAAGAAGTAGCCTCTAAGACCAACGAGATCGCCGGTGACGGCACCACCACGGCTACGGTTCTGGCCCAGGCCATCGTCAACGAAGGGCTGAAGAACGTCACCGCCGGAGCCAACCCCATCTTCCTCAAGCGCGGCATCGACATGGCGGTCGAAAAGGCCGTGGAGGAGATGAAGAAGCACAGCACACCGGTGGAGACCAGAGAGTCCATCGCCCACGTCGCCGCCATCGCCGGCAACGACAAGGAGATCGGCGAGCTGGTGGCTGAGGCCATGGAGAAGGTGGGCAAAGACGGAGTCATCACCGTTGAGGAATCCAAGGGAATCGAGACCCTGGTCGAAGTTGTCGAAGGTATGGAGTTCGACCGCGGCTACATCTCCCCCTACTTCGTCACCAACTCCGAGACCATGGAAGTGGAGCTGGAAGAGCCCTACATTCTGATCTACGAGAAGAAGATCTCCGCGGTCGGCGACCTGCTGCCCCTCCTGGAGAGAGTCGTCCGCACCGGCAAGCCCTTCCTGATCATCGCCGAGGATGTGGAGGGCGAGGCCCTGGCCACCCTCGTCGTCAACAAACTGCGGGGCGTGCTCCACTGCGCTGCGGTTAAGGCCCCAGCGTTCGGCGACCGCCGCAAGGCAATGCTTGAGGATATCGCCATTCTCACGGGCGGCACATTCATCTCCGAGGACATGGGCTTCAAGCTCGAGAATGTGGACATCGATAAGCTCGGGCGGGCGAAAAAGGTCAAGATCAATAAGGAGAAGACCACCATTGTTGAAGGTTACGGAGCAAGCGACAAGATCAAGATGCGCGTCAACCAGATCAAGGCACAGATCGAGGAAACCACATCCGACTACGACCGTGAGAAGCTGCAGGAGCGCCTCGCCAAGCTGTCCGGCGGCGTAGCTGTCATTAAAGTCGGCGCCGCTACCGAAACCGAGCTCAAGGAGAAAAAGCACCGCATCGAAGACGCCCTCTCCGCAACCCGGGCGGCCGTTGAAGAGGGCATCATTCCCGGTGGAGGAACCTGCCTGGTGAACGTAATCCCGGCCCTGGACGAGATTCAGGCCGAAGGGGATGTGCTGGTAGGCGTCCGCATCGTGCGCCGCGCCCTGGAGGAGCCGCTGCGCCAGATCGCCGAAAATGCCGGACTCGAAGGTTCGGTCGTCATCGAACGGATCAAGAACGAAAAAGCGGGCATCGGCTTTAATGCCCTGACCGAGCAGTACGTGGATATGGTCAAGGAAGGCATTGTCGATCCCTTGAAGGTCACCAGAAGCGCCCTCCAGAACGCCGCCTCCATCGCTTCCATGCTTCTCACGACAGAGGCTCTCATCTCCGAAATTCCGCAGAAGAAGGAGAACACGCCTCCTTCGATGCCGGGCGGCATGGGCATGGATTACTAATACGGAAACCAACCACAAGGCCCTCCGTAAAAAGGAGGGCCTTTTTATGTCCCATCACAGACCAAGAGTCGCATCCCCCTTCCCGGCATCTACCCGCTAACCGTTAGAATACCTGTCATGAAAATACGTCAAGTTCACCCGCCGGTCTACCGCTTCGCTCTTGATTCCAGGCCGGACAGGACGACGGCTCGCTTCGGGACAGCTCTGGGGGCAGTGGTATGGGGCTTATAAAAAATAACCTGAAGGCGGCTGCCATCAGGTCTGTCTGATTTATTTTTCTGGGCTGTCCGGGGTCGTTTCGGCTGCTGTCTGTTTTCGTTGTTCATCGGCCAGCGCCTTCTGGCCGGCCCTGATCAGCTTTCTCACCATCTGGCCGCCGATCTTTCCCGCTTCTCTGACGGTAAGTTCGTCCCCGGCTTTGGCCAGGTCATCGTCGAGGCCGAGCTCCCGGGCGGTTTCCCACTTCAGCCGTTCGTGCGGCCCGGGCTTCTTTGCCTTTTTCTTTTTTACTGTCTTTTTTTCCGGCATCTGCATCACCCCTTACATTATTCTTTCGCAAGGGAATGGGAAATATGAGAGGCCGGCCTTCCGGCGATGTACCTCCAGAATATCTGACGAAAAATGGCGGCAAGGCCGCCGGTATCAGCCGTCATGATTGCCTGCCGGTCGGAACAGATGGCAATATTCTCAGCAGACTACCATGCCGCCAGCGGCTGCCCTAACAGAGGAACGAAAAAAGGATTTATCCTTGCCGGCGCAGCGACCTGACGGAGGTTGTTACCCGCCCATGACGAAGGAGCAGAGCGAGCAGCCGAATCGAGATATGATCTCGAGATAGGCGACTCTGCGGCAGGGAAGGCGCATAGGAGCCGGTCGGCTGCTTATCTATCGACAAGTCTTAGGGCAATTTAAACCGAAAGTCCGGGGGCAAGCGCAAGGATAAACGCATTTTCAGGGCAGACCCTCACGCCGCCTCCGGCGGCACCAACAGAGCATGAAAAAACCGCCGGTCGACCGGCGAGCGACCAGCGACCTATGGAAGGCCGGCTAACGGGACAGGCGAAGCGAGGATGACAGGTCGCCTCTCAGCAGATACCGCATCCTGGACAAAAAAAAGGGTTTCCTTATCCAACGGCGAATATAAAGAAAAAACGACATTCTCCGAGTCCTCCCTCCTAAGGCCTCTTGGGCTATGGCAGCAGGACCACTGGGTGCGCTTCGGAAACGAGCGCGCCTCCCGGCACGGAAAGGAGAGCGAAGACAGGGCCAGAGTACTTTCCGTACCTGGCTTTTTTTATCTGCTCCTTCCCCCTCCGGGAGAGAAAGAAAAGGGGGTATGGTAAAAAGACAGACTAAAGCACGACATCGCCCGCAAAAGGAAGAATCAAAAAAGTTGATTGAGGAAAACACACCGGAGAAGAAAGGAGTTTTGGATAATGAAGCCGAACAGAAGATTGTCCACCGGCATCCTTTTTCTGTTCCTCTGCTCCATCCTGGCCTTTGCCGCCGGCTGCGGTGAACAGCAGGAACAGGCCGCTGCAAAGAAGGATGTCATCCTGGCCACAACCACCAGCACCGTCGACACCGGCTTGCTGGACGAACTCATCCCCATCTTCGAGGAGAAAACCGGGTACAGGGTCAAGCCCATCGACAGGGGCACAGGAGAGGCCCTGGAAATGGGCAAAAAAGGCGAAGCGGACGTCCTCCTCACCCACGCTCCGGCATCGGAACGGCCTCTGGTCGAGAACGGGGACGTGATCAACTACCAACTGGTGATGCACAACGACTTCATCATCGTGGGGCCGCCAGACGACCCGGCGCAGATCAAGGGAGAGAAGGACGCAACTGAGGCCTTTAAGAAGATCATGAACGGCCGGTTCACCTTCGTGTCCCGGGGGGATGACTCCGGCACTCATAAGAAGGAAAAGGCCATCTGGGATAAATTAGGTGTGACCCCCGCCGGCGACTGGTATCTGGAAGCCGGCAGCGGAATGGCGGACACCCTGCGCCTGGCCTCCGAGAAGAACGCCTACACCCTCACCGACAGAGGAACCTATCTCGCTCAGAAGGACAACCTCAAGCTGGCGAGTCTGATGGAAGGGGACCCGATGCTCCTCAACATCTATCACGTGATGCAGGTCAACCCGGAAAAGTTCCCCAAGGTCAATGCCGCTGGTGCCAAGGCGTTTGTGGAATTCATGATCAGCCCCGAAACCCAGCGAATCATCGGTGATTTCGGAGTAGACAAATACGGCCAGCCGCTCTTCATCCCCGATGCCGGGAAGAGCGAAGAGGAAATCGGAATGCAGTAAAAAGCTCAAGTGGTGATCGCCTCCCGATCACCACTTTTTTTAAACGAATTGCGGTAAGCCCTCTTTAAGCGCCGGCCTTTTACCTCCCATGGCGGTGGAGGTAGGGCCGGATACGAAGAAGAAATCCCGGGCGGAGCGGAAAAGCCGGCAGCGGCGGCTGATCCCGGAGCACGGCGGCGGAAAGGCTGTTACTTATTTCCGCCGCCTTTAGATAAAAGGAGTTCATCTTCGCCTTGTAGAATAGGATATTGTAGAATAAAAATAGATGAGCGCTTCTTAGAATTTAAAAGCTCATCACCTTGGAAAAGGAGAGGAAAGATGAACGATTTGCGCGCCGCAAAGCGGGGAGCAGCGCTCCTGGGCAGCATTCTCCTCCTGGCCCTTCTGTTGAACCTGGGGACGCCGCTCCCTTCCGTCCGGGCGGTAGAGGGAAACCCGCCCGTGGTGGTAGCCGGTTACGATGGAGCTGTCGTTCCCATCACCGCCAAGTACCTGGAAAGGGTCATCCGCCACGCCGAAAACCTCGGGGCAACGGCCTGCGTCATTCAACTCAGCACCCCGGGCGGCCTCTACACCACCACCCAGGAGATTGTCACCACCATCCTCAACGCCCGGGTCCCGGTTATCGTCTACGTCTCTCCGGCCGGGGGATGGGCGGGATCGGCAGGGACCTTCATCACCATTTCCGCCCACGTAGCCGCCATGGCCCCCGGAAGCCGGATCGGCGCCGCCCATCCGGTCGGGATCGGCCCCTCCGACGGTCAGCAGCAGGACATTCCCAGCCAAAAGATCACCGAGGACGCCGCCGCCTGGGCGCGCTCCATCGCCCAGCTGCGCGGGAAGAACGCCGATGCCGTGGAGCAGGCGGTGCGGGAGAGCAAATCCTACTCCGATGCCGAAGCCTTGAAGCTCAACCTCATCGACCTGCGAGCGCAAGACCTCGAGGACCTGCTCCGGCAGCTGGACGGCAAGACGGTTACCTTAAGCAGCGGCGCCCGGGTGGAGCTCCGGACGAAAGGCGCCCCCATCGTCAACCTCTCGATGAACCCCGTTGAAAAGACCCTGCTCGCCCTGAGCAATCCGGACCTGGCCTACATCCTGATGACGGTAGGCATGGCCGGCCTGATGGTGGAAATCTACAACCCCGGCCTGATCTTTCCCGGAGTTGCCGGCGCCATTTCCCTGCTGCTCGGCCTCTATTCTCTGGGAACACTCGACGCATACTGGGGGGGAGTGCTCTTGATCATTCTGGCTTTCGGGCTCTTCATCGCCGAGGCCTTCGTGCCCAGCCACGGGATCTTGGGTGCCGGAGGAGTGATTTCCTTCGTCACCGGATCGCTGCTTCTCTTCAGCGGCGGCCCTCCCGGAATAGGGATCAACATCTCCCTGATCGTCACCACCGCCCTGGTGTTCGCCGCCCTGGTGGCGCTGTTGGTCACAGCCGTAGTCCGGGGGCAGAAAAGAGCCGTGACCACAGGAAGCGAAGGATTGATCGGGCGCATGGGAACGGCCCGCTCGGACCTGCTCCCGGAGGGCCTGGTCTTCGTCGAAGGCGAACTCTGGCGGGCAGTATCCGAAGAGGGCCCCATCAAGGCAGGCGAAAAGGTGGTGATCACCGCCATGGAGGGACTGAACCTGCGGGTGCGGCGAGCCTAGGGTGACATCCGGCCACCGGGATCAAGGCAGCCTTTTTTCCGACGGCGGGCTGCCTCCCTTCGCCGCGTGAAAAGGCGAACGCAGCAGGCGAGCCGTCGTCCTGTCCGGCCTGCAATCAAGAGCGAAGCGGTAGACCGGCGGAGAACCCGACATAGACCGCCGCCCCTCAGGCGGCACGTTAAAAACCAAACCGCCGGCTCAACCGGCGAGCGACCTATGGAAGGCCGACGCATTTTCAAGGCAATATAATAATAAAACAAACGAAAGGGGTGACCATCCCGGGGGCATATCTGCCTGCCGGGAAAACACAATGCCGGGTTATTTTCCACTGGTTATACTTATTCTGCTGCTGATTGCCTCCTCCCTGCGCATCGTCCAGGAATACGAGAGGGGTGTCATCTTCCGCCTCGGGCGCTGCGTCGGAGCCAGGGGGCCGGGGATCATCTTCCTCATCCCGGGGATCGAGAGGATGCAGAAGGTTGACCTGCGCGTGATCACCATGGACGTCCCCACCCAGGAGGTCATAACCAAAGATAACGTCACCGTCAAGGTCAACGCCGTCGTCTACTTCCGGGTCGTCAACCCGGTAGACTCGGTGATCAAGGTCCTCGACTTCGTCAAGGCCACCTCCCAGCTCTCTCAGACCACCCTGAGGAGCGTCCTCGGCCAGTCCGAGCTCGACGAACTTCTATCCAAGCGCGACGCCATCAACCAGCGCCTCCAGCACATCATCGACGAAGGCACCGAGCCCTGGGGAATCAAGGTCAGCAACGTGGAAGTGAAGGACGTGGAGCTCCCGCCCACCATGCAGCGGGCGATGGCCGCCCAGGCCGAAGCGGAACGCGAGCGCCGGGCGAAGCTGATCCACGCCGACGGCGAGTTTCAGGCGGCCAAGACGCTCACAGAGGCGGCGAATATCATCTCCAGCAATCCGGCCACCATCCAGCTTCGCTACCTGCAGACCCTGAAAGAGATCGCCGCCAATCAGTCGAGCACCATCATCTTCCCTCTCCCCATCGACCTAATCCAGCCCTTCGTGAACATGGCAGGCGTTTTCTCGAACACCAACCTGCGGCAGGGGGAGGAAAACCGGACGGAGCCGCCTCAGAGCTAAAGGGCAACAAAAAACCTCAGAAATCACCTCCCCGGCCGGAAATCTCCTCACAAAGGGGATTTCCGGCCTTCTTACTCCGGTGGCCGCCTTTGAAACCGAGAGGCCGACGATAAACTGCAGCCGGATTCGGAAAGAATTCACAAATCGGCTCCAGGCAAGGCGGCTCCCCCTGAGCACTCTTATGGAGATTCTTCGCCTTCGTTTTTTCCCGTACAGGTATAACAGCAGGCAGGAATTATCCCCTACATACCGAATAGTGGAAATTATGAGATCGCTTTTCCCTTATTACTTTAAAAGAGGGTGCCTAGACATGAGGCAGACGATCTGGCGGGAGTTCACCCTTGCCTTCTGGGACGTCTGGGAAAGAATTTACTCACTTCTCTTCCACGTCCGGAAGGTCCAACCGGGGAGCCTCTTCCGGCTCAACCTCAGGGAGTACCGGGGGCCTGCCCTGACGCTGCGCGACGGCACGGCGTTGCATCCAGGTGACAAGGTTGGAGAACTGCACCTGGCCAACAGGCAGCTTCTAGAACTTCAGCAGAAGTGCGGGAATCAGATCCAGGCCGTGATGTGCGTCAAAAAAGAGCTGAAACAGAGCCTCACCGAACTGGCCGCCCTGGTTGCCCAAGAAAAAGTGGACCCGCAGGTCAAGGCCTTCTTCGGGATCACCATCTTCCATCAGGGCGCACGCCTGCTGGGTTTTGAAGTCGAAGAGATCAGGTCACGCTTCTGGCGTTTCTGCTTCCGCTGCGGTCAGCTTTTACTCCTCGCCACCTACCATCCACTAGGTTTCAGGAGGTTTCAAAAGGGGCACCAATCCCTCGTTCCGAAGGTCATCTGGATGTCGCGATCGCAGCTCATCCGCAACTTTTCCCCGCCGGAACGCCCCTGATCCGGGCATAATTGGAGGTATCAGAACCGCCAGCCGGTTAATAATATTTAAGAAACGCGGGTAAGGAGGAAAAAGCCTTGGATTCCAGAAAAGCCGGGATAATTCTCATCGCGGCGAGCATCGCCCTGACCTTTGCCGCCTTCTTCGTGAGCATGGGGAAGGCGGGAAAACGGCAGCCGCCCGTCTTTGGAGGCAAGGTTGCGGTGATCTATCTCACAGGAACCATCACCGGAGCCCAGGAATCATCACCCTTCGCAGGAATATCCGGCGCCTCCCAGACCATGCGAGACCTCGAGCGCGCCGAAAAGGACGCCTCCCTGAAGGCGGTCGTCCTGAGGATCGACTCCCCCGGCGGAAGCGCCGCAGCCTCCCACGAGCTGTACGAGCAGGTCTTGCGCGTCAAGCGCTCCGGGAAAAAGGTTGTGGCCTCTTTAGGAGACACTGCGGCCTCCGGGGGCTACTACGTAGCCGCCGCGGCCGACAAAATCGTGGCCCTCCCCTCCACGATAACCGGCAGCATCGGCGTGATCTCCACCGTTCCCAACCTCCAGGAGCTCTACCGCAAGATCGGTTACCGAGAGTACGTCTTTAAAAGCGGTGCCCACAAGGATATGCTCTCCCCGTCCCGCCCCCTGACGCCGGAGGAGGAACAGATCATGCAGGGGATCATTGAGGAAACCTACAACCAGTTCGTCGGCGTCGTCGCCCAAGGGCGGAACCTGCCCGTAGAGAGCGTCCGCCGGCTCGCCGACGGCAGGATTTATACCGGCTCCCAGGCCAAGGAGCTGGGCCTGGTGGACGAACTGGGAGGGAAAAGGGAGGCCATCGCCCTGGCGGCAGAACTGGCGGGAATCAAAGGAGAACCGCAGGTGGTGGAGTACCGACGGGTAGCCGGACTGCTGAGCCTGCTGGGGGGGATAAGATCCCTCTTCACGGACAACCTTCTTCCCTTCCCCCTGCCACCTGCCTACACCACACTGCGCTATTAGGAGGGAACAGAGATGTGGGAATACATTCCCGCTACGCTGACGGCTCCTGTGCAGACCCTGCGCACCGTCGCCGAAAGGAAGCTGTGGAAAGAAGGGCTGCTCGTAGTGGTCCTGCTCTCTCTCCTCCAGGGGGTTTCCCTGGCCTCTGCCATGAGCAACGAAAACATCCTTCCCTATCTGGAAGGGATAACGGGCACTCCCGGTATAGAGGTTACGGTGGCCGTCCTGCAGTCCCCCTACTTCCTGACCGCAGCCGCCTTTTTCCTGAGGGCCCTGCAGTGGGTACTGGCGGGCGTCCTCTTTCACCTGTTCGCCAGGCTCTTTAAGGGGCAGGGCACCCTGGGAGGGGTGCTGGCGGCCACCGCCTTCGCCGGCTCCCCCGACTTCATCGGCATCCCCCTGGCTGCCCTGACCTCCCTGGCCGGAGGGCTGGCCTTCCTAAGCGGGCTCATCGAATTCGGAACCGGCATCTGGACGGCGGTACTGGGGGTCATCGCCATCCGGGAAAACTACCGCATCGGCACCGGAGCGGCGGCAGCCACATTCTTCATCCCCTTCATTCTGCTCTTCATCGCCGCCCTCTTCCTCTTCGGGGTGCTGCTGGCCTTTGCCGCTCTGCTGAGCCTGCCGTAAACGGCCTTTTGTATTGACATCCTGGAAGCGGCACCATAAAATAGGCATAAAACAAGGTTTCCGGAAACTGATTATTCTAGATAAAGGAGAGAGGCCAAGAGATGAAAAGAGAGCGCTTCCCCGTAGACTACGGTTTGACTGCCAGGATGATCTTCACCATGTTCCTGCTGGCGGCTCTGTACCTCTTCTTCGGCCTTGTCCTCTGGTACGCCGGCATCGGCTTCACCGGCATCGTCTTCTTCGTCGGGATCATGCTCTTCATCCAGTACTACTTTTCCGACCGGCTGGTGCTCCTGAGCACGGGAGCCAGAGAGGTCTCCCCGCAGGAGGCGCCGCAGCTGCACGCCATGGTGGAGCGCCTGTCGGTGCTCGCCGACGTCCCCAAACCGCGAGTGGCAGTCATGCCCACCTCCATACCCAATGCCTTCGCCACCGGGAGGAGCCCCCGCAACGCCGTTGTGGCGGTAACTGCGGGGCTCATGCAGCGCCTAACCGAGCCGGAGGTCGAAGCCGTGCTGGCCCACGAAATGAGCCACATCAAAAACAGAGACGTGGCGGTGATGACCATCGCCAGCTTCTTCGCAACCGTGGCCTCCTTCATCGTCCAGAACTTCTTCTTCTACGGCGGCTTCCTCGACCGCGACCGGGAGGACCGCGGCGGGGCGATGCTCGTCTACCTCGTCTCTCTTCTGGTCTGGCTGATCAGCTTCTTCCTGATCCGGGCGCTCTCCCGCTACCGGGAGTTCGCGGCCGACCGGGGGGCGGCCTTTCTGACCGGTTCGCCGGGGCTGCTCTCCAGCGCCCTCATGAAGATCAGCGGCATCATGCAGCGCTTCCCGGAGCGCGACCTGCGCCAGGCGGAGGGCATGAACGCCTTCTTCATCATCCCCGCCCTGAGAGGGGAATCCTTCGCCGAACTGTTCTCCACCCACCCCTCCCTGGAGCGGCGCATCGCCTACCTGCAGGAACTGGAACGGCAGATGAGGGGATAAGATGGGTTTCCTGGACGCCCTCTTCGGGAAGAGCAGGCCGCCGAAGGCGCGGCTCGAAAAGCTGTTCGCCCTCTCCACCGCCGCCGTCCCCTTCGCCGAGCTGGGCTGGACACCGGCCGGCAGGTGCGGGCTGACCCTGAAGCCCGCCACAAGCCTCGACTTCCGGTCGGCGGCTGAGGAGCTGAAAGAGCTCCTGCACCTGGCGGTGAAGGAGACTAAGACCAGAATGGAGATCCGCGACGACGAATACCGCTACCGGTGGCTGCTCTTCGAAGACCCGGACTGGGACGACCTGGTGGCCCTGGTGCACATGGCCGCCCAAACCCTTGCTGATAACGGCTACGACACCCAGCTCCTGGCGGCGGTCTTCCCCTTTAAAGGGCCTGGAGGTGAAAAGCTTTACATCATCTACAACTACAAGCGGGGTTCCTTCTATCCCTACCTTCCCACCGGCAAAGAGGGCCGGGACCACAACACCGAACTGCGGCTCTTCACCCTGCTCGAAAAAGAACTCCCCTGGGAAAAGGATGTCAGCTTCTGGTACCCCATCCGCAACTGCCCGGTATAGGAAGTCGTCGAGATGTCAATAATTACTACAGGCAGTGAGAAAGGAGACTGATAATGGGACTTTTGGCGCGCATATCGACGGTTTTCAAGGCCAAGATCAACAAAGTGCTCGACCAGATGGAAAATCCCCACGAAACCCTGGATTACTCCTACGAAAAACAGGTCGAGCTGCTGCAGAAGGTGAGGCGGAACATCACCAATGTCGCCGCTTCCAAGAAAAGGCTGGAACTGCAGGTAGTCAAGCTTAAAAGTGACCTCAACAAGCTCGATGGGCAGGCGAAGGAGGCCCTGCGGCAGGGGCGGGAAGACCTCGCCCGGCTGGCCCTGGAGCGCAAGGTACAGATCGAGCAGCAGATCCAGGATCTCGAGCAACAGGTCGCAGACCTCAACAAGGAACAGGAAAAGCTCACCCAGGTGGAGAACCGCCTGCGGGCGAAGGTAGAGGCCTTCCGCACCAAGAAGGAGGTCATAAAGGCCCGTTATTCCGCCTCCGAGGCCCAGGTGAAGATCGGCGAAGCCATGACCGGCCTCTCGGAGGAGCTGGCCGACGTCGGCATGGCCATTGAGCGAGCGGAACGGAGGACCGAAGAAATGCAGGCCCGGGCCTCCGCCATCGATGAGCTGATCGCCAGCGGGGTGCTGGAAGAGCCGCTGGGAGAGAAGGACCCCGTTGAAGCCGAACTCAAGAAAATGCAGGCGGCGGGCCGCGTCGAAGACGAGCTCTCCCGCCTGAAGAAGGAAGTGAGTGAGGGATGATCATCAGGGTTCTGACAGAAGGGCAGTACCGGCTGGACGGAAACGCCCTGGCGGAGCTGGACGCCATGGACGACTCCCTCCTCGACGCCGTCGGCGCCGGGGACGAGCAGCAGTTTGCGGAGCGCCTGCGGCAGGTGGTGGAATTGGTGCAGACCAGGGGCAAAAGGATCCCCGACGATGAACTCGTAGAATCCGACCTGGTTATCCCTGCCCCCGACACCACCCTGGAGGAAGCAAGAGAGCTCTTCGCCGGATATCCCCGCAACCTGCGCTGACCGGATTCTTAAACCTTGGGGTTGACGACAATTCGTTCCCACTTTCCGAAAAATAGTGTGTCTGCCTGCTGATAAGACCACAAAACGCCGCCAAGGACGACCATCCCGGCGGCTTTTTTTTACAGCTCCTGAGCACGGGCCGGGCACATCAAGGGGGTGACCGCATGCGCAAGAGGCTGCGCGCCCGCGGCCATCTGGCCAAGTATGACTTCAGCGACATCCTGGGGGAAAGCGAAAAGATCAAGGACGCCATCGAGAAGGCGAAGCGCTTCGGGAAGGTGGACGCAACCGTCCTTATTTACGGGGAAACGGGCACGGGAAAGGAATTCTTCGCCCACGCCATCCACAACGTCAGCTCCCGGAAAAACGGCCCCTTCATCGCCGTCAACTGCGCCGCCATGCCGGAAAGCCTTCTGGAAAGCGAGCTCTTCGGCTACGCCGAGGGAGCCTTTACCGGCGCCAAAAAAGGGGGGAAAAGAGGGCTTTTCGAAGCGGCGGACGGGGGCACCATCTTCCTCGACGAGATCAGCGAAATGTCCGACAAGCTGCAGACGAGGCTGCTGCGGGTGCTCCAGGAATATGAAATCATGCGCCTGGGGGACAACCGCGTGATCAGGATCGACGTCCGGGTAATCGCCGCCACCAACCGCAATCTGCACAAAATGGTTGCGGAAAAACTCTTCCGGGCGGATCTCTTTTACCGCATCAACGTGCTGACGCTGGTCATCCCTTCACTCAGGGAGCGGCGCGAGGACATCCCGGTGCTGGTTGACCACTTTCTCCACCTCTTCAATAGAAAGTTCGGCAAGAACATCAAAGGCGTAGAACGGCGGGGAATGGAGCTCTTAGCTGCCCACGACTGGCCGGGGAACATCAGAGAACTGAAGAACATTATGGAGCGCCTGGTCATCCTCAGCGACGGGGAATACATACCTGCGGAACTGGTGGCGGAATCCCTCTACACCTCTTCGGAATGGCGCCCGACGGAACCGGTCAGACAGGGCCAGCCGGACGTCACCCCGGGACAGCGGAGGATCTCCCGCCTGGAGGAGGAGGCCATCAGAGAGGCTCTGATCGCCGCCAAAGGGAATAAGAAAAAGGCCGCCGCCCTCCTGGGGATCAGCAGAACCACCCTCTGGCGCCGGCTGAAAAAACTCCAACGCGGAGAGCACCAATAACGATGAACCCCTGCCGCAGCCGAAACAAGACGACCCGGGCGGCTTTTCCTGCGGCAGTTGCGTCAGTTTCAGAACGTAACACAAGGATGTTTCACTACGAAACGCCTGCCTCTGCTTCACCCCCCGGCACACCCTTTTTCTGGTTTTACATCCCCTTCTGCAGAGTTTCAGATGATTACTGGCACGATTTTTGCGACATCCTATTTTTTAGAAGGGGGGATGTAAGATGGGTGAAGCGCTTATCGGCCAGGCCGCCCTCTGGGGAACGCTGGGCATTCTCTTCATCGTCCTCGCCGGTCTTCTCTACTACGTATTCGTCATCTTCAGGGTTAAGTAATGACGCTGCTGAAGACGGCAGTCTAACCCCGCCCTCCTGGCGAGGGAGGGCGGATTTTCTTTGGCATCACGGTGGCCACTGCCCAGGCGGCAATCCCCTCCCCCCTTCCTACGAAGCCCAAACCTTCGGTCGTCGTCGCTTTGAGGCCGACCGCCGTGCGGGGTATACCCAATACCGCGGCGATCCGCTCCTTCATCCCCTCCAGGTAGCGGCCGAGCCGCGGCCTTTCCGCCGCCACCACCAGGTCGACCTGAGCCACCCTGTAGCCTGCTTCATCGAGGAGCCCGGCGACGACGGCGAGCAGGGCCAGGCTGGAAGCATCTTTCCAGCGGGGTTCCCCGGGGGGAAACTGGCTGCCGATGTCGGGAAGCCCGGCCGCGCCGAGGCAAGCATCCATCAGGGCGTGCAGGAGGACGTCGGCGTCGGAATGCCCGGCCAGCCCGGTCTCCCCGGGGATCTCCACCCCACCCAGGATCAGGGGCCGCCCCGCGCAGAAGGGGTGGACGTCGTAACCGAGCCCGATGCGCCTCCCCTCTTCCCCTCGCTCCTGCGCCTCCCCGGCCGCCCCCTTAGCCCCGGCCAGAAGAGACTCGGCGATCACCAGGTCGCCGGGGGTGGTTATCTTGATGTTCTCGTAGCCACCCCGGAACATCTCCACCCGCACCCCCAGCCGCTCCACCAGGGAGGAATCGTCGCTTCCCTGAAACCCGGCCTCCCCGGCGGCCTCCAGCGCCCGAGAGAGCAGGGAGCGGCGGAAGACCTGTGGTGTCTGGGCGATCCACAAAGAGGACCGCGGCGGGGTAGCCGTCACCCCCCCCTGCTCCACCACCTTGACGGTGTCCTTCACCGGCACGCCGACCACAACGGCGCCGCAGTCAAAGGCGCGTTGAACCGCCCCCTCCAGCACATCCCTGGAGAGGAGCGGCCGCGCTCCGTCGTGGACGACCACGAAGGAACAGTCCTCCGGAAGCGCCCGCAGTCCGTTGGCCACCGACTCCTGCCTGGTCTCCCCTCCCGCGACGACCCCGGCCAGTTTGTCGGGGCTGCAGGAAGAAAGTAGCGTCCGGCAGAATCCCACCTCCTCGGGTGCGGCAACCACCACGTAGGTGGAGATGAAGGGGGACTCTTCGAAAAGGCGGACGCTGTACAGGAGCAGCGGACGGCCGCCTAAGGGAAGGAAAACCTTGTTGAGGGGGGCGCCCATCCGCACCCCCCTCCCGGCAGCAACGATGAGACCTCCGACCTTATCCAATCACCTTCACCTCATGGTAGTGGCGACCGGCGGCCGTATCCTTCAAGTTGACCTTCGGCTTGGCGAAGATCATCCGCCCTGCCGAGGTCTGCAGAACGCTGGTGACCACCACCGATATGCGCTCCCCGATGTACTTCTTCCCGCCTTCGATGACGATCATGGTGCCGTCCTCCAGGTAGGCAATTCCCTGCCCCGCCTCCTTGCCGTCCCTGATCACGTCAACCCCGTCGATCTCCTCACCGGGGAGAAAGAGAGGCTTGACGGCGTTGGCGAGGTCGTTGATGTTGAGGACCTTAATCCCGACGAGCTCCGCCACCTTGTTCAGGTTGTAGTCATTGGTCACCACCGGGCAGTCGAGCCGCTTACAGATCTGGATGAGGCCGGAATCAACGTCCTTCCGGTCCAGCCCCTCAAAGTCGCGAATTTCGATTTTAATCCCCTGCTCTTTGCGCATCTGATTGAGGATGTCCAGCCCGCGCCTGCCCTTATTGCGGCGGAGCACATCCGAGGAATCGGCGATGTGCTGCAGCTCCTCCAGCACGAAGCGGGGCACCAACAGCGTCCCTTCGAGAAAACCGGTCTTGCAGATGTCCGCAATCCGGCCGTCAATGATGACATTGGTATCCAGTACCTTATAAGTGCTCTTGCCTCCCTCTCCTCGCCCCTGCTTGCTGCCGATTTTAATGAAGGAAAAGAGGCCGGCCAGCTCCTCCTTCTTCTTCAAGCCCACGCTCAGGCCCAAATAGCCCAGGATGATGCTGGCAACGATGGGGATGAAGGGGCCTATCCAGGGAAGATTAGAAAAAGGAGCTCCGAGGAGATTAGCGATAACCAGGCCGACGATGAGTCCGAGAGCACCCCCCAGCAAATCCTGCAGCGGTGTGCGCTGCAGCGTCCCTTCGAAGAAAGAAACCATCTGCAGCGTCAGCTCGATCAGGCGGGGGGCTGCGAGATAAGTTACCGCACCTGCCACCAGCGTCAGCAGACCAACCAAGGCGTACCAGGCGAAGCCCTCCCCCGCAGCCAGCGACTGCACAAAATCAAGTCTTATCAACAGATAATTCAAAGAAAAGCCGATTCCTGCCCCGATCAGCGTAAGGAGTATTCTGATAACCTTCTGAAGCATCACTGCACCCCCTTCCCGGGTATTATACCTTATTTTGGTTAATCTCTCGTTCCATTATACGCAAGCGGCATCGGGCAAGCAAGGGGAAGAGTTTGTCAAAGGATAGTAAATAACCGCAAAATAAGAAAGGCGCCCGCAGCTGTTGGGCGCCGTTTTTCTACCCTTGAGCAACAGCATCTTTGATCATCGATTCTACCTTCGACTTGTCCAGCTTTCCCGCCAGAACCAGTTCGCTGCTCAATATCTGAAAGGCGCTTTCCAGCATCCTTTTCTCTCCCGAAGACAGCCCTTTTTTCAACTCCTGGCGCATCAGCGTGCGGACGACTTCGGCAACGGCGAAAACGTTCCCCGTCCGGATTTTCTCCAGATTCGCCCTGTAGCGGTGGTTCCAGTTGAGAAGGGGCTTCCCTTGATCCTTTTTCCCGAGCACCCTGAGAACCTTGGCGATCTCGGCTTCACTGATAACCCGCCGCACTCCGATCGTCTCAACCTTATCCGCCGGGACCAGCACCTTTAAATTCCCGGCAAAAAGACGGAGAACGTAATAAACCTCATTCTTCTCCCCCCGCCTTTCCAGAGCCTCGACAATCCCGGCACCGTGCATCGGGTGCACAACTCGATCCCCTATCTGAAACATTACAAGGCCTCCTGAAACTTCATTCATTATACACCTATTATACCAGAGCAGTCAGGACCTGTCAAAAACAGCCTCCGGCCAATCCCCATTCTCCTCCGCCTTCCGGCAGCAAACGGCATTGACAATGCTTTATTTACCTGACTATAATTAAGTTAACTAACGCACATAAGGTGTGAGGAGGTCTTGTTGATGAAGGACCTGATTTGCGATGAGTTTCAGAATGCCGTCTCCGAGCTTTTGATCCGCCATCACAGCATTCTGGACGTTCTCTCCAAATTCCAGGAGGCCTGCGCCCGCACCAACAGGGCAACGGTCAAAGCGGTCACCGGATGCGGCTGTCTCAGCATCGAGGCGAAGAAAAGGCAAATCCCTCCTGACGTCTCCCTCCACGAACTAAAAGACTACTTCAGCAGCCACTTGAACGGTGAAATCTGCCCCAGCTGCCAGGAGATGGTGGAAACCGAACTAGGAAAAACCCTTTTCTACATGGCAGCACTCTGCAACCTTCTCAACCTCAACCTGTACGATATCTTCCTCAAAGAGCATAAAAAGCTTTCCACCCTGAGGATCTTCAACTTCACCTGAGAGATTTCCTGTTAACGGATACAAGCTGCCCAAAGGAACAGGCATCTCAAAAAGGAAGGCCGGCGCGAGTCGTGAGGCCGAGCGGCCTGAAGGCGGTTTTTTTATCCCATGTACCTCTCCAGCATCACCTGCTCCTGGAGGCGGTGCAGGCCGTTTTTAATGGCCTTGGCCCTGACCTCCCCGATCCCCTCCACGTCGTCGAGCTCCTCAATGGAGGCCTTTAAAATGTTCTGCAAGTTCTTGAAGGTGCGGATCAGGTTTTCGACGATCTGGGCAGGCAGCCGCGGGATTCTCTGCAATATGCGGTAGCCGCGCGGGTAAACGGAAAGGTCAAGGATGCTGGATGAGGCCCCGTAGCCTAATATCCTGCTGATGCCGGTAAGATCGAGCAGGTCGTCCGGCGGCCAGGAGGAGACAACCCGAAGCACATCCTCCGCGTTTTTCCCCTCGTCGTCGAGGTAGTCCCGGATTACGCAGCAGAGCTCCTCCCGCACGTTGGCCAGCAGCTCCTCCACCTGCATGGTGATCAGGCGCCCTTCAGTGCCCAGTTCGCAGATGTAATTCTCCAGCTCTTTCACCACCTGCAGAACCATCACCCCGCGCTGGACGACGCGGGCAACGTCGTAGACTGTGACCAGGTCCTCAAACTCCAAAGCAGTCAGGTTGATGAGGGCCTTATCGAGCACCCCCTTGTACTTTTCCAGGGTCTGGACGGCCTGGTTCGCCTTGGACAGGATAACGCTGATGTCCTGCAGGCTGTATCGTTCGGCACCCTTGTAGAGGGTGATCACGCCGCGCCGCTGAGAGATGGCGATCACCAGGGCTCCCGTTTGGCGGGCGAACCTCTCCGCGGTGCGGTGCCTGATCCCGGTTTCCTCAGATGGGATCGACGGGTCGGGGATGAGCTGGGCGTTGGCGTAGAGGATACGCCGGGCATCGCGGCTGAGGACGATCGCCCCGTCCATCTTGGCCAGTTCGTAAAGGCCGGCCGGGGTGAATTCGGTGTCGATGTGGAAGCCTCCCTCCACGAAGCGCAGCACCTCCGGGGCATCCCCGACGACGATCAAAGCCCCTGTCTTCGCCCTGAGAACGCTGTCCAGCCCCTCCCGCAGGGCGGTGCCTGGGGCCACCATCTTCAAGGGCCCGGTCAAGCCGTCACCCTTCTCATCTATGGGCTCTTTCTTCTCCTCGCGCGGCTCCTTCTTATCCGGCTTTTCCTCCTTCACCTCCCGCACCGGGGCTTCCTTCTGCCCCTTCCCTTTCGGCGCCTTCTCCTCCTTCGGCCTCTCATCCAGCACGGCTACATCCTCTTCAAGCAGCTGAAACCGTTCCTCTTTCAAAGAATTTGCCCCCTAACACTGACAAATGGCTTGATCGAGCGCGTCCCTGACCGTCTTAACCCCGGTAAACTCCAGGTCCGGGTATTTTTTCTGAAGGTCCAGGTTGCGCCACGGCACCAGCACCCGCCTGAACCCCAGACGCGCTGCTTCCTTCAATCTCTGATCCATATAGCCCACCGCCCGCACCTCACCTGTCAGCCCGATCTCCCCCGCCACCACCATTTCCCGGTCGACGGCGGCGTTCCGGTAGCTGGAGGCCAGAGCGAGGGCTATCCCCAGATCGGCCGCAGGTTCCCCGATCCGCAAACCGCCCACCACGCCGACGTAGATGTCCTGACCGGCAAGGGCGAGCCCGACGCGCTTCTCCAGCACGGCGGCTATGAGCACAACCCTGTTATAGTCGACCCCGGTCGCCGCTCGGCGGGGTGACCCGTAGGCGGCCGGGCAGACCAGAGCCTGGATCTCCACCAGGATCGGGCGCGTTCCCTCCAGCGCCGCCACCACCACCGAACCGGGAACCCCTCCGCTGCGTCCGGCCAGAAAAATGGCTGAAGGGTTCTCCACCTCCTCCAGCCCCCCTTCCCCCATGGCGAAAACGGCCACCTCATCCGTCGCCCCGAAGCGGTTTTTGACGGCGCGCAGGAGCCGCAGGTTCTGGTGGCGCTCCCCCTCGAAGGAAAGAACAACGTCCACCATATGCTCCAGCACCCGGGGGCCGGCCAGGTTCCCCTCTTTGGTAACGTGGCCGACGAGAAAGCAGGCAATATTACGGCTCTTGGCCAGCCTAACGAGTTCGGCGGTGCACCGGCAGAGCTGCCCGACGCTCCCCGCCGCCAGCGGGAGATCGGGGTGAAAGGTCGTCTGAATCGAGTCGATGATCAACAGGACCGGCGAGAGCTCCTCAACCGCCCGGCAGATCCCCTCGAGATCGGTTTCTGCCAGGAAATAAAGGCGCTCGGAGGAGAGCTTCAAGCGCCGCGCCCGCATCTGAACCTGCCGCCGCGACTCCTCCCCGGAGACGTACAAAACGATCCCGTGCCTTTCCGCCGCCTGTGCGGCCAGCTGCAGGAGCAAGGTGGACTTTCCGATCCCGGGGGCGCCGCCGAGGAGTGCCACCGAGCCGGGCACGATCCCGCCCCCGAGCACCCTGTCCAGCTCCCCGAAACGGCCGGGCAAGCGCTCCTCTACAGCATCGGGAGCCGCGGTGGTCAGGGGTTCCGGCGCCTGCCGGGCGGCGGGCAAAAAGGAAAACCCCTGCCTCTTCTGCCGCCCAGGGGCTTCACAAAAGGAGTTCCAGGCACCGCAGGCGGGACAGCGTCCCAACCACTTTCCGGCCTCATAGCCGCACTCCCCACAGAAAAAGACCGTTTTCGTCCGCCCCAAGGATAGATGCTCCTTCCTAGAATGTCCTTCATTATTATACCATTTCCACAATACTAAAAAAACTCGTCCGCCGCCGAGTGCGGCGAACAGTTCCCGGTTCGCCCCGGTAAGGCGCCCCTCAAAGATGCTTTTATTCTCCCAAACGGCGAGCCCCGCCTCCACGGCCGGCTGCTCTGCCAAGGGACGTGTCGAATAATAGGACGACAGTCCTATTTTGTTAGGACTTTCGATGTCATTTTGTCATTTCCAAAAGGATTGCGTCGCATCCTGCAGAAGATAGACGGGAAAACAGCTGCTACTAGGGGGGAAGTCAAACGGCAGGCAGAGCAAGGATTTTCTCAGCCTGAGCGGAAAAAATTCAGCTCAATATAGAAAATTCCGGTCCGTTTAATCACATCAAAGATCCGACACAGGGGGTTAAGGCGCGTGTTTGAGATAAACAAGAAGACCCGCAGTTTTCAAATCTCTCTCACAGAGATCCGGCAGAAGGCTCCCCTCACCCTCAAATGCCGGCTGCTGCTGCACAACCTGGCGGAAAAAGACGTCAACACCTACGTCCACTCCTGCTTCACCGGACAGCTTGCGGCCGTCCTGGGTGCCGCCCTGGAGCTTTCCGAAAAAACCGTGGTTGATTTGTACATCGCCGGTCTCCTGCACGACCTCGGAAAGATACTCGTTCCCCGCAGCATCCTGCTCAAAGAAGCCGCCCTGACCGGGGAGGAATACGCCATCGTCAGGCAGCACGTCGACGACGGGATCAGGATGCTCTCCTACCAGCAGCTTTCGGCGACGGTGGTAAACGCCATCAAGTACCATCACGAACGCTGGGACGGGAAGGGCTACCCCCACGGGCTGGACGGTCGGCAGACCCCGATCGAAGGGCGCATCCTGCAGATCGCCGATGCCTTCTCCGCCATGACCACAAAGAGGGCCTACCGGGATCCCCTCTCCACGGAGGAGGCGGTGGAGGAAATCAGGAGAAACAGAAGCTCCCAGTTCGACCCCGAGCTTGCCGACCTCTTTATCGAGGCCTGCCAAAAGTCCCCCGCCCACTTTACGGCGTCAGAAGCAGTTTTCCCGCTCTGACCGCTTCGTCCAGGGACAACTCGACGGAGGTGCGGGAACTGCCGGGCACAAGCCGCAGCCGCTCCCAGGGATGGCTGCACGATCGGATCCACAAAGCACCAACTGCCGGCTCCTGCCAAAACGGCACGGCCCTCCGCCAAACCAGGGGCCAAAGAGAAAGGGGCTTCGGCAGTCCGCCTCTACCCCTTTCATCACTTCAGCAGAGCATCCCGTAGGTGCTGAATCTTCAAAGAAAGGATACCCCTTCTACTCCCAGGGCTTCTCCCCGCAGGCGTTCTGAGCGCAGAGGCGCCCGAAGTATACGGTAGCCGCAATGGCGGTACCGCTGCCCGGATAGTACGGCCCGATAAAGCCACCGGCACACATTCCTCCGGCATACAGCCTGGGGATAACCTGCCCATCGACATTTACAACCTGACCTTTGGTATTGATCTTCAGCCCTCCACAGGTGCCTAAGTTGCCCTCCTTAACCTTTGCGGCATAGAAGGGTGCCCTGGCCAGCGGTTTAAGGCCCACCTGTTTGTTGAACAGGGTATCCCTGCCCTTAGCGGTGTCGCTGTTCCACCTGTTGACGGTGTACTCCAGGTTGTCGGCATTGACGCCGATCTTTTCGGCCAGTTCTCTGATGGTGCCGGCCCTGACTATCGTCCCATCGGCAACTTCCTTGCTGAGGTCGTGGCTCCAAGGCTTGAATATGCCGCCGATGACTTCGCCCCCCATGTTTTTAGTTTCCTCGTCGAAGATTGCCCAGGCTTCGTGCCCTTCCTGGTTAAAGACTGCCCTCATACAGTAGGCATAGTGAGTGGCCTCATTAACGAACCGCAGACCGTATTTATTAACATATATTCCCGGAACTTCAGGCAGATTAGTAGAGAGAGGAGCAATGGCGACATTGTAGAAAGGTACCCCGATGGTGCCTCCCACCCCCGCCAGGTCCGCACCCAGGGCCATAGCCATTCTTATACCGTCCCCTGTATTCGTCGGAGCCGTGAAGACCTGGCCGGTCTCCAGTGCCCAGTACTGTTGCGGGGACAAGGCCTTAGCCATATCTTTATTGCGATCAAAACCACTTGTAGCCAGAATCACCCCTTTTTTAGCTTTAACGGCGATTTCTTTGCCACCTTTTTGCGCTCTGACACCGACAACTCCCTTCTTCGGATCGTAGATCAACTCTCCGACCTCGGTTTCCAGCATGAATTCTGCGCCCTTATTCTTGGCCTGCTTATAAAGAATGTCCACGTGGATCTTCCCGGTACCGGCTTTGGCAGCCTTCCCTGCACCCCCCGGAACGTGGATGCGATCCGTCATCAACTCAGGATCAACGTAGGGGATAGGATCCACCCCGTATACAGATACATAGGTCAAACCTTGTTTTACAAGCCAATCGATATTCGCCGGAGCATTATCGGCCATACCCTTAACCAGCTCTGGATCCGCCAACCCCTCTGCAGCCTGCAACCAATACTGGTAATGTTTTTCCGGGGTGTCGTCCTTGTATTCTGTTAATTCTTTCTGAAACTTCGTCCCCGCAGCCTGGATTACTCCTCCGGAGAGAGCCGTAGAACCTCCAACAACGGCTGCCTTTTCCAAAACCACTACCGAAGAGCCCATCTCGCGGGCGGTTAATGCAGCCACGATACCGGTTCCGCCGCCACCGACGACCACAACATCGGCTTCCTTGTCCCAATTGGCAGGAATCTTCGAATCGGACGATGAACCCTTTCCGCAACCCGCGAGAACACCGGCCCCAACCACAGTTGCGCCAGCAGCAGCCATCTTCTTGATAAAACTTCTCCGTCCGATCTTGTCAGCCAAGCAAATTCACCCTCCTTAATTTTTAAAAATACTAGCAAATCAGCCGCAACGAACTGCCTTTCCACCATCTCAAGAGGCACTTCCGCTCATTACAGGGCACAGGGCGCCAGTCCGGCTCACGTCCAGGTGTATAGCAAGGTTCGTGCCAGACACCGGCCTTTACCGGTCTTTAGATCGACGGCACTCAAACCTCAACAGGACGGCCTCTCAAGGCTGTGCAATTTATGATAAAAGCCGGCATAAAAATGACAGGTGTCTCAGAACGGACACCTGTCAACAGTGCAGAGCGTTTCAGCGCTTCTTTCATAAACTTTCTATCGCCGCTAACTGTTTCATAATGAACGAATCGAACACCCTCTCTGCGGCCTTCACATCATTCCATACTCCTTCAGCCGCCTGTACAGCGATGCCCTGGAAATGCCCAGTGTTGCAGCAACTCTGGTCTTGTTCCCCTTAAACTTACTCAGCAGTTCGCTTATCTTTATTCTCTCATAATCCTTAACCGTGAGAACCCCATCCTCACCGTCACAACCGACGATCTCCTCCGGAAGGTCGCTGACGTCTATATACTGAGACTCGCTCAGAAAGACGGCCCTTTCGATAACATTGCTCAGCTCTCGCACGTTGCCCGGCCACCGATAGCGGCGCAACGCCTCCATCGCCGCAGGCGTGACCCCCAAGACGTTTTTCCCGCTCGCTGCGGAAAACTTGGAAATAAAGTGATCGACGAGTAAGGGTATATCATCCGGCCGCTCCCTGAGCGGGGGCAAGGAAATGGTGAAGACGTTAAGCCGGAAGAAGAGATCGAGCCTAAAATGCCCAGCCAACGCATCCTCCCGCAGCCGCCTGTTGGTCGCCGCAATGACCCTTACGTTGACCGGTATGCTGCAATTCCCGCCGATCCTGGTAATCGCCTTCTCCTCCAGGGCCCTGAGCAAGTAACCCTGTATTTCCAGAGGCATCTCCCCAATTTCATCTAAAAAAAGCGTCCCGTTGTTGGCCAATTCGAACTTGCCAACATTACCGCCTTTTTTCGCTCCTGTAAAGGCTCCTTCTTCATAGCCGAACAGCTCCGTCCCCACCAGCTCCCTGGGGATTGCCGCACAATTGACAGAAACAAAAGGACCTTCACTCATCGGGCTTGAGTTGTGGATCGCCCGGGCGAACAGCTCCTTGCCGGTCCCGCTCTCGCCCAGCAGAAGAACCGCCGAGGTGCTGTTGGCTATCTTCTTCGCCAGGTCCACGGCCTTCAGCAGCTGCCTGCTTCTGCCGACGATATCTTCAAAGCCGAACCTGTTTCTCGCCTTTCTGCTCTTCCCTTTTTTCTCCGGCACCTCTCTGTCGGAAATAATTGCCCCTGCAACTTTCCCGGGCTTGCGTGAGCCATCAGGCGCGGCAATCATGCGCCGGCCGGCTTGACGTCCCCTGAAGGGGATTTTTTCTGCGCCCAGCCTGGCGACAACATCCGCCGGCAAACCAACCAGGCGTTCGGGAGGAAGACCCAGCAGTTCGGCCAGCGGTCTGGATACCCGCTCCGCTCTGCCCCACTCATCGATCTGCAGAAGCCCTCTGGCGCATAAATTATCGACTACTTCGTCGAGACTGCCTTCAAACAATTCCTGGTTTTTCTCCACTTCCTGGCGGCGCAAATGAACCGCGATGGAATCTGCAATAGAAGTCACCATCCCAAGGGTGTGAGGATGCGCGTATTCGATATTCTGGGCGGACATCGACAGCGCTCCTATGATATTCCCTCGGGCATCCCGAATGGGAGCGGCTGAATCGGTGATGTGATGAAATCTCCGGATGTAATGCTCTGCGCCAACCGTTTGTACCGACTTGTTCGACAGCAGAGAAAGATACGTTGCCGTCGTTCCTGTAGTCCGTTCGTTAATGGGAACCCCGTGAGTTATGCTGTACTCCTCCTCCAGGCGCCTGACCCTGTTTTGCTCACCGATCAGGTCGAGAATTACGCCATCTTCATCCAAAATGGCGAAAACAAAATCGGACTGCTCGGCGAGCTTGTAATATTTAGCTATGTGAGATGCGGCAAGGTTTAACAGCCATTCTTTGGTTTCTATTCTCTTCGCGAAATCGCCGACGACAGTTAGATCGAGATCGCTCATCAAAGGGTCGACCTTTAACTCAAAACACCTCTTCCAGGAGGAAAGAAGGGTTGAGGGCAGAAGGGATGATTTCTCGTTTCCGCCGTCAATAAATCTTCGCCAGACGTTGACGATATCGGACTGATCTAGTTCGTATTGCCGGTAACCGGAATCGAGAATGATCATACGAACACCTCCTCTGCAATTCTCAACCTTCGATTCCTGCCCTGAACGAGCAGGACTGCCGCCCAAAATACCCCAGCTTCAGTTGAAACCTCCTCCCCTCATGAAAATAGACCGCATACCCTGCCGGTCTGCCGCTCGACTCCCGATTCCAGGCCGGACAGGACGACGGCTCGCTTCGGGACAGCTCTGGGATGCTGCGTAACAAGTTGCGAACTGCTTCTGTCAAACGCAGCGTTTGGCCTCGCCGCAAATCCATTCCATCGCAGGTCAAGAGGTATCTGTACTCGCATCCCGACCTGTCATCCTCGCTTCGCCTGTCCTGTTACCCGGCCTTCCATAGGTCGCTCGCCGGCAGACTGTCGGGTATTTTCATGCTCTGTTGGTGCCGCCGATGGCAGCATGGTGGTATACTGCTCTTTTTCGACTTGTTTCATCATAATCCTGCCTCCCTTCAGCGCCGCTCTGCCCGGTGCGGCTGGGCGCTTCGCTGCGGGTTCCCTCTTCATCCGGTTCGATCCAATCAGCCAAGTGAAACGCCCGGCCGGACAAAAGTCCTCTGCCGGGCGTTTTTTAACAACCACCCTGCTTCTGGCATATTATACCTGTAATGGATGCTCGCGATCGGTCCTGGAAGCGATCCGTGAGCAGCCGGTGAGCACATCCACCAGGAGAAAGGAGGAGGTACCGTTGTCAGTGGAGTGCGACTCCCTTTCCTATCCCTGCTTCGACTATCATGAACACGTCCACGGCCACGGGGGAAGAACCAGCTGCATCGAGGGGCACGCCCACCTGCACCCCGGTGTTACCGGGCCGCCACAGCCGGCCGAAGGCAGCCACATCCACGACATCCGCGGGATGACCACCTTCGACGACGGCCACACCCACGCCTATTTCGCAGTGACCGGCCCCGCCGTCCCCCTGCCGGGAGGGTATCATACTCATTACATATCCTTTGAAACCAACATGGTTGACGGGCACCGCCACCGGGTAATGGGGTTCGTCGACCCTTCCACGCGCTGACCATACCCTTTACCGGATAAGGGCCACAGGGACAGCAATTGTCAAAGGGACGGTTCCCGAGCAGCCAACGACCGCTGCCGGGCCGGTCTTAAAGCCTGCAGCGGCGGGCCGAAAAGGACAAAAGGGACCGTCCCCGGCAAGTCCCCTCCGATAGGGTTAATGCAGAATCACCTCAGCCGGTAGCGGGCCGGCTCCTCTTCGTAGAGGTTCCGCCCCCTGCTGTCGACGGCCACGGTTACAGGGAGGTTCCGCACCACCATGCGGTAAACCGCTTCCGGGCCCAGGTCCGGATAGGCGACAACCCGCATCTCTTCAATGCAGCGTCCGATCAGCGCCCCCGCCCCTCCTGTGGCCGCCAGGTAAACCGCCCCGTGCTTCTGCAGGGCGGCCACCACCTGAGGGGATCTCTTCCCCTTGCCGATCACACCCTTAATTCCGTACTCCAGCAGCAGCGGGGTATACCGGTCCATCCTCCCGGCGGTAGTCGGCCCGGCGGCCCCGCAGGGGCGCCCCGGCGGCGCCGGTGTGGGGCCGACGTAGTAGAGCACCTGCCCCTTCAGGTCGAGGGGAAGGGACTCCCCGCGCTGCAGGGCGGTGGCGAAGCGGAGGTGCGCCTGGTCGCGCGCCCCGAAAATGACCCCGGTGAGCAGCAGGCGCTGCCCGGCCTCCAGCTCCCGGGCCACCTCATCCGAAAAGGGAACTTCCAGCCGCAGAAGATCAATCATCCCCCTCACCCCTCCACTCCCAGGTCCGGTGCCGGGCGGCGTGGCAGTTGATGCAGACCCCCACCGGCAGGCCGGCGATGTGGGTGGGGTACGCCTCGACGTGGACGGCCAGCGCCGTTACCCTTCCCCCCAAGCCGCCGGGGCCGTACCCCAGCTTGTTGACCTCCTCCAGCAGCTCCCGCTCCAGGGCCGCCAGCTCCGGATCGGGGTGGGATGACCCTACCTCCCGCAGCAGGGCGCGCTTGGCCAGCAGGAGCGCCCTGTCGGCGGTGCCCCCGAGCCCCACCCCCACCGTAACCGGGGGGCAGGGGTTGGGCCCGGCGCGGTCGACGGCCTCCACGACGAACCTCTTCACACCCTCCAGGCCATCGGCGGGCTTGAGCATCCCTAAGGAGGTGCAGTTTTCACTTCCGAAGCCCTTGGGCATGACGGTGACCCGCAAAACCTCGCCGGGAACCAGGTCGTAGTAGATCACCGCCGGCGTGTTGTCCCCGGTGTTCCGGCGGCGCAGGGGATCGGCCACCACGGACTTGCGCAGGTACCCCTCCCGGTAGCCCCGGGCGACGCCGCGGTTGATCGCCTCGCTGAGGGAGCCTCCGGTCAGGTGCACCTCCTGTCCGATCTCTACAAAGACCAGGGCTATCCCCGTGTCCTGACAGAGAGGAATCCGCTCCTCCCGGGCGATGGCGGCGTTCTCGCAGATCTCCTCCAGGATCCGCCGCCCCTGAGGGGATTCCTCCTTCAGCCGGGCTTCCTCCAGCGCTCGCAGCACATCGGGGGGGAGGTCGCAGTTGGCCTCACGGCACAGCCGGGCGACCTCTCCGGCAATCAGTTCAACATCGATCTCCCGCATGGACTCATCCTCTCAAGTAATTGTACAGCAGACTGTCTTTACGCCTCCCCACCATGATAAACATTTTCCCTCAGGGCCGGCAACCCCCCTTCCGGGAGCGGCAGGGGCGGTCGGAACGGCCGGGAATTCAACCTCAAAACAGGGGCTTCCCCGGCGCCGTCACCACTTCCCCCAGTGCACCCTCCCCTCGTCGTAGCGGCTCACCGGCGGCTTCTCCTCGGCCGGGTAGCCGACGGCGATGAGTGAAAAGGGGATAACGCTCTGCGGTATCCCGAACAGGCTCCGCAGGCCGGAAACCAGATTCTCCTTGGGGTACACCCCCATCCAGACCGTGCCCAGCCCCAAGGCCCGGGCGGCGAGCAGGACGTTCTGGGTGGCAGCGGCGCAGTCCTGCGGCCAGAAGTCGGCATCCTTAAAGAGAGAGCCATCCCCACAGACCAGGATGGCCAACGGTGCGGTCTTCAGCATCCTGGAGTGCGGGTGAAAATCAGGTATCCTGTCGAGGGTCTCCCGCTCCTCGATCACCACGAACTGCCAGGGCTGCTGGTTGTGGGCGGAGGGGGCGCACATGGCGGCCTCCAGCAGCTTTTTAACGAGATCCCGGGACACCGGCTTCCCGGAATAGTTCCTGATGCTCCTCCTTGAACGAATGGCTTCCAGAGCGTCCATGAAGATCATCCTCCTGTCAGATTTTCCTTTTATTATTATTATAATACCGCAGCAGATCACCATACGGCCAGCGGCGGCCGATTTCCCCGTGGTCTCATTCTTTTTTTATTTGCCTTCCCCTTCTTTTGCCTACTGAAATTCTACGCGGCCCTGATTTCCGGCACGAATCCGCCTGCCGCTGCCGGCACACCCGGGCACACCGGAAAGTATTTTCAGGACAGATCCTCACACCGTCTCCGGCGGCACCAACAGAGGAACGAAAAAAGGATTTATCCTTGCCAGCGCAGCGACCTGACGGAGGTTGTTACTCGCCCTTGACGAAGGAGCAGCAAACGGCAGCCGAATCGAGACAGGATGTCGAGATAGGCGACTCTGCGGCAGGGATGCCGTCATAGGAGCTGGTCGGCTGCTTATCTATCGACAAGTCTCAGGGCGAGTTAAACCGCAAGATCGGGAGCGAGGCGTATGTGTAAACCAGACCTCTGCCTCCGGAACCTTGACAGGATGCCGGATACCGGTAAGAATAAGAGTACCGGACCAACGAAAGGTGAAGAACCCCCCGGACGGCGCTGCCGGGCACCGGCCCCCGGCGGGTGATGCCGCACCCGGCGGTCCCGAAAAACGGCCCCGACCGGCTTAAGCCGGGCAAAGCCGCAAGCCTCAACCTGGAAACGGCCGCGCAAGATGAAACCCCGGGGGCACCATCAGGCGGAGCGGACGGCAAAAACCCAGGGCAGGAAAGGAGACCAAAAAATGGATCAGAAGGGCATCTGGCAGAAGCTGGCTGAGCACTACCCCCTCTGGTGGGAGTGGGTGGTACTCATCCTGATCGTCTTCTCCTTCTGGTACCCGGCCGCCCACTACGCCGAGCTGCCGGCGCAGATCCCGACCCACTTCGGCCCCTCCGGGGCGCCGGACGCCTGGAGCCCGAAAAGCCCGGTCAGCGTTTACCTGGCCCCGCTGATCCTGGCAGGCACCTATATCCTGATGACCGCCCTCAACGGCTGGTTTGCTTTGGCCCCCGATCCCCGCAAGCTGATCAACCTGCCCAAAAAGAGGCTGGAGAAGATGACCCCGCAACAGCTCGAAAGCATCCGCGGGGAAACCATAAAAGGGCTCTTCGTTCTTAAATTCCTGCTCGCCGCCATGAGCGCCGATTTAAGCTACGAGAGCACCAGGGTCGCCCTGGGGCTGCGGAACGGCCTCAACCCCGTCTGGCTCTGGTCCTTTTTCGGAGCCATAATGCTCTCCTCCCTCTACTTCACCGTCCGCCTCTTAAAGCTCTCCAAATAAAAAAGCGCCCCTCACCCCCGGCCGCTAAAGCGGTTCCGCATCCCGCCGCTTAAACTCGCGAACCGCGTGCCCGGGCAGCAACGGATCCCTTAAGCCCGCTGCCCTTCACCATCTGCCGGACCATCGTTCTTTATTAAGGTCGGTTCGGAAGCGGAGCAGCACACCGGGCGACAAGACGCAAAAATCGCATTAAAAATAAAGCCCACCCCGGAAAATCTTCCGGAAGCAGGCATGCCTGCCGTCAACCTGTTTCACGACACCTGACGGCCGGCGACAGCGGCCAACCGTCGGCTGTTAACCGCCGACGGCATCCCGCTCCTTCGGTTTGAAGACCAGCTTATCTTCACCGGCATCCACCAGGACAGCATCCCCGGCCTTGAACTTCCCGGCCAGCATCTCCTCCGAGAGCTCATCCTCGACCATGCGCTGGATCACCCTCCGCAGCGGGCGGGCGCCGAAGGTGGGGTCGTAACCCTTCTTGACGAGCAGCTCCTCGGCCTCCTTGGTGAACTCCAGGTGCAGTCCGTACTCGGCGATGCGCTTGCTGATGTTCTTGAGCATGAGGCCGACGATCTTCTTCATATGCTCCTCGTTCAAGGGGTGGAAGACGATGATCTCGTCAACCCTGTTCAGGAACTCGGGCCGGAAGGTGCGGCGCAGTTCATCGGTAATCCTTTCCTTCATAGCCTCGTAATCCAGCTCATCCTGCCTCTCCCCGGCCTTGAAGCCGAGCCTGTGCTCCCTCTTAATCAGGTTGGCACCCACGTTGGAGGTCATGATGATCACCGTGTTGCGGAAGTCCACGGTCCTCCCCTTGGCATCGGTCAGCCTGCCGTCCTCCATCACCTGCAGCAGGACGTGGAAGATGTCCGGGTGGGCCTTCTCGATCTCGTCGAAGAGCACCACCGAGTAGGGGCGCCTGCGCACGGCCTCGGTCAACTGTCCGGCCTCTTCGTACCCCACGTAGCCGGGAGGCGCTCCCAGCAGCCGGGAGACGGTGTGCTTCTCCATATACTCGGACATGTCAAACCGCACCATGGCCTCTTCGTCCCCGAAGAGGGCCTCCGCCAGCGCCCGGGCCAGTTCGGTCTTACCCACACCGGTCGGCCCCAGGAAGATGAAGGACCCAATGGGGCGCTTGGGGTCTTTGAGCCCGGCCCGCGACCTGCGCATCGCCCGGGCAACCGCCTTGACGGCTTCGTCCTGGCCGATCACCCTTTGATGCAGGATCTCCTCCATGCGCAGGAGGCGCTCCGACTCCTCCTCCTGCAGCTTGCTGACCGGGATTCCCGTCCAGCTGGAGATGATCGCCGCGATGTCTTCGTCGGTAACGATCGACTGATCGAGCTCCTTGCGCTGCACCCAGTTGCTCTTGATCTTCTCCAGTTCCTCCCGCACCTGCTGCTCCTGGTCGCGCAGGGAGGCGGCCTTCTCAAACTCCTGGCTGACCACAGCCGACTCCTTCTCCTTCTGCAGGCGCTCCAGCTTCTCCTCCAGCTCCTTGACCGCCGGGGGAGCGGTGTAGGCCTTGAGGCGCACCCGGGAAGCCGCCTCGTCCATGAGGTCGATGGCCTTGTCGGGCAGGAAGCGGTCGGTGATGTAGCGGTCGGACAGCCGCGCCGCCGCCTTCAGGGCGCCGTCGGTGATCTTGACCCGGTGATGCGCCTCGTAGCGGTCGCGGAGCCCCCTCAAGATCTCGATCGTCTCCTCGACGGTAGGCTCACCGACCATCACCGGTTGGAAGCGCCTTTCCAGTGCGGCATCCTTCTCGATGTTCTTGCGGTACTCGTCGAGAGTCGTCGCCCCGATGCACTGGAGCTCCCCCCTGGCCAGGGCGGGCTTGAGGATGTTGGCGGCATCGATCGCCCCCTCGGCGGCCCCGGCCCCCACCAGGGTGTGCACCTCATCGATGAAGAGGATGATGTTTCCGGCGTTCCGGATCTCATCGATCACCTTGCGCAGCCTCTCCTCAAACTCACCCCGGTACTTGGTCCCCGCCACTACCGAGGACATGTCCAGCGTGACCACCCTCTTGTCGGCGAGGATCTCCGGCACCTTGTTCTCCACGATCCGCTGGGCGAGGCCCTCGGCGATGGCCGTCTTCCCCACCCCCGGCTCACCGATGAGGCAAGGGTTGTTCTTGGTGCGGCGGGAGAGAACCTGAATCACCCGCTCGATCTCCTGCTCCCGGCCGATCACCGGGTCGAGCTTCCCCTCCCGGGCGAGCTGGGTCAGGTCGCGGCCCAGTTCGTCGAGGGTCGGGGTCTGGCTGGCACGCCGGGACGCCCCCGCCTGCGGGTGCCCCGGAGAAACGGGGCCGATACCGCCCAGCAGCATCAGCACCTGGCGCCGCACCTTGTCCAGGGAAAGCCCTTGGGCGAGCAGAATACGGGCGGCAACCCCTTCACCCTCCCGGATCAGCCCGAGCAGGATGTGCTCAGTGCCCACGTAACTGACCCCCTGGCGGCGCCCCTCCTCCTGGGCCAGCTCCAGCACCTTCTTGGCACGGGGCGTCAGCCCGACCTCACCTATCAACCGGGCTTCACCGGGGGCCACGATTTTTTCCACTTCCTTGCGAACCTTATCCAGGTCTACCCCCAGGGCCTGCAGCGCCCGGGCGGCAATACCCTCCCCCTCCCGCAAAAGCCCCAGCAGCAGGTGTTCCGTCCCCACCGCCGGGTGTCCTAAGCGCCTGGCCTCGTCCTGGGCCAGGTAAAGCACCTTCTGCGCTCTTTCCGTAAACCTTCCGTACAGCATAAGCTAAATCACCCTCCTTTCACACTTTAAGCAAGAGCACTCCTGATGATCTCCGCTCTCTTAAAATCACGCTTGAACGCATCGATCTCCTCACCGGCTAGCTTCTGGAGAAAGGCCGGTCGGATCTCCACCAGCAGCTCGTTGAGCTTCCTGATGTTGACATTGCGCAGCAGCCCCATGTCCAAACCCAGCCGCACGTTGGAAAGGTGCACCATGGCCTCCTCCGAGCTGATGATGTAGGCATTGGAAAGGATTCCGTACGACCTGAAAACCATATCCTCCAACTGGGTCAGAGCATCCTTCCTGAGCTTCTCCCTCGCCATCTCCTCCTGCTCGATGATCTGGCGGCAGACCGAGGCCAGGTTCCCGATGATCTCCTCCTCGCTCGGCCCCAGGGTGATCTGGTTGGAGACCTGGAAGAGGTTCCCCCGGGCCTCTGTCCCTTCACCGTAGAGCCCCCGCACCACGAAGCCCAGTTTGGAGAGGGCGGTAAACAGCCTGTTGGCCTGGTTGGTCATGGCAACTGCCGGCAGGTGCACCATCACCGAGGCCCTGAGCCCCGTCCCCACGTTGGTGGGACAGCAGGTGAGGTAGCCGTACCTCTCATCGAAGGCGTACTCCAGCCTGCTCTCCAGGGCGTCGTCAACGCCGCTCGCCAGTTCCCAGGCCTCCTCCAGCTGAAGGGCGGGGAAGAGCACCTGGATGCGCAGGTGATCCTCCTCGTTGACCATGATGCTCACCGCCTCGTCATCGCTCAGGGCCAGCCCCCGCTCCGGCCCCTCCTCCGCGGCGTGCTGGGGGCTGATCAGGTGCTTCTCCACCAGCACCATGCGGTCGAGGGGTGAGAGCTCGTTTAAGAAGACGAAGTCCACACCCCCCACCTGCTGCCGGAACCGGGGGTCGAGGACGGCGTCCCGCACCAGAAAGGCCACCTTCTTCCCCGCATCCCTGTTCTGGACGTGGGGGAAGGGGTAATCCACCAGGTTGCGGGCGAGCCGCACGCGGCTGCTGATGACGATGCTGGCGTAGGGGCCCTTTCCCTCCATCCACTTGGTGTAGGGATTTTTAAGGGCATTTTCTATCGACATCTTCTCCACCTCTCCTTTCAGGGATCACTCCAGGCCCTGCTCCAGGGAGCGGATGCGGTCGCGCAGCTCCGCCGCCCTCTCGTAGGCCTCCTGGCGGATCGCCTGCTGCAGCTCCTCGCGGAGCTTCTCGATCTCCCTCCGCACGCCCAGCTTGCCGCCGACCCTGCGGGGCACCTTCCCTGCATGCCGGCTCGCCCCCTGAAGGCGGCGCAAAAGCGGTTCCAGGCCGTCGCCGAAGGCCTGATAACAACGGCTGCAGCCGAACCTCCCGATCTCTCCGAACCGCGCCAAGCTCAAACCGCAGTTCGGGCAGCCGGGGCTCTGCAGCGGAGCCATCTCCAGCGGAGAACCCCCCAGCAGGCCGGCCAGGAACTTATGGATGGAAAAATTGGGCTCAAAGTTGAAGCTGAAAGCGAGCCCCTCGTGGTGCTTGGCGCACTCCTGACACAGGTGGAGCTCGGTTTTGACGTTATTGACGATCCTGGTCACGTGCACCGTCGCCGGTCTCTTCTGACACTCCTGACAGAACATCATAGAAAAATCACCCCTCTCTTAAAAAAAGCCCTCTGCGGCCAGCCGCCTCAAGACCCGGAGAAACAGCTCCCCTCCCCTTTTCCCGGAAAGCCCCTCCTCCAGCACCTCGAGGACGGCGCTCAGGATCAGGAACTCCCTCCTGGTGAAAGCCCCCTGGCGGGCCAGGGACAAGAGTGCCTGCCGTGCACCTCCGGCGGCATCATCCGCCTCCACGGCGCCGTCCGGCTCCGGCAGCTTCTCCGGCGCCGCAAACAGGCTGCGGATCTTGACGTAACCTCCGCCCCCGCGCCTGCTCTCCACCAGGTAGCCGCGGCGCACGCTGAAGCGGGTGTTGAGCACGTAAGTGATCTGGGAGGGAACGCAGTCGAAAAGCTCGGCGATCTCCTTCCTGCGCACCTCAATCCAGCCGTCGGAGCTTTTGCTCAACAGGGACTTGAGATAAGACTCAATCGCATTCACCAAGGGCTTGTTCTCCACTTCAGCAGTCACCCCTGTTCAAGCCGAACCGGAATATCCCAACCGGAACATCCAGCGACAATTGACAATTCTTTGACGTATCTTGACCTTTTGACTTTCTTTGACTTTATTATAAACCCGCTGCCTCTTGGAAGCGAAACCGATTCTGGTTTATTTTCCCCTCGTGATTCTCAAATTAATCAATATTCAGGAGGAGACGGCAGGATTAAGGAAAATTTTATGAAATATCTCCTCTTTTCTCCGTTCCGAAAGTCCTCCCATCGTCAATAAACGCCCCCGCTGCGCCGGGCGACCAGCAACCGGCGGGTAAAAGCCCCGCCGTTGATCCACTATTTATAACATTACTGTAATTTTATTATTTATTTTTTTATCTCATCAGCTTTTCTGTAACGTTGTAGTATACTTGATCGTAAAGATAAGTGAATGCCATTTCTCGTCATTATTCCACCTTTCTTGATCCCGGCAGCGGCCGCCGGGTGTCCGCAAATCACAAAGGAGCGCCGAAGAAGCATGACGGGCAAAACGAGAAAAAAATGGGCAACACTCAACCCCCGGGGGCTCCTCCTTACCCTGCTGATCCCGGCCGTCATTGCCGCGGCGGCTGCGGCAGCCGGCAGATACCCTTGGAAACCGGACGGCCCCCTACCCCCAAGCACCCCCGCCTACGCCGGTTCCGAAAACAGCGCTCAAAAGGAGGAACCGGCGGTGATCTCCGGGCAAGGAGAAGAGCCCCCTCCGGCAGGAGCGAAAAAGGCCGTGGGGGACGGAGAGCAGGGGAAGGTTGCAGAGGCACCACCTTCCCCCAACGGGAAGGAGACGGCGCCCCCCACCGGCAGCGGGAGAGTCGACTACCGGACAGTTTTTGAAAGGGATCTGTTCATGGGTGATTCCATTACGGAGGGGCTCTCCTTTTACGAGTACCTGGACGAAGCCAACGTCATCGCCGAACTCGGGCTCACCCTGGCGAAGGCCGGAAAACAGCTAGACAGGGTGGCCGGAGCAAACCCGGAAAGGGTCTTCCTGCTGTTCGGCACCAACGACATCTCGCCCACGGTCACCGATGAAGAGTTCCTGGAGGATTACGAAGAACTGCTCCGGGCACTGCAAACGAGGGTGCCGCAGGCCAGGATCTACGTCCAGTCCCTGCTCCCGGTTTCCCCACAGGCGCAGGTGGAGAGGCCTTACCTGAACGGCTCCCGCATCGAGAGGCTGAACGCCTCCCTGAAGAAGCTGGCCGCCTCGAGGGGAGTGGGTTACCTCGATCTGACCCCGCTCATCAGGGAGGCCGGTCGGGATCTCCACGAACCCGACGGCATTCACTTGAAAAGGGATTTTTACCCATTATGGTTGAACCGCTTGATCGAACAAGCCGAATGAGCATTCTTGCCGTTCGTTGAAAGAAAGATGTTGAGCAATTGCGTAAAAGACGTTTCGAAAAGGGGTTGACGGCCTTGCAGATGCACTTGCGGAGAACACTTCTTCTTGCCGCCGCAGCAGCGGCGATCGTGGCGCTCACCCTGGGAGGGACGGCGGGTTGTTCTTCTCAAAAGGAAGCCGCAGCGGACCCCACGGTTGAAGAGATCGTCGCCCGAATCGCAGCGGCCGTTGATCTCTCCCGGATGCAAGAGGGGGACGCAGGCACCCTGAAGAAGCTCTACGGCATCGATGCCGCCGACCTGGAAGGCTTTGCCCTGTACACCGCGCCGACGAACATCAGCGCCGACGAGATCCTGGTCGTCAAACTCAAAGACCCGGACGCCGCCGGCGCCGTCCAGGAGAAAATGGAAAAAAGGGTCGCCGACAGGGCGGCGCGCTTTAAAGACTACCTGCCGCAGGAATATTACAAAATCGAGCACCACGTCCTCGAGACAAGGGGCAGCTGCCTGCTGCTGGCGATCGCGGAGGACGCCGATAAAATCGCAGCCGCCTTTGACGAGTCCTTCCGGTAAAGGAACGTCCGGCTTTTCCAGGGGTATAAGGCATGGTTTTCAGCAGTCTGGTCTTCATCTTCTCCTTCTTGCCGTTAACGCTGCTCGCTTACTACCTGGCTCCGGGATTTCTCCGCAACCCTGTCTTGCTTCTGGCAAGCCTCCTCTTTTACTCCTGGGGAGAGCCGAAGTACGTCCTGATCATGGCCTTCACAACTGCGGCCAACTATGCCTTGAGCATCCTCATCGACAGATACAGGGGGCGGCGGGTGCTCCGCCGGGCTCTTTTCCTGGCGGCCCTGGCCGCCGATCTGGGAATACTCTGCTTCTTTAAGTATTCCGGCTTCTTGGCGGACAACCTGAAGGCGCTCTGCGGCCTGGAGCTGGCGCTGCCGGATCTCCCGCTCCCCTTGGGGATCTCTTTCTACACCTTCCAGACCATGTCCTACGTGATCGACGTCTACCTGGGAAAGGTGCGGGTGCAAAGGAACATCATCTCTTTCGGCACCTACATAACCATGTTCCCCCAGCTGGTGGCCGGCCCCATAGTCAAGTACGGTGAAATCGCCGGGCAGCTGGCGGGCAGAAAAGAATCCCTGCAGATGTTCGGAGAAGGAGCCGGGATTTTCCTCATCGGACTGGCGAAGAAGGTGCTCCTGGCCAACAACATCGGAATGCTCTGGGATACCGTCAAGGCCGCTCCCCCGGGAGAGCTTTCCGTGCTCTCGTCCTGGCTCGGCATAACCGCCTTCGCCTTTCAGATCTACTTCGACTTCAGCGGCTACTCGGATATGGCCGTCGGGCTGGGAAAGATGTTCGGCTTTAACCTCCCCATAAACTTCAACTACCCCTACATATCCAGGTCGGTCACCGAGTTCTGGCGCCGCTGGCACATCTCCCTGGGCTCCTGGTTCCGGGAATACGTCTACATCCCCCTCGGCGGCAACAGGAAAGGGATGCTGAAACAGTACAGAAACATCCTCATCGTCTGGTTTCTGACGGGGCTCTGGCACGGTGCCAGCTGGAATTTCGTGCTCTGGGGGTTGTACTACGGGGCCTTTCTGGCCGTCGAAAAGACCTTTCTGCTGCGGCGGCTCGAAGGCCTGCCGCGCGCCGTAGGGCACATCTACACGCTGTTCGTCGTCATCGTGGGCTGGGTGCTCTTCGAGTTCGAGACCATCCCCCGGGCGGCCGGTTTTCTGGCGGCCATGTTGGGGCCGGGGGCGGCCTACCTTTGGGATCGGAACGCCCTCTACTACCTGTACACCAACGGCATCCTGCTGCTCGTGCTGGCCATCTGCGCCACACCGCTGCCCGGGAGGGCGGCGTTAAAAATCCGGAGGAGGCTGGGGGCGGCCGGCGCGGCAGCCGCCCCCGCGGCCTACCTGATCCTGGCCTTTCTCTGCACCGCCTACCTGGTCAACGAAAGCTATAACCCCTTCCTCTATTTCCGGTTTTAGAGGCATCCGGGCCGGTGTTGGCGGCCGGCCGGTGGCCGCCCGGGACTTTCAGGAAGGGGGACGGCAGGTTTAGTGCGGCTGCTTAAGCATTGGCGGCGGGGAAATTATTTTCCAGGCAAACGGCAATCTCCCCTGCGGCGAAGACGTAAACACCGGTGAAGTCGGGATTGGACTCATGCTGCGGAACCGGGCTCCTTTCAAGGCTTCCGGCACCGGAAGTCCCTTCTTAACGGCAATTCACAAGGGAGGAATTCTCCGTGAAACAGAGAGAGATTTACCACGGCACCGCCCTGATGCTCCTCTTGTACATCGGCGGTCTCGCCCTTCTCAACCTGCTGACCCCCGACCGGGTGTTTTCGGCATCGGAGAACCGGATGCTGGAACAGGCGCCGCGCTTTTCCCCGGCCAAACTGCTGGAGGGGCGGTTCACCAGGGACTACGAGAAATACGTCGCCGATCAATTCCCCCTGCGGGACGTGTGGATAGGGGTGAAAACCGATCTGGAAAGGATGGCGGGAAAGAGGGACAGCAACGGCGTCTACCTGGGGAAGGACGGCTACCTGCTGCAGGGCTTCAAGGCGCCGCAGCCTGAGATCCTGCAGAAGAGGGTGGCCGCCCTCAACTCCTTTGCCGCCTCCCTGCCGGAGGTCCCCGTCTACCTCATGCTGGTCCCCAACTCCGTGGAGATCCTGAAGGAAAAGCTCCCCCCCTATGCCCCTACGGACGGTCAGCTCGGCTGCCTGCAGCAGATCAGGGACTCCCTTGACCGGAGAATCGGGTACGTCGACGTCTACGACACCCTCTACTCTCACAGGAAGGAGGAAATCTACTATAAGACCGACCACCACTGGACGACGAGGGGGGCTTACTATGCCTACAGAAAACTCGGGGAGGTGATGGGCTTCACCCCCTACGACCGGAGCCGTTTCCGGGTGGAAAAGGTCACCGACAGCTTCTACGGCTCCCTCTCCTCCAAAAGCGGCTTCCGCCACCTGCGGCCGGACAGCATCGAGCTCTACCTGCCGCGGGTGCCGGAAAGATACAGGGTGCACTACTGCGAGGGCAATCGGGTTGCCGCTACCCTTTACTTCCGGGAAAACCTCGGCAAAAAGGACAAATACGCGGTCTTCCTCAACGGAAACCACCCGCTCATCAAAATAACCACAGCTGCGGAAAACGACAAACGCCTGCTTCTGGTCAAAGACTCCTACGCAAACTGCCTGATACCGTTCCTGACCGGCCACTTTCGGGAGATCTACGTGGTCGATTTAAGGTATTACGACGAGGACGTCCGCACATTGATCCGATCCGGCGGCATCCAGGACGTGCTCTTCCTCTACAACGTCCACACCTTCTGCGAAGAGCCGTCCCCCCTGGATGCCCTGCTTTAAACCGGCCGACGGCTCCCCTGCAAATGCTCCACAGTAAGGCGCAGGCCGTCCCGGAGCTCAACCTCCGGCTCCCAGCCCAGCTCCGCCCTGGCCCGGGCGGGATCCAGCCAGATGCGGCGCAGCTCACCGGGGCGCTCGGGGCCGTACCCGGGCTCCCCCGCAAAGCCGGTGAGCTCTTTGAGCAGGGCGAACAGCCGGTTGACCGAGGTGCCCACCCCGGTGCCGATGTTGAAGGCAAAGTCGTTGATGGCGCAGCCGCCGCTGCCGCATTTGGCCCGCCCCCCAGACAGATACCGCAGGGCCAGCAGGTTCGCCCGCACCACGTCCCCCACGTAGACGTAGTCCCGCAGCTGCTCCCCGTCCCCGTAGATCACCGGGGATGCCCCTTCCAGCATCTTCAGGCCGAAGATGGCCACGACACCGGCCTCGCCGTGGGGGTCCTGCCGCGGGCCGTAGACGTTCCCGTAGCGCAGGGCAACGTAGGGGAGGCCGTGCACTTCGGCGTAGTAAGCCAGGTAAAACTCGGAGGTGAGCTTGCTCACGCCGTAAGGGGAGAGCGGCCCCTTGGGGTGCTTCTCCGACACCGGAAACTTCTGGGGCTCCCCGTAAACCACACCCCCCGAAGAAGCGAAGACCACCCCCCTGACACCATACCTGCGGCAGAGCTCCAGGACGTTCAGCAGCCCCAGGATGTTCGTCCGGGCGTCGGCGGCCGGGTCAGCCACCGAGCGCCGCACGTCGATCTGGGCGGCGTGGTGATTCACGTAGTCGAACCTTCCCTCCCGGAAAACCCTCTCCAGCTCCGGGTCGCAGACGTCCATTCGGAAGAAGGCCGCCTTCGGGTTTACGTTCTCCCTCTTCCCCGTGCTCAGGTCGTCCACGACGGCCACCTCGTGCCCTGCCTCCAGCAGGCCGTCAACAACGTGAGAGCCGATAAAACCGGCTCCGCCTGTAACCAGAATGCGCATTTCCGAAGTACCTCCTTACGTCGTCAGGGTGCCCTTAGGGGCACTATTAAGCCTTTTTAAAACTTTAACCGAAGCTCAGCCGCACCTGCCCTAATCCTTACAAAACAAAGAAAAGCGCTTCAGCTTTCCCAAAAACCGTCCAGGAACCGGCAAGCCGCCGCTTGCGCCGCATCAAACTCAGCTTCACCCCTCTTCCTTCCCCTGCGGCGGCAGCACTTCCAACGCCCCGGATAAGCCCGTGCGCAGGCGCCCTGCCCGACGGTTCCCACTGCCCGCAACAAGATAAACTTCTACGGCCGAAGCCGCTTTCCCTATCGGCTCCCCGATAAATTTTTGCAATCCGGCCTGTTTTTTCCGGCCACTCCTCCCCCATTCTCAGGCAGAAGCGATGCAGGAGATAAAAAATCTACACAGAAAAATATAAAAATGTACACAATGTCGAAATTTTGTTCAATTACTGATAATTTGTCCTCGCCTAAACTGAAAGACAGGAGAGTCTTCATGCCACCGAGGAGAAGCGATTGCCAAAGATGTTTCGAAGGAGTTGATCGGGGGAATAAACGCTGCAGACTCTGCTTAAAAAACGGAAAAATAAGCCTGACCGGTTCGCCGCAACCGCTGCCGGTCACTGGGGGGGCGATTTTAAAGTGCAGGCACTGAGTCTGACCAAAGGGAGGGGGGATCTCCAGCTCAAAAAGAAGCTGGAAAAGGAGCTTTTTCAAAGGCTGCTGAACTCCTTTTCTTACGCCACCAAGATGTTTTCCGCCATCACAGACCTGGAAGGAAACTGCATCCTCTCCTCTGAGCACGGTGACTGCGAGTTCTGCCGCCTGGTCAAATCCAGCCCCTCCGGTGTGGCGCGCTGCCGGAGATCCTACGCTCAGGCCGGGGAGCAGGCCCTCAAATGGAAGGAGCCCTACATCTACAAGTGCCACGCCGGCCTCATCTCCTGGGCGTACCCCTTTTACTACAAGGGGAACCACATCGGGAACTTCATCTGCGGCCAGGTGTTGATGTGGCAGCCTACCGAACTCTGTGCCGACAGGATCCGGAACCTGGCCTGCGAGATAGGACAGGACCCCGAAGCTCTGCTGCATGCCTTCAACGCCGTGAGGCCGGTCTCCCCGCTGGAAATCCAGGCGGCAGCCGATCTGGTCTTCATCCTCACCGGCTACGTAGCCCAGAGCGGAACGGAGATCTTCGACTTTCAGCAGAAGCTGCGGAAGGTCAGCTCCTGGATTTGGGGAGAAAATAAGAAGCAGAAGGATGCCGGAGCGGGCAGCGTCAAGGGCAGAGCGGCACAGGACATGGTCAACCTGGGAAGCCGGCTCTTTGCCGAGATCAGAAGAGCGGACATCGAAGCGGCGAAGAAGCTACTGGAACAGCTCATTCTGCAGATCTTCGTCCAGAGCAAGGGGCAGCTGGAAGTGATCAAGGGGCGCAGTCTGGAGTTCCTAAGCATGCTCACCCGCATGTCGACGGAAAACGGCGTCAAATTCGGGGAAGCGATCCGCCTAAGCGACCTCAAGCTGAAGGAGATAGACGACGCCGACACCGTGGAAAAGGCCGTCCTCTGGCTCCTCTCGGTGGGAAATGCCTTCATCGCCCTGATGGCGAAAAAGAACTCCGGCGAGAGGGATGACCTCATCAAGAGGGTCGTCGACTACATCGACAAAAACTACAGCTCGCCGAACCTTTCCGTCAGAGAAATCGCCAAAGCAGCATACATCAGTCCGGCGTATCTGGGGCAGCTGTTCAAAAAAAGGATGGGCTGCTCCCTCACCGAACACATCAACAGGGTGCGGGTTGAGCAGGCGAAACACCTGCTCCGGCAACAGGACCTCACCATCGAGTCGATCGCCGTGCAGACCGGATTCAAAGATCGCAGCTACTTCTGCAGAATCTTCAAAAAAATCACCGGCATGAGCCCCAACGAGTACAGAAAAAGGAACTTCTCTCCCCTGAGATAAACAGACGGGCCCGGGCTTTTCCACCGGGCCCGTCAACTTTTTGCGGCTTTTCTAAGCACCCCCAAAGCCTTCTTTTCACCCCTCACCACCCGACACCAGGGAGCGGGCGATGCTGATGGCCTCCCGGGCCGAACTCCCGTAGGCGTCCGCCCCGATCGACTCCGCAAACTCCCTCGTCACAGGCCCTCCCCCCACCATCACTTTGACCCTCCGGCGCAGATGGCTCTTCTCCAGAGCTTCGATCACCCCGGCCATCTCCCCCATCGTGGTCGTCAGCAGCGCCGACAGCCCCAGGATCTCCGGGCGGTGCCATTCCACCGCCCTTACGAACTCCGCCCGGGAAACGTTGACACCCAAGTCGACGACCTCAAAGCCGGCGTACTCCAGGGAGAGGGCAACCAGGTTCTTGCCGATGTCGTGGATATCCCCCGCAACTGTGCCGATGACGATCTTCTTCCGCTTCTGAGGGTTCCTTTTGGTGTAGGGCTTTAAGGCGAGCAGACCGGCCTCGATGGCGTGGGAGGCGTTTATAACGTCGGGGATGTAGAAATCCGCTCCCTGGAACCTGTCCAGGGTCTGGATGGTCGCCGGTATCAGGGCTTCCTCCAGAATCTCTTCGGCGCTCATGCCCATCTGCAGCCCGGAGTTAATCGAGCTGATCACGCCGTTTGCCTCTCCCTCCAGGATGGCAGAAATAATTTGGTGGAATACCCGCGTGCGGCTGCTCAAGGTATCACCGGCCTTCCTCTCGATTTCCCCGCCAATCGTCCCGCAGACCGTGAAGTGCAAAAGGAGACGGCAATCCGACGCGGCCGTGCCCTTCTCCTCGACGGCATCTCTTGCCGGAAGTCCTGAAGTGACCTTCATGCCGACTAAACGATATAAATTATACACAACAAGTCCACATAATTTGGTCACAAATTAATGCCTTTTTAAAATGATCTTATTGCTGCGGCCGCGTAAAATTCGAGGTAGGGCAGGCACAGTGGAGATGCATCTTCAAAGGCCTTCAAAAGTATAAGCGCCCGATCGGACACGAATTATACTTCGAGTTTACCACAATTCCCTTCGCAAGAAAAGACGGATTTGATCCAAACGGTTTTGGGAGGTAACCTGGTATGCTTATTGTAGGAGAGTTGATCAACACCAGCCGCAAACCGATTAAGGAGGCCATCGAAAGGGGCGATGCCGCTTACATCCGCGACATCGCCGTCAGGCAGGCGGAGGCGGGAGCAGACTACATCGACGTCAACTGCGGAACCCTGATCCACAACGAGCCGGAGACCATGGCCTGGCTGGCCAACATCGTGAGGGAGGCCGTGAACGTCCCCTTATGCATCGACAGCCCCAATCCCGAGGCGCTGGAGGCGGGGCTGAAGCTGGCGACGAAGGGGCGTCCGATGCTGAACTCCATCACGGCGGAGCCGGACAGGTTCGAGGCGGTCCTGCCTATCGTCAAAAACTTCAAGGCCAAGGTGGTCGCCCTCTGCATGGACGAAGAGGGCATACCCTCGACGGCCGAGAAGAGGATCGAGATCGTCAGGAAGCTGGTGGAAGACCTGACCGCCGCCGGGATCGAAAGGGAAGACATCTACATCGACCCCTTGGTGAAGCCGATCAGCACCAGCGACCAGGCAGGGGCCGAACTGATCGCAGCCGTCGGCTTCATCAGGGAGAACTTCCCCGGCGTCCACATCATCTGCGGGCTCAGCAACGTCAGCTTCGGGCTGCCGAACAGGCGCGTCCTCAATCAGGCCTTCATGGTGCAGCTGATGACCGTCGGAATGGATTCCTACATCTTGGACCCCCTGGACAGGGAGATGATGGGCTTCTTCTACGCATCCAAGGCGCTGCTGGGGAAGGACCCCTTCTGCACAGACTACTTAAAAGCCCACCGTCGCGGCCTGTACAGGCGTGATTGATACCGAGGCATTCCTGCCCCCAAGTCTGCGGATGGGGGCAGCGGGCCCGGGGACAACGGGCCGACCAAATAATCAAAATAAAAGGAGGAGTTGTTGGTATGGCCGGTTTTGAAGATCTTTCTCAGGCAGTATTGGAAGGTGACGAGGCTCGGGTAGTGGAGGTCACGAAGAGCCTGCTCGACAGCGGAGTGGATCCCTTAGACGTGATCAACAAAGGGCTCATCACCGGGATGGACCGCGTCGGGGTGCTCTTCAAAAACAACGAGATGTTCGTACCGGAGGTCCTGATGTCGGCCAAGGCGATGAACGCCGGAGTGGAAGTGGTCAAAGAGAAGCAGCAGGCCTTCGACATGCCCTCGCTGGGGAAAGTCGTGATCGGAACCGTCAGGGGCGACCTGCACGACATCGGCAAAAACCTGGTAGCCATGATGATGGAGAGCAGCGGCTTCACGGTCTACAATCTGGGCGTGGACATCGAGCCGGCGAAGTTCGTGGAGGCCGTGAAGGAATACCGGCCCGACATCGTGGCCATGTCCGCCCTCCTGACCACCACCATGATGAACATGAAAGAAACGATCGACGCCCTGAAAGAAGCGGGACTTAAGGATAAGGTCAAGGTGATCATCGGAGGCGCCCCCATCACCCAGGAGTTTGCGGACGAGATCGGAGCAGATGGATACGCCCCCGATGCCGCCTCGGCCACCGAACTCTGCAAACAGCTCGTGGAAGGCAGGGAGAAGGTCGGAGTGCCGGCGTAGCAAGGCCGGGCGGCAGCCCGGCAGGAACAGGCTCCCAACAGGGTGATGAATTTTATTGAATATTTAAGCACGGGAGGAAAAATCTGCGATGGAATACAAGCCTGTGAAAACCTTTGACGAGCTGGCTGTGAAGTCCCTTGACGACTTCGTCTACGGGATAGCTCCCCATCCCGTAACGGCAAAGAACGGCATGGTGATCGGCGGGGGTACGGTCTATCCGGAGATCAACCTGACCCTCCCCCCCATGAATATAAACGAAAGCACCATGCCCGAGGTCAGAAGGCAGTATGCGGAGATGATCGAGGGGATTCTCAAGAGGGCGAAGAGCCTCTACGCTCCCGGGATCATCGTGGAAGTGGAGCTCTTACCCGAAACCACCATGACCCCGCAGTGGGGGATCGAGATCAACAAGATCCTGCGGGACAAGATGTACGAATATGAGAACAAGTACGGGTTGAAGAGCCTCCTCAGGTGCACCCCTAACGACACCAGAGAGATCGTCAGGCCGCCGCTGATGAGAAGGGGTGAGCTGCTGGAGAACATGTTCACCACCTTCGAGAAGTGCGCCGAAGACGGTGCCGACATCCTCTCCATCGAGTCCACCGGGGGCAAAGAGGTTCACGACGAAGGGCTCGTCACCTGCGACATCAGAAAGGTCGTCTTCGCCCTGGGCGTGCTGGGCGTCAGGGACATGCGGTTCCTCTGGTCGCGAATAGTGGAGATCGCCGGGCGGACCGGCTCCATAGCCGGCGGCGACACGGCGTGCGGCTTCGCCAACACCGCCCTGGCCCTGGCGGAGCAGGAGATGATCCCCAGGGTGTTCGCTGCGGTAGACCGGGTGGCCACCATACCCAGGAGCCTGGTGGCGTTCGAAATGGGTGCCACCGGCCCCGACAAGGACTGCGGCTATGAAGGGCCGTACATGAAGGCCATTGCAGGAGTGCCCATTTCCATGGAAGGAAAAACCGCGGCCTGCGCCCACCTGAGCGCCGTCGGCAACATTGCCGCCTGCGTCTGCGACATGTGGAGCAACGAATCCGTCCAGAACGTCAAGCTCTTAAGCGCTCCGGCCCCCGTGGTATCCACGGAGCAGCTCATTTACGACTGCCGGTTGATGAACGAAGCGGCAGCGGACGGACGGGAATTCGCCCTGAAGATGCGGGACTGGCTGGCCGACTCCGACTCCAGCCTGGATCCCCAGGCCTACGTTCTGAGGCCGGACGTAGTACTGGAGATCAGCGGAGAGCTGGTCAAGGAAAAAGACCCCTTCCTGGCGACCAAGAAGGCGGCCGCCCTGGCGGTGGAGGTCATCAAGAGAGGGGTAGAGAAAGGCGAACTCAATCTCTCGGCCAGAGAAAAGAAGTGGCTGGACATCATCAGCTCCCAGCTCGAAACCATCCCCGACGACGAGGAGAAGTTCTGGTTCGAACTGCAGAAAGAGCTGGATCTCAACAAGTGGAGGCCGGAGGAATACGATTTAGAGGTGGCCGCGGCCAAAGCGGCATCCGCGAAATAGCGCCGGGAGCCCCTCGATGGACGGCTACACACCCGATGCCTCCTCAGCCGTTCACCTCTGCAGAGGGCTCCTGCAGCTGCGGAACAGAGCCGCAGGCGGGAGGGAGAAGAAAAAGCTCGTCAGCATCACCGGCCGCCTGAAACAGAGAAAAGATTCTCCCGACCCGGACTCCTGAATCCGATAAGGACGAATTACCACTACCTCCGGGAAGTATTTCCCAGACACCGGGACGGCGACGGCAAACGCCTCCCGGTTTTTTATTCTAAAGACGAGCCTTCTTTGATTGTTACTCTCAACTCACAACCACTTGAGCCCGAACGCTTTATTCCCCTGCGCTGGGCTGAGACATTTTATTCTGCCTCTTCCTTTTTGCTTAAACGTGTGCTTGATGTTGCCGGGGCGGAAAACGATCCCTTTATTGGGCTTAATCTTTAACACCCATTACCACGTATTTTTCATCATCATCAACTACAATTTCCACCTTTAATCCGGCGCAACGCATATATTCGGAAACCTCACTTCCGCTCGGCAGTGCATCAGAAGATACAGGTTTATCTAAAGAAGCATGCATTTTGTTTATTTTTTCCCTGCTTTCCGAATGGCAAATTATGAGTTTGCCCTCAGGTTTTAAAAATGAAGCCATTTTTTTAACCACCTGTTTTTTATCAAAAAAATGAGGAAAAACGGAATAACATATAACAAAATCGAATATTTTTTTAAAATCGCATTCCATGATATCCTGACATACAAAAGAAACATTTGGAAAATCCTTTTCGGGAAACTTTTCGCGGGCTTTTTCCAACATTTTTTCCGCGAAATCAAGTCCTACTATATTTCCTGATTTGCCTATTTTATCAATTATATAAGGAACCAATACCCCGGTTCCGCATCCAACATCCAAAATCGAAGCTCCTTGAAAAATATTTACCAAATTAATAATTTCCTGCAGTTTATCATGATCGTGCTTTACTCTTTGATCCCATTCAAAAGCAAGGTTATTGAAAAATTCTCTATGAGTTAACATCAATCGCTATACCTCCTTTCACCTTTTACAAATGCCAGCAGGCCGCAAAATGATTCTTTTCAACTTCCTTTAAGTCTGGTTTTTTCTTGCAGACGCTGTTTGCTTCTAAGCAGAACGGATAAAACTTGCAGCCAGACAAGTGTCTAGCAGCCTTGAAATCTGTTACCTTGGTAAACTCGGATACATTATTTGCAGGAGCATAAAAGGCACTTACTAGCGTCAATGTGTAAGGATGTCGCGGGTTTTCGCAAACTTTTTCTACAGGTCCTATTTCAACAATGCTTCCAGCATACATGACAGCAACCCAATCGCTCATCCACCGGACTACCTCAAGGTCATGGGAAATAAACAGATAGGAGATGTTAAACTTTTTCTGAATCTCCTTGAAAAGGTTAAGCATCTGCGCCTGAACAGAAACATCCAGCATCGAGGTGGGTTCATCGGCCACGATAAATTCCGGCTGGAGAGACAATATGCGGGCCAAAACGACCCTTTGAATTTGTCCCCCGCTCAGTTCGTGGGGATAGCGGTCCAAGTGCTCCTTATGGAGACCTACCAGTTCAATTAGTTCCTCGGCTTTCTTTTTTTCTTCCCTGCGGTTATTCACAAGGCGGTGGATGCGCATCGGCTCTACCAGGCTATCGTATATCTTCATCCTGGGGTTTAATGCTGATTCCGGATGCTGGAAAATTATCTGCATTTTTCTGCGAACTTTTTTTAGCTCTGCTGCCCTTGCTTCCGTAATCTCCTGACCATGGAAAAAGATTCTTCCACCTGAAGGTGGAATCAGCCCCAGGACGACCCTGGCGAGAGTAGACTTACCACAGCCGCTTTCACCCACCAGCCCGAGAGTCTCTCCGGACGAAATTGTAAAAGATACGCCATCAACGGCATTAACCAGCCTCTTTCTGAAGACCCCTGTGACAAAAACTTTCCTGAGATTCTCCACCCTGATCAACAAACATGCACCTCACCAGACACCCATTTGTTTTGATTAAAGGCGGCCGCTTTTCTGCACATACCTCTCTTGCTCCGGCACAGCGTGGGTGAAACTTACACCCGGCAGGTAGATTTACCAAGCTCGGGCTGGAACCCGGGATAGGCTTCAACCCATTGTCAGGTAGCGAAGCCAGCAGACCCCTCGTATAAGGATGCCCTGGATGCTTTAGCACCCGTTCCGCCGGTCCGTGTTCTACGATCTCCCCGGCATACATTACTGCTATTTCGTCACAAAGGCTGGCTGCTACTTTTAAGTCGTGCGTGATCAACAGCATCGCCGCTCCTGTCTCTTTTGTCAGACGGCGCAAAACTTCCACTACCTGAATCCGGATTATGGCATCCAGGCCTTTTGTCGGCTCATCAGCAATAAGCAGAGAAGGCTTCCCAGCCATACCAATGGCAGCTAGAACTCTTTGCTTCATCCCGCCACTGAGCTGGTGTGGATATTCTTTTACTTTGTTATCAGGTTCCGGTAGATTGAGGAATCGCAGCAGTTCCAGGGTTGCTCCTTCTGCCTTTTCTCGTGTCAGTTTTCGGTGTAGTTGCAGGGCTTCGGTAATCTGGACGCCGATCTTTAAAACCGGGTTAAGTGAAGTAGAGGGACTCTGAGGTATTAAGGCTATTTCTTTACCCCTCAACCGGCGCATTTGTTCTTCGCCCAATTGCAGGATATCTTGCCCCTTGTAATAAATCTTTCCCTCAATGCTGACATTGGGTGGCAAAAGCCTTAAGATGGAAAGGCCGAGCACTGATTTGCCGCAGCCTGTTTCACCAATTAAGCCAACTGTTCTTCCTTCGGCGATGTCCAAGTTTATGTCATCAGCAACTTTCACTAATCCTTCTTCTGTGTGAAAGACTGTCCTCAAGTTCCGAATACTGAGCAGGCGGTTCACAAACTCTTCCCTCCTATTCGATTTTCTTTTCCTTCAATCTAGGGTCAAGGAGATCCCGCAGACCGTCTCCCAGGAAATTAAAGGCCATCACCGTGATCATTATGGCCAGACCGGGGAATACGGTCAGGTGGGGAGCGGTGCGCATAAATGCTTTGCCGCTGTTCAGCATTGCTCCCCAATCCGGGGTAGGCGGCTGCACCCCTAACCCCAGAAAGCTCAAACCGGCAGCAGCCAGTATCACGTAACCAACACCTAACGTGGCCATCACAATAACCGGCGCACTCACGTTCGGCAAAACATACCTGAGCAAGATATAGAGGTCTTTGGCGCCAATGGCTTTTGCCGATTCAACGAATTCCTTTTCCTTTACCGCAAGGACAGCACCCCGGACTACGCGCGCGTAACCCATCCAGCCGACCGCTGCCAGGGCAAGCATAACGTTAAACAAACCAGGCCCCAAAAGACCGGCAATTGCCAGGGCAAGCACCAGACCGGGAAAGGCCAGCAAAATATCTACCAGCCGCATGATTATTTCATCCACCAGCCTGCCGTAGTACCCGGCTAACAGGCCCAAGGTTACACCAATGGAAGCGGTGATCGCAGTTACCGTGACCCCGATCTGCAGTGAAATTCTTGTTCCAAAGATAATCCTGCTAAAAACACACCGGCCCAGGTCATCGGTCCCAAACGGATACTCCCCACATGGAGGAAGCAGGGCTTTTTCTAGATTCTGCTCATAAGGGTGGTGGGGAGCCAGAACAGGAGCAAAAACAGCCACAAACACCAGAAACAAGATGATCACCAGACCAGTTGCCGCTGTTTTGTTTCTGCTAAACCGGGCTAATGAGTAGATACGCGGCTGGGCTTTTACCACGACTCCGTTCACGGCTACCCCTCCTTTTCATACCTGATCTTGGGATCCAGGTAAACATAAGAAATATCTACCAGCAGATTGATTATTACAAAGACCACCGCGAAAAATAACACGCAACCCTGAATTAAGGCGAAATCGCGCGCAAAGATGGAATCCACCAAAAGTTTTCCGATGCCTGGCCAAGCAAAGATAGTTTCGACAATTACGGTTCCCTCGAGCAAGTGGCCAAACTGTAGACCAATAACGGTGATCACAGGAATAAAGGCATTTTTAAGGGCATGTCTGGCAATAATGCTCTTTTCACTCAAACCCTTGGCTCTGGCAGTAGTAATGTAATCCTGTTTTAGAACCTCAAGCATGCTCGATCTTATTAGCCTGGTAGTAATGGCAGCCATCCCACTTCCTAAAGTTAAGGCGGGCAGAACTATGTGCTTTAAACCCCCGTAACCGCAAACCGGAAACAGGCCAAGGTATACCGAAAACAGGAGGATAAGAAGGAGACCAAGCCAAAAATTGGGCATGCAAACTCCTATTAATGCCCCCGTCATACTCAAATAGTCAGACAAAGAATATGGCTTTACCGCGGAAACAATTCCAACTGGTATGGCAATAAGCAAAGAGACGATCATCGCCGCCAGGGCTAGTTTTAACGTCGCTGGAAAGCGAGTTAAGATCTCTTCCAGCACCGGTTCCCCGGTGATCAGAGAACGCCCAAAATCGCCTCTGACCACGTGGCTCAGCCATCTGGCGTATTGGACGTAAACAGGAGCATCTAGTCCTTCCGCCTTCCTTATCTGCTCAATGTCTTCCTGGGTCAAATTTTCCATTCCATACCTGGCGATGGCGATCATTTCCGCAGGGTCCCCCGGCGCCAGGTGCATAATGGAAAAAGTCAGTATGGTTACGCCCAGCACAACAACAATCGTTAACAGCTGGCGCCTGGCAATGTATTTGAGCACGAAAAACCTCCCCCGATTCCTCGTAACATCTAACACGGCTTTAGCGATAGCCAACCTCAACCCCCTTCATCGCGGAAGGGGGTTGAGGCATAGAGGCACACAAACACTTACTTAGCAGCAAGGTAAACACCTTTCAGCTCTAGCCAGGGATCTTCAGCCGTGATTTGAAAGCCTTGGACATTTTCTCTAACAGCCACAACCTTTTCCTCATGAACTATGTAGAATGCAGGGAGTTCTTCTAATACCATCCTTTGGATTCGCTCGTAAATCTGTTGCTTCTTTACCTCATCGACAGTGCTTTCACCCTGTTCCACAAGCCTGTCGTATTCCCCGTTCTGATAATGGCTTTTATAGTTCTTTGAATGGTGGATCTTAACATGGTGCGGGTATGGCCCCCAAACGTAGAAACCGGTCCGCAAAATTACACCAAAATTCCCCTCGTCTTCCAGTCGCGTGAGGGCCCCACTTTCTAATTGCTTTATCTCAACAGCAAACCCAACCCTGGCAAGCTGGTCCTGGATGGCCTCAGCTTCCTTAATCTGCCTAGCACTCCATGATGGAGAGACCAGCAAATCTATTTTTAGCGGCTTTCCTCCTTTTTCAACAATCCCATCCCCATTAGTATCACGGTAACCTGCAGCGGCTAAAAAACTTTTGGCTTTCTCTAAATCCGGGCTGTAAAGAGGAAGATCAGGAGCAGAATAAAGCATTACCGGTGAATAAGGGCGTCCTTTGGCTGCTACGCCAACCCCGTCAAGAATGTTCTTGACAATACTCTCAGTATCTACCGCATAAGCAACAGCTTTTCGTACATTGACATCGTTAAATGGCTCACGTTTGCAGTTAAAGTGGAGAAAGTCGGTAAAGGTTGTTAGCTTCCGGTATACTTTTATGTCAGGGTCTTTCTCCAGGTTTTTGACCTCTGACTCCGGAACCTTGATGAGCATGTCTACATCTCCGGAATTAAGGGCAAGCACTTGGGTAGAAGCATCGGGGATAATCTTAAATATCACCTTTTCCAGTTTCGGTTTTTCTCCCCAGTAATCATCATTCCTTTCCAAAACGATTTCCTGTGCCTCAATATGTTTGGATAATTTAAAAGGGCCTGTTCCTATGGGTTTAATAAAATTCCCCTGGGAGTCAATGCTGGTGGGGCTTACGATGGGCCAGGCAACATGTGTCAAATACGTCGGAAGCGGAATGGATTTTTTGCAGATGAATTTCACCGTATAGTCATCTACCACTTCTATATCTTCGAACTCTAGTGTTTTGACTTTGGTAACATATGCTCTTTCACCATAGGAATATTTTACCGCTTCCGCAGTAAAGGGTGTCCCATCATGAAACTTCACACCTTTTCTCAAGTGGAAGATCCACACCTTGCCGTTATCCTGAGGCTCCCACGATTCGGCCAAGCCAGGTATCATGTTAAGGTCTTCATCTAACCGCACCAGGGTTTCGTAAATCTGCGACCAAACGAACCTGCCATCGCCATCGGGAAACTGGGTGATGTCCCAAGTGTTGACATCCGTGGCTATAGCAACTTTGAGAACCTGTTGCGACTCTGTAAGCTTTTTTTCGGAAACCGTCGTTTTATCCCCACAACCTGCTAACAAAACAACAGCCATTAAACAAGATAGAAACGCCAAAAGCCTTTTCATGAACTTCCCTCCTTTTAAATCGGCATCTTACGGTATTGGCCTATCTCCCATTGAACCACTATCTCGACATATAAATCATCCGCCAATTATCCCTCATAAATCGGCCCCCTTTCCTTGCTCTAAGCGAAGTAGACTCCGAATCCCCCAACAGGAGTAGTAACAGTCCCTATGTCCTTGATCTCCTGATCAGCAATTGTTTTACGTCTCTCATGAAGTACCAATTACCTCTACTTAGCACAAAGCGCCTCCGGAAATCGGGCGTATTGGGAAAGATCATTGGCAAAGAAACATCTACTCCCCTTTCAAAGAGGACTTTAGGATAAAAAGCTGAAGTAGGGCCATAAATTATCCTTGTTCTAGCATTCTTCGAAAACTCGAGAATTTCGTCTATTGTCCCATTTACCACCGTCTCGCCAGTTATATAAACGACATCAGCCCTGCTTAAAATCTCCTTACTCTTGTCAGCGGGGAATATCTTTACGTTAGATTTCTCCCTGACACCGAGTTCTATCACGGATAACTCTTTTAAGTCCATAAGTTCAGTCACGAGCACTTCCTTCGCAATATCCGCACATAATGGGGTTACCGTCATATGAAAACCAACCATCGCTACTATGTCCGACGGTTGCACGAATTTTGAAGGATCAAAGAGGGGCAAATTTGGAGCGATAAAGGTTTCAGCATCGTATCCCTCTTTCTTGAGTAAACCTACATCGCTCATCAATTTGTAGGAGAGAGCTGAGGCTATCGAAGTTCTCAACGAATTAATAAACACACTGTCCCCAAAGCTTTCCAATCTGTCAACAACTTCGTAAGTGTTCAAGTTGAGTAAGTCCTTTATAAACGAGACATCATCTGGAATTTCTTCCCTCTCCGCTTCATTATTTGCGCACCCACACCCGATCGTCCCATCGTCATATTTGATATAGCTTAACGTCCACGGGCCAACCCTGGTTATAACGACACTATATAGTGTCCCCCTTATACCCAGATTCCTTAGTTCTCTTATCGTCTCTCTTACCATGTCCAACCTTCGCAACTCTTCCTCAGGCACGGCAACACCCCCTCTCAACATTAACACCCCAATAATGCAAAACAAAAAGCTAGCCAGTTAACCCTGAACGTAACCTCGAGAAACCAGAAGTTTACCAGTTAATGTTAACAGCAGAAACGGTGCCGATCATATTAGCCGTCCTTCGCCTCGGTAGTGTCGAGTTCCGGTCGTTTGCCGCTGGGATCAGAATCAACACTGCTGTCCTTGAAACCACCTCCAGTTCGCCAGCACACAAATAAAAGCCACGAAGGATCTGCCCCGTTTCGACAAGGCAACAGACCTTCGTGGCCTGAATATTGTAATAAGTAGTAACCTTAACTAAATTAACCCAGTTTCCTTTTGAACAGCTTCATGCTGTTATCTAAAACACTAATTCAACACAGGATAAAAAACTCCTGCTTCCTGTTACAAGTAGCGCCGCCCGATAACCGGCCGCTAGCACACAGCAGGGATGACCATAATCTGCTTCAGGACCTGCTCCACCAGCCGGGCCAAGCCGTCGGAGATCAAAGCAGCCGACAGTCAAACCGGCCGTTGGACACTTTCCAGCGGCCGGTTTCGTTGTGGCAGCAGCCTTTCCCCCTGAAAACGCAGATCGGCATCAGTACCTATAAATTCGCTGTGGGAACCCCCCACAGCCTTTTTTTGCTTGGGGATACCTGTCCTAAACGCATGAAGGATCAACTTCATGTTCATGGTCACTTACGGTCTTTGATGACGCCACAGCGGTGCTCGTACTGCCTGAGCGCTATCGCAAACGGCTGCGCACTGCTAAACAGCATTGAGCGCAAGAACGAAGAAATTCATCGCAGAGAACGAGTTATCCGCATCTTTCCCAACCATGCTTCTGCTGAAAGGTTAATCGGTGCTCTGTTAATGGAACAGGATGAAATTTGAAGCACCACAGTTGAACTGTTGGGTTATATTTTATACTCTTATTCTGTTTTTTTGCAATGAACGACACCAATCGCTAAGATAATTAGAAAATACAGTAACAATATTACAATGTGGAGAATCATGTCTCCAATATTTCCGCCACTGTTCCTTAACCCCAAACTGGTATGTGTCAGCGGCAACAACCAGATGAAGACCTTTAAGACATGAGGAATCTTGTCCAGAGGGAAAAAGGTGCCGCATAAGAAGGCCATGGGAGTGATAATAAAGCTCGTGAATTTGGCCATATCGGCATGCGATTTGATGAATATCCCCGCAGTAAAACCGATGGCCGAAAAGGCCAGACAGTTCAGGATCATAACCAGCAAAAAATAGCCGTTAAGATGGACTCTCACTCCAAAAACGAATGCCAGGATGATTATTAAGAAACCGGAATAAATCCCTCTTAGAGCTCCGGCTGTAATTTTCCCAGCGGCGTAAACCAACATACTGATAGGAGCCACCATAAATTCTTCAAAGGTTTTCTCGTATAACCTTGATATGTTAATGGCATTTCCAACAGCGCTAAAACTGGCAGTCATCGTCGTCAAGGCAATAATCCCAGGGATCACAAAGCTGATATAATCACTGCCATCGATGCGCATACCCCCTCCCAGCCCCCAGCCGAAAGCAATTAAATAGAGGGTGGGAGCGATCATGTTACTGATGGTAATATTCCAGAAATTACGTTTGAACAGAACATACTCCTGCCACAGGATGCATGTGAAGCCCGCCATCAGTCCCCAACCCTTCTGTTTGTGAATTTTATAAACACGTCTTCCAGGTTGGAGGAACGAATCTTAACACTCCCATGCAATTTGGAGGCAAAAACCACGGCATCATCTCTTGTTTCGAAAAACTCTCTCTTGGTTTCTCCATCCTCAAAAAACTCCACCACAAACTTCCCTACCTTTTCAATTAATTTATCGGGAGAGCCCAATTCAACGAGTTTTCCTTTGTCCATCAGCCCCACCCGATGGCATAAAATTTCGGCCTCTTCGATATAGTGGGTCGTCAGCAGCACGGTTAGCCCGTTGCTGCTCAAGCTCTTCAGCAGATCCCAGATCTTTCTTCTCACCGCCGGATCGAGGCCGACCGTCGGTTCATCGAGCAGCAACAGTTCGGGCCTGTGCATCAGGGCCCTGGCGATCATCAACTTCCGTTTCATCCCACCGGAAAAGGTTTTTACCAGGTCGCCGGCCCGGTCGGACAGCTCGGTAAATTCCAGCAGCTCGACAATCCTTTTTCTCCGTATTGCTTTCGGCATATTATAGAGGCGTCCGTGCATCTCGAGGTTCTCCCAGGCTGTCATTTCACTTTCCAAATTGTTATGCTGGGGGACAACCCCGATCTTAAGCTTGACCGAAGTCAGGTTCCTGTCCGGAGACTGGCCGTCGATACTGATCGATCCGGAAGTCATCGGCGTCAGGGTGCTGATCATGCGGACTGTGGTCGTTTTTCCAGCCCCATTGGGCCCCAACAGGCCAAAGAACTCCCCCTTGCCGATCTCCAGATTCAGATGATCTACTGCAGTAATATCTCCATACTTTTTAACGAGATCTTTGATAACCAGCAAATCGTCTTCCCTCCGGTTTTCACAGATTTAGCAGAACCTGAGAGCCCTCAACAGTTGAGCACGTGGTTTTTCCACATGCCGGGCGCGGATGCTAAAACTCTATGCCCTTTTGAGCCTTGATCCCATTTTTAAGAGGGTGTTTAACCTCTCTCATTTCGGTAACCAGGTCGGCCCGTTCGATGACCTCCGGGCTGGCATCCCGTCCGGTCAAGACCAGGTGCAATGAGGGAGGTTTCTGATCCAGTAATCCCAACACCGCATCCAGAGGCACGAGCCCGTAACTAATTGCGTAATTAATCTCATCCAGGATGACCAGATCCCATTTTTCTGATGAGATTTCCGTTCCGGCCGCCTGCAAGGCTGCTTCGGCAGCTCTCCGGTGCTCTGCCACCGCATCATCATTCGGGCCCTTAATAAAGCCTTCGCCCATCTGGCGTATCTCAAAATCCGGCCCCAGTCTGGCAATAGTTTTCAGTTCGCCATAAATCCGGTTGCCTTTGATGAACTGGATCACCAAAACCTTGAGCCCCTGCCCCCATGCGCGCATCCCCATCCCCAGAGCCGCAGTTGTTTTCCCTTTGCCGTTTCCGGTATGAACTATAATTAAACCCTTTCTTTCTGACATAAAATCACCCTTTCATCTTCCACACTTCTCCGCTCCTTAAAAACCGTTTTTCAGAACAATGACCGGTCTTTCAATGCTCAATCCTTTGCTCAACATTGAGATTCATTCTCACAATCTTAACCAGCATATCCGCCCATGCCTGAAGGCAATCCTGAAGCTCCGGGCCGCCTATCACTGTCCCGGGAACGCCGAACTTGCCGGCAACCAGCAACAACAATTCATTACCTGCCTGAACGGCTTCCTCCCCTGATAAAAGTTCCCAGATGAGTTGGTCCAGCAAGTGAACGTACAAAGAGGTGTAGGTCACAAGTCGCGGATCCCGATCTATCCGGTGCAGGCAGTCCAGAAATCGTTGCCGCTCAATCTCTCCGCTCCCGTCCTTCGCATATTCCTGCCACAGCGTTTCTTCGTTAACTCCGAAGCGCTTCAGGCGCCGCAGAACGCTGTGCTGCATCTGCGGCGATAAACCTGTCTGCCTCAAGAGCGCCTCCTTGACGGCAGATTTAACCGAACGGCCGATCAGTTCGCCCAGTTTGGAGTGTTTTCCTGCACTCTGCAAATACAATGCTGAAGCCGGATTGGCAATGATTATGGTCTGGTCCGTTCCCGATCCTGTCGCCAGCCCGTTGGAATAATTGCTGCCGGCCATCAGTTCCTGCAGAGCTGCCGTTTTGGCTTCCGTGCAGGTCACCAGCGCTCTTGCCATGGTCCCCGGGGGCATATCGGCGTCGATTACCAGCATGATGTTGATCGTCCCCGGCTTAGGCAGGATCCCTTTATCAACAGGCTGAAAATAGTCGGCCGGATCTCCCACCCGGCCTCCATTGACTTCCACACCGCCGGTGACGATCGCCGTTACCGTCAGGTCTTTATGTTTTAATATCTTGATAGCCGCGTTTTCCATCTGGGCGGCTGTTCCCATACCGGTAACCGTCTCCGGATCAAATCCCAGTTCCTTTGCCTCCAGCCGCATATGCTCCTCATAGGTTGGGGCACGCAGTGAACAGCAGGTATCGTTTCCTGTACTGCAATCATAATTGAAGACTGCCGTCAGGTCTTCGCGGTAGCCTCCATTTAATACTGAAGTGCTGAGAACCTTGCGCGGCTGCTTGAAACTGACCACGATCCTTTTTTCATACCGATAGACGGTATCACCGGTTGATAAGGTACAGAGTAACATCTCTCCTTCTCCCCTTTCACTAGGCAAAAAATCAGTCTACAGCAACCACTTTAAACCGGTCCGACAACACACGCTTCCGCTCGCAATCCCAATCGAAGAGCAACACAGCAGGCTGCAAACCGCTGTAGCTGAACAGGGCCTTACCGTCGGCGACCACCACACTCTGTGCCTGGCTGAAATCGATCGCTTCACGGTTTCCCGTCTGGTTGCAGACCCATACGGGCAGGCCGGTGGCCATGGAGCACCTCTCCCAGCAGTCGCCCGGGCCGCATTCCTCTGTTGGCGGCCAAGCTGCCAGCACAACGAGGACTTCTGCTCCCTTATCCCTTAAAACCCGCGCCTTGTCGACAAACCAGGAATCGGCACAGACCATAATCCCGACCTTCATCCCCGGGCAGGATATGGGTTCCAGCTTATCCCCCTCTGTCACCCAGGCCTCTGCCCCTTTTTTGTGGGATCGCGTTTTCCTGTGGCGCCCCAGGACACTCCCATCCGATCCGATCACCAGGCAACTGTTATAACACTTGCCTGTCTCGGCATCCCGTTCCGCGCACCCCAGGAAAAGAGTCAGCCGGTGTCTGATAACCAACTGAATAACGGGACCCAGTGAAGCGTCCGGCTGTACCGGGATCTTCACCTGAGCAGTTTTTTCAGCAAAGAAGTAGCCCTGCAAGGCCATCTCCGGGGTCACAACCCAGTTTGCCCCCTCTCCCGCAGCCAAACCAAGGGCCTGCTGCAGCATGGGCAGGTTGGCGTCCTGCGGCCCACCGCTCAAATCCAAATGCAACAACGCCACTTTCATGATTCTATCTTCTCCCCCCGTTGTTGTTGAAACCACCGGATACACACCCGTTTCAGAGCACATTCCGCCTCATACGCTCTGCCGACGCAACCGGAGCCGTACCAGCGGGCAAAACAGCCTCCACCACACAGGGAAAAAGCAGGGCATTCCCGGCAAAAGGCCATGCTATCCCAGATCAGTGCTGCAACAGCCTGTTGCCTCTTGACGTCAATACCACCCCAGACGTCTCCCAGCCGGAAGTCCTCGTCTCCGACCAATGAGGAACAGGCATAAATCCGACCCTCGGCATCCACAAAGGCCGCCTCTCCGTTCATTGCGTGGCAGTGCCCAAAACCTGAAGCCGTTCCCCGCGCAAGGATTTCCACCCGTTCCAGTTGCGAAATCAGCAGGGCTCTTCCGGTAAAACGGGCGAGCCGCTCTGCCGTCCGAAGGGCTTCCAACATGCCCTCTGCCACTGCCTCGGCCGGCGGGGGTGTCAGCATTTTACCCCGCCCCTGGCGGCGCAGCAGATCAAAGCCGATTCTCCGGACGTTCCCCAGATAGTAGGCCATCTCCACCGCACCGGCCAACTGGCTGACGTTCTCATTGGCAATGACACAGGTTATGCCGATTTCCATCCCCTCTGCAGCCAGATGTTCGGCACCGCGCAGTATCTGAAGGCTGGCCCCCTTTCCATCCGGCAGACGACGCAAACGGTCATTGATCCCCGGCCTGCCGTCCAGACTGATGCCGACACCCACCCGCGCCGCCCGCAGGAAGGACACCCTTTCCCTGTCCAGCAGGGAGGCATTTGTCTGCACCTGCATAATAGCGGGAATCCGCCGCTTTTGCACGTAGCGGACGATCCCCTGCATCACCTCAAAGTTGAGGAGAGGCTCGCCGCCGCTAAACTGTAGGTGAAAAGGCTTACCCCCAGCTGCCGCCAGTTCGACCGCCCGAATGGCAGTATCGAGGCTCATCATCCCATGGGGGTGTTCCTCGGCATAACAGTAGCGGCATGCAAAGTTGCACCACCCCGTCAGGCTCATTACCAGCATCTTCAACGGTTTACCGCTGCTCATCGCTGCGCTCTTCCAGTTCCCCCTCGATGGCGAGATAGAGAGCCTGCAACTCCCCTTTGGTCTGTTCGTCAGCATGCCACAGGTCGCGCTGCGAGGCCTCCAGCAGGGTTTCCAAGATCCGCTGCAGCGCCCAGGGGTTTACTTCCCTCATCCATTTTTGCATATCCTTATCAAAGGCATATTTTTCGGCAAATTTTTGATACATCCAGTCTTCCAGCACATCACTGGTTGCGTCCCATTGATAACTATGCGCTACGTAATTGGCCAGATCGGCCGCTCCCTTATACCCGTGCTGTTTCATTCCTTCTATAAATCTGGGATTGATGGCTTCGCCGCGGAATAATCGTTTGATTTCTTCCTGCACGCTGCGCGTGATCACCTTTTGCCGGTCCGAGCTGTCGCCGCAGTACGAA